>NZ_JAUYNP010000323.1 GCF_030696055.1 Pseudomonas sp. | reverse complement strand
GAAGGCGACCCCGACCAGCCCCTGGTCACCGGCTGCCTATACCACAAGGAACACCTGGTGCCTTACCCGCTGCCGGCCAATAAGACCCGCAGCGTATTCAAGACCCTGAGCAGCCCCGGCGGTGGCGGCTATAACGAGCTGCGTATCGAAGACAAGAAAGGCGCGGAGCAGATCTATCTGCATGCCGAGCGCGACAGGGACGAGAATATCGAACACGACCAGAAGATCCGCATCGGCAACCAGCGCCACGATACCGTCGAAGCCAACAGCTACAGCCAATTCCAGGCCGAAGAACAGCGCACCACCCACGCCGACCGCAAGGTGGAAATCCGCAGCAACGACCACCTGACGGTCGCCACCATCCGCCATGTGAAGGTCGGGGTCGGCCAATTTGTCGAAGCCGGCAACGAAATCCACTACCAAGCCGGCAATAAAGTGGTGATAGACGCAGGCCTGGAACTCACCGCCAATGGCGGCGGCAGCTTCCTCAAACTCGACCCCAGCGGCGTCACCCTGAGCGGCGCGACCATCAAGCTCAACTCGGGCGGCGCACCGGGGGTGGGCAGCGGGATTGGCATTCTGTTGCCGGTGATTCCGGGGGCGGCGGATGCGGACAAGGCCGGCAGTTTGACGACCCTGGCCGCGGCGAATGCGCCTGGCGTTATCCCTCTCGCCGAGCCTGCACGCAAAACCAAGCCTGGGTACGACCTCGACTTCCTGATCACTGCACAGGACACGGGCCTGCCGTTGCCGAACTTCCCCTATGTCATCACCACCAAGTCCGGCAAAACGCTGTATGGGCGAACGGACCAGGAAGGCAGAACCCTGAAGGTCGCCAGCCATGAAGCCGAGACCGCGACCATAGAAATTTACGATGACGTACCACCGCTCAACCCACACTGGGACGCCTGAACATGCAAAAGCCCAAGCCCCTGGCAACAGGCCAACAGAGCCTGACCCCCGTGACGGAAACCAAGCCGGCCAGCCTGCCTGTAGATGACGCCGCACGTCTGCGGGAAATAAGGAAACTGGTAGAGGCAAACAATCAGTCCTCCATCGATACCGACAGCATTATTTGCCAGATCTATATGGAGTCTCGTTTCGATGCTAACGCGCGGGCTCAAGGCAGCTCGGCCAAAGGCTTAATGCAACTGCTCAAGGCGCCAGTACGCGAACTATACCGTCTCGAGAATCTTAAGAAGCCCCGCGCAGACCGCCTGGATGAGACCGATGTATATAAAGAAGCCGATAAATTCCATGCCAGCGCGGAACTAACTGACCAAGCCACCAACATTAAGATCGGCACTCAGTATTTAGAGCATCTTATTCAACGCCAGACAAAGAAAGGCGCGAAAGATCCCATAGCCGAAGCCTACAAAGACTATCGCGGCCTTAAAAATGGAATTTACTACAACAAAATAAAAGCAACTGCGGAAAAGCTAAAAGCCGCCCAAGAGTCAATGCAAATATTGCGAGACATGGTCAAATGAAAACGCTTCTATCCATATCAATACTCTTGATCTTATTGCCCCTATCAGCCAGCGCTGAAAATCTTAAAGCAGTCGAAAACTGCCTGCTAGGAGCTGGGCAAAGCGCTCAGGTCGCAGTCCTGAGTGCCCAGCCAATAGCCGATTCGGCCATTTATTACCTGCAACAACAACAGAAACTCACCCCGGCTTTTGCAAGCGCAGAACTGTCCCGGGGTGCCGCTATTTCCATCCAGTGTTCTGGGCGTGAAGAAAAGGCCTTGGTCGTATCCGGTGAGTTCAGCGCCAATTATCTACAGGGCTTCGCGCTTCGCTATAACAGCGCCAGCCACGAGTTGGAGCGGATAGATTTTGCCGAAAGAAACCGCCCCAGTTGGGTCTATTTAAACCAGAGCGGCATGGCGGTGGTGTTCCAGAACATTGGCAATGAAAGCAGCAAGAAATACCTGGTCTACCAATACATCTCTGGCAAGGGCCAAGCCGAGGCCGCCTACGGCACTAACAGAGTGCCCACGGACAGTTCAAATATAAAAATAACCTTGATTGATGCGCAGCAATAATCCACAGAATTTCTCTGCATATAAATAAACAAATTAAACACCCGAAATTAATAGAGGGAATAACTATGTTGATGCGTTACTTGCCCGCCCTCCTCCTGGTAACGGCCCTCACCGGCTGCAGTGGCAATTACAAGTTCAACGATGACCAATACCGCCCCCTGGGCGATCCGCAAGCAGTGCAGCGCGGTAACTGACCGCAAGGAGTTAACAACCATGGAACTGGTTTTCGATGTGGTCAGTGCCCAGCAGTTCGTGTCAGGTCTATTGACCAGCAAAACCTTTAAGCAGGCCGGCGGCATTATCGGCCGGGCGGAGGAGTGCGACTGGGTGATTCCGGATCGCAAGCGGGTGCTGTCGGGGCGGCATGCCGAGGTCAGCTACCGCGATGGCGCCTTCTTCCTGACCGATACCAGCAGCAATGGCATCCAGCTGAAAGACAGCGGCGCCAGCCTGCGCAAGGGCGAACCACAGCGCATCGAGCACGGCAGCCTGTATTGCTTCGGCGACTTCGAGATCCGCGCGCGGCTGATTCAGGACCCGGCGCTGTTCGCCGGCGATACCGGCCGCGCGCAACCGGCCGGCAGCATCATTCCCGACGACGCCTTTCTCGACCTCGACCCGTTGACCGCCCTCGATCAGCAGGAGCGGGTCTACGCCGAAGTGGATGACCTCACGGCGATCCTGCGTCCGCCCAAGGCGCAGACGCAGCAGCGCGATTACGCGCAGATCGACGAAGAAAACCTGCTGCTGCCGCAGTTGGTGGCGCCGACGCCCGCGCCGCAGCCCAGGCGCGCGCCGGAGCCGGTGCGTTTGCCGCCAAGCTTCTGGGAGAAATTCGGCGAGGCCCTCGGGGTCAAGCTCGACGACCTCGACGACGACGGCCGCGAAGCCCTGGCGCTGCACGCCGCCAAGTTGCTCAAGCAGAGCGTCGGCAGCCTGCAGCAGAGCCTGCGTACCCGCAGCGAGCTGAAGAACGAGCTGCGCCTGGCCCTGACCACGGTGCAGAGCGCCGGCAACAACCCGCTCAAGCACAGCAGCGATGCCAGCGAAGCAATGACTGCCCTGCTGCGTGGCGGCAAACCCGGCGCGCTGTCCGCCGAACAGAGCATCGGCCGCGGCTTCCGCGACCTGCAGGCGCATCAGGTGGCACTACTGGCGGCCAGCCGCGCCGCGGTCAAGGGCATGTTCGAGCAGCTGTCGCCGGAACAACTGAGCCTGCGTTTCGAGCGTGAAGGGCGTAAGCCATTGCTCGCCACCGCCGGCAGCCGCTGGCGCGCCTATAGCCGCTTGCACGCGCTGCTTACACAGAACGACGACTGGAGCGAGCGCCTGTTCGCCCGCGACTTCGCCCACAGCTACGAAGAACAGGTTCGCCTGATCGCCACCCTCAACACCGACGCTCAAGGATGATGTCCATGCACCGTTTTACCCTGCTGGCGCTGCTGGCCACGCTGCTGACCCTCGGCGGCTGCTCGTCGCTGTCGCCCTATTCGAAGATGACCAAGCTGGACCTGACCCTAAGCGGCAGCGAGAAGCTCAACCCGGACCTGAATGGCCGGCCTTCGCCGATAGTGCTGCGCCTGATCGAGCTGAAGCACCCGGTGGCTTTCGAAAGCGCCGATTTCTTCTCGCTGTATCAACGCCCGAAAGAGGCCCTGGCGCCGGATCTGGTGGTACTCGAGGAGCTTGAGCTAAGGCCCGGCGAAACCCGCGAGCTGAAGCTCTCGGTGCAGAAAGGCAGCCGCTATGTCGGCGTGCTGGCCGCCTACCGCGACCTGCCGGAAAGCAACTGGCGCCTGGTCATCCCGCTGCAGCAACAGGCACGCAACAGCAGCGTGCTCAAGCTGGATGCCCAGGGCATCAAAGCCGTCGATAAGCACGTCAAGGAAGAGGACTGAGCCATGGCCATGCATAAAGTGGTGTGGCAGGAAGGCATGCTGCTGCGCCCGCAGCACTTCCAGCAGAACGACCGTTACTACGACTACCAGCTGAAGACCCGCACGCAGAAGCTCGACAGCTATGCCTGGGGCTTTTTCGAGCTGGAGATCGATCGCCAGTTCCTCAATATGGGCAAGCTGGTGGTGAGCAAGGCCAGCGGCATCCTGCCCGATGGCAGCCTGTTCGATATCGGCGCCGAGCGCGAGCCGCTGGCCCTGGACGTGCCGCCGAACACCGGCAACACCCCGGTATACCTGGCCCTGCCGCTGGTCACCGGCAACCATATCGAGAGCCGCCGCCCGGAGCAGCAGGACGTGCTGGCGCGCTTCACCGCCTTCGACGAGGAAGTCGCCGACTCCAACGCCGGCGACAGCGCCGCCAGCCAGGTCAGCTGTGGCCGCCCGGATTTCCGCCTGCTGCTCGGCGCGCAACAGAGCGACCAGGCCTACGTCAAACTGCAGCTGTGCGACGTGCTCGACACCACCCCGGACGGGGTGATCAGCCTCGATCCGGAATTTATCCCGACCTACGTCAACTTCCAGGCTTCCGGCTATCTGCTGTCCTGCCTGAAGGAAGTGATCAGCATGCTGGCCCACCGCGGTGACATCCTCGCCGAGCGCATCAGCGCCACCGGCAAGGTCGGCGGCGCCGAAGTTGGCGACTTTATGATGCTGCAGCTGATCAACCGCTTCGAGCCGGTGCTGCGGCATTACCTGGGCATCGAGCAGGTGCACCCGGAGCAGATCTACCGCGAGCTGCTCGGCCTGCTCGGCGAGCTGGCGACCTTCTCCAGCGAGGTCAAACGCCCGCGCCTGGAAGGCCGCTACCTGCACAGCGACCAGGGCCTGAGCTTCCGCAAGCTGATGGACGCGATCCGCCAGGTGCTGTCGATGGTGCTGGAACAGCACGCCATCGAAATGCTTCTGCAACAGCGTCAGTACGGCATCCAGGTGTCGCCGCTGCACGACCACAAGTTGCTCGCCACCTCTACCTTCGTCCTCGCCGCCAGCGCCCAGTGCGATTCGGAAGAGCTGCGCAACCGCCTGCCGGCGCACCTCAAGGTCGGCCCGGTGGAGCGCATCCGCCAGCTGGTCAACCTGCACCTGCCGGGGATCAAGGTCAAACCGCTGCCGGTGGCGCCACGGCAGATCCCCTTCCACTCAGGGAAAACCTACTTCGCCTTGGAGCTGGGCTCCGAGGAACTGGCGCAGCTGGAACGCTCCGGCGGCTTCGCCTTCCACGTGTCCGGCGAGTTCTCCGGGCTTGAGCTGAAATTCTGGGCGATCAGGAACTGATGATGACCACCAAGGAAATGGAATACGGCCAGGACGACAAGACCGTCATCCTCAACCGCAAAGGTGACGCCCCCGCGCACAGCCCGCTGACCGACTTCGCCGCGCCGCCGAAATTCGAGCAACTGGAAGAACGCATGATCTACGCCGCGCGCCTACGCCCGGCGGAGACCTTCAATATCAGCCTGAATCCGCTGGTGGCCGCCGCGTCCACCCTGCTCTCGGAAGTGGTGCGGCTCAAGCACAGCTTCGAGAGCGAGGACATGCACGGCCTCAACCAGCGCCTGGCCAGCGCCATCAAGCTGTTCGAGCACCGCGCCCTGCATGAAGGCGCCGAGAGCAGCCAGGTGATGGCCGCGCGTTACGTGCTGTGCACCGTGGTCGACGAAGCGGTGGTGACCACCGCCTGGGGCAACGAGAGCGAGTGGTCGCAGATGAGCCTGCTGTCGAGTTTTCACAACGAAACCTTCGGCGGCGAGAAGTTCTTCCAGCTGCTCGAGCGCCTGTCGCGCAACCCGGTCAAGCACCTGCCGATGCTCGAGCTGATGTACCTGTGCCTGTCGCTGGGTTTCGAGGGCAAGTACCGCGTACTGCCGCGCGGCATGCTGGAGTTGGAAGCGGTGCGCGACAGCCTGTACCGGCAGATCCGCCAGATGCGCGGTGATGTGCCACGGGAAATCTCGCCGCATTGGCAAGGCCTGAAAGACAGCCGCCGGCGTCTGGTGCGCATCGTGCCCTGGTGGCTGGTGGCGCTGTTCACCCTGGTCTGCCTGGTGGTGATCTATGGCGGTTTCGCCTGGGTATTGGGCGAACAGCGCGAGACTGTTTTGCAGCCGTACGAGCAACTCGACCCGTCCGCGGGTGCACTCATGGATGATCTGAAATGAAGAGCTTTTTCGGCAAGTTAGCCGCATTTTTCCGCCAGACCTGGGTCTGGAGCCTGTGCCTGGTATTGGTTCTGGCGCTGCTGGTGTGGTTCGTCGGCCCTTTGCTCGCGGTCAACGATTACAAGTTCTGGGAGTCGGCCAGCAGCCGCCTGCTGAGCATCAGTGGGCTGTTCCTGCTCTGGGGCCTGGCCATGGTGTTCGCCAGCTGGAAGGCCACGGCGCGCAAGAAGGCCGAGGAAGACGACGCCGACGCCCAGGAGCGCCTGCGCCGCGAAAGCCTGATCGACGAGGAACAACTCGAACTGCGCCAGCGCTTCAAGCAGGCGCTGCACAGCCTCAAGCGCTCCAGCCTGTATCGCGGACGTAGCGAGAAGTGGCGCAACGAGCTGCCCTGGTACCTGCTGCTCGGCCCCCAGGGCAGCGGCAAGACCAGCCTGCTGGACTTCTCCGGCCTGGACTTCCCGCTCAACCGTGGTGAGCAGCAACGCCTGACCAAGGACGTTTCCGGCACCCGCTACGCCGACTGGTATTTCGCCGAGCATGCGGTGCTGATCGACACCGCCGGGCGCTACCTGAGCCAACCCGACCCGGCCATCGACGGCCGCGCCTGGGACTTCCTGCTCGGCCTGCTGCGCCAGCGCCGCGCCCGCCCGCTAAACGGCGTGCTGGTGAATATTCCGCTCGAACAGCTGCAAGGTGGCAGCGAGATCGAGCTGGAAAACCTGGCGCGGCAGACCCGCCAGCGCCTGCAGGACATCCACCAGCGCCTGGGCGCCGATGTGCCGGTGTACCTGGTGCTGAGCAAGGCCGACCAGGTGCTGGGCTTCGACGAGTTCTTCGATCAGCTGTCCCGCGAGGAAAGCGATCAGGTGCTCGGCGCCAGCTTCCGCAAGGAGCAGAACAGCACCGACGTGCAGGTGGTGCGCCAGGAGTTCGAAGAGCTGCTGCGCCGCCTCAACAGCCAGGTGATCCTGCGCATGCACCAGGAGCGCGACACCCAGCGCCGCGGCCGTATCCTCGACTTCCCGCACCAGCTCGGGCAGATCGGCGAGCGCCTGTGCCTGTTCGCCGAGCTGGCCTTCAGCGGCAACCGCTACCAGCGTGCCAGCCAGCTGCGCGGCTTCTACCTGACCAGCGCACCGCAGCTCAGCGAGCAGCTCGACCCCAGCACCAGTAGCATCGGCCGTAACCTGGGCCTCTCCAGCAGCGCCCTGCCGACCTTCCGCAGCGGCCGCGCGCGCTTTATCAACCACCTGCTGAGCCGGGTGATCTTCCCCGAGTCCGAGCTGGCCGGCCTCGATCAGAAGGAAGTGCGCCGCATCGACTGGGGCCAGCGCGCCATGTACGCCTGCGCCCTGGCCTGCCTGACGCTGTTCGGCGCGCTCTGGGCCAACGGCTTCTCCAGCAACCATGAGCGTCTGGAACAGCTGCGCGCCATCGCCCAGCAACTGACTCAGCAACAACGCAGCCTCAGTCCCCAGGACGATGCGCTGCAGACCCTCAAGGCACTAGACCAGAGCCATGCCGCGACCCAGGTATTCCCAACCCTGGACGAAGCCGCCTACCTGCACCGCGCGGGCCTGTATCAGGGTGAGCGGGTCGACCCGACCCTGCAGCGGGCTTACCGCGGCGAGCTGGAAAACCTCCTGCTGCCGCGCGTCGGCCGTCAGCTGGAGGCGCAAGTACGCGCCAACCTGAACGACCGCGAACGCCTGCTCAACAGCCTGCGCGCCTACCTGATGCTCAACCTGGAGGAGCGCCGCGACAAGGCCTTCCTGCAGGAATGGCTGGCCGCCGACTGGTCGCTGCGTTACGCCGGCAACAGTGCCGGCCAGCGCGGCCTTAACCAGCACTTCGAGCGCCTGCTGGCCGAGTCGTTCGCCCCCTACTCGCTCAACGAACCCCTGGTGGCACAGGCGCGCCAGGTACTGCGTAGCGAGTCGCTGGCGGGCGTGGTCTACCGCATGCTCCGCGAACAGGCGCGCAGCCTGCCGGACTACCGCCTGAGCCAGAAGCTCGGCCCGCAAGCCGGCCTGTTTATCGGCAGCGACTACAGCATTCCGGGTTTCTACACCCAGGTCGGTTACCAGAAGCTGTTCGTCGCCCAGGGCGCCGATCTGGTGCGCGATATCCTGCGCGACAACTGGGTGCTCGGCGAAGGCGACAACCTCAGCAGCGCCGACCTCAGCCGTCTGCTGGTGGAAATGGAGCAGCTGTACTTCCGCGATTACGCCAACTACTGGGGCGAAGCCCTGGCGCAGTTGGCGCTGGACCCCATCGGCAGCGCCAACCAGGGCGCCCTGCAACTGGCCGGCCTGACCGCCGCCAATTCGCCGCTGCTGCAACTGCTGGTGGAGGTACGCGACAACACCCGCTTCAACGGCATGGCCGAAGCGGCCGACGACGCCGGTGCCGCCGCGCAAGCCCTGGAAGGTGCCAAGGGCAAACTGGGCAAGGCGGCCAAGCTGGCAGCGGCCGCCGCCGAACAGGCGCAGGCGGCGCTGATCAAGAACCTGCCGGACACCGCACGGAAAACCCTGGAACGGCGCTTCGAACCGCTGCATCGCCTGCTCGACGACAACGGCGGCGCCGCGGCGGAACTGGCCGGCACCCTGCAGGCACTGAATGCCCTGCAGCTGCAACTGGCCGGCCTGGCCCATGCCAGCTCACCCGAGCAGGCCGCCTTCGAGTTAGCCAAGGCACGCATGGGCGGTCAGCGCGACGCCATCAACCAGGTGCGCAGCAACGCCGCGCGCCTGCCGCAGCCGGTCGGCAACTGGCTCGGCCTGCTCGCCGAAGACAGCTGGATGCTGGTGCTGGGCGATGCCCACCAGTACCTCAACCAGCGCTATAAGGACGAGCTGTACGCCGCCTACAAGGGTTCGCTGAAACAGCGTTATCCGTTCAGCGCCCACAGCGAAAGCGACGTGGCGATCGCCGACTTCCGCGAGTTCTTCAAGGCCCAAGGCATAGCCGAGCGCTTCTTCGACGGCTACCTCAAGCCCTTCGTCAGCGGCGCCGCCGGCCAGTACCAACTGCGCCGCGTGGACGGCCGTGGCCTGCCGCTGTCGCGCGAGTTCCTCGAGCAGATGAGCCATGCCCAGACCATCCGCCGCAGCTTCTTCGCCGAGAACCCCAACGAGCCGAAAGTGCTGTTCAAGCTGGAGCCCTACTCGCTGGATTCCAGCCTGGGCCGCGCCGACTTCCGCTTCGGCAGCCAGCAGATGGAATACCGCCATGGGCCGATCGTGCAGACCGCGTTCAGCTGGCCAGCCGCGGATAACGAAGGCCGTACCAGCCTGGTGGTGGAAGAGCTGGGCGGACGCAAGGTCGGCATCGAGAAGAACACCGGCCCCTGGTCGCTGTTCCGCCTGCTCGACCTGATGAGCGTGGATTACCACAGCGGTCGCGACGTGCTGATGCTCAAGGCCGACCTCGGCGGCCTGCGCGCCAACTACCTGCTGCACAGCCAGCGCTCGCCGAACCCCTTCGACATCGGCCTGCTGCGCAGCTTCAAACTGCCGGCGACGCTCTGATGCTGGCACTCGCGAACGCCTGGCGCAGCGCCGCGCGCACCGACACCGGCAAGGTCCGCGCGCGCAACGAGGATGCCTTTCTGGCCCTGCCGGAGCAGGGCCTGTGGGTGGTGGCCGATGGCATGGGCGGGCACCAGAACGGTGCCCTGGCCAGCCGCCTGATAGTCGAGCAGCTGGCCGAACCCAGCGCGGGCGATTTGCAACAGCGCCTGGCCGAACTGCGCCAGCGCCTGCACGGGCTGAATCGGCGCCTCGCTCAAGAGCTGACCGTGACCGCCGCGCACCCGGACCCGGTGATCGGCAGCACCGTGGTGGCGCTGCTGATCGAGGGCGAGCGCGCCGCCTGCGTGTGGGCCGGCGACAGCCGCTGCTACCTGTGGCGCGGCAGTCGCCTGTATCAGCTCAGCCGCGACCATTCGCTGCTGCAGCAACTGATCGACGAACAGCAACTGAGCCCAGCCGAGGCCGCTCGCCATCCCGCGGCGCACGCCTTGACCCGGGCCATAGGCGCCAGCGACGAGCTGAAGCTGGAAATACTCGAGCTGGACATACTCCCCGGCGACGCCTTTCTGCTGTGCAGCGATGGCCTCTATCAAGGCCTGTCCGCCGACGAACTGGGCGCCGCGCTGAACCTGCCGTCACCGCAACTGACGCTCAATCGCCTGTTTCAGCAGGTCCTCGACGGCCCGGCGCGGGACAACCTGAGCGCCGTGGTGATCCGCCGATGAGGACGCGAGGATGAGTGCAAGCCTGCTCGACGAGGCGCCGCTGGCCAGCAACGAGACCAGCAACGAAGCCAGCGACCTGACCTATTTCGCCCTGGCCGCCACCGCCGCCAAACCGGCGGACAAGGCCGCGGATAAAACCCAGCGCCCCGCGCTGAGCGAACTGCCGGACGTGCTCGGCGGCCGCTATAAGATCGAACGTCTGCTCGGCGTCGGCGGCATGGGCGCGGTGTACCGCGCCCGTGACCTGCTGCGCGAGCAATTCGGCGACCCCGAGCCCTATGTGGCACTGAAAACCCTCAGCGACGACTTCGCCGAATACCCGGACGCCAACTCCTTGCTGTACAGCGAATTCGCCCTCACCGCGCGGCTCAACCACCCCCATGTGGTCAGGCTGTTCGGCTTCGAGGTGGATCTGCCGAGCCAGCGCGCCTTCCTCACCCTGGAGCTGCTCAAGGGCCTGACCCTCGACCAGTTGCTCGGCGAACGCCCCGAAGGCTTGCCCTGGAGCGAGTTGCAAGGCATCGCCATCGCCCTGCTCGACGCCCTGAGCTATTCGCACAGCCTGGGCGTACTGCATGGCGACCTGAAACCCAGCAATGTGATGCTCGCCGCCGACGGCCTGCGCCTGTTCGATTATGGTCTCGGCCAGCCGGTGGAAGGCTTGCTGCCGGGCCTGCCGCGCCTATGCCGCAACCGCTTCACCGCCTGGACGCCACGCTACGCCGCGTTGGAGCTGCTCGACGGCGCGCCGCTGAGCGCCGCGGCCGATGTCTATGCCCTGGCCTGCGTGCTGTATGAGCTGGCCGGCGGCCGCCACCCGTTCCGACGCCTCAGCGCCAAGCAGGCCAAGGCCATGCAGCTGGATCAGCAACTGCAACGGCCCGAGCACTTGCCGTCGCATTGCTGGCCAGCCTTGCGCACCGCTCTGGCGTTCGACGAGGCGCAGCGCAGCATCAGCAGTGCGCAGTTGCTGGAGCTATTCCGCGCCCCGCCGCCGACTCGCTGGCAGCACTGGCTGGGCCGTAGCAGCTAGGAGGCTGTCCGAGAATGGCAATTGACTACACATCGTAGGTTGGCGCTGAGGAACGAAGCCCAACATGCAAAAAACCGTAGTTCCGGACAGCCTCCTAGCAGCATCAATGGATGATCTTTTTACAAGGAAATAAGCATGTTCAACCCGGCCAATGAAACCCACTTCAGCCTGCGCATCGAAGGACTCGAACACGACCTGCAAGTGCTCGAATTCAGCGGTCGCGAGGCGATCAGCCAGCCCTATCGCTTCGAAGTGGAGCTGGTCAGCGAGCGGCCCGATCTGGACCTGCAAAGCCTGCTGCATCAGCCGGCTTTTCTCGCCTTTACCCCGGACGGCCTGGGCATTCACGGGCTGATCCATAGGGTCGCCCAAGGTGAAAGCGGCAAGCGCCTGACCCGCTACAGCCTGTGCCTAGTGCCGCAGCTGGCGTACCTGGCCCACCGCACTAACCAGCGCATCTTCCAGCACCTGACGGTGCCGCAGATAGTCGCCCAGGTGTTGCAGGAGCATGGCATCCAGGCGGGCGCCCAGCAGTTCCAGCTCGGCCCGACCCTCTACCCCGAGCGCGACTACTGCGTGCAGTACGACGAGAGCGACCTGCACTTCGTCCAGCGCCTGTGCGAGGAGGAAGGCATCCACTACCACTTCCAGCACAGCGAGCAGGGCCATGTGCTGGTGTTCGGCGACGACCAGAGCGCCTTCGGCAAACTTGGCCAGCCCACCGCCTACCTGCAAGACAACGGCATGACCGCCATTGATCCGGTGATCAAACGCTTCGCCGTGCGCCTGGAAACCCGTACCAGCCGCACCACGCGCCGCGACTACGATTTCGAGCAACCGCGGCTGCTTATGGAAGCAGCATACAAAGCGGATCGCGATCCCGAAGCCAAACCGTTGCCGGATCTCGAGGACTACGACTACCCAGGCCGCTTTGTCGACCGCAGCCGCGGCAAACATCTGAGCCAGCGCAACCTGCAACGCCACCGCGCCGACTACCGCCTGGCCGAAGGCCGCGGTGACCAACCCAAGCTGCTTAGCGGCCACTTCCTGGAACTCTCCGACCACCCACGGCGGGACTGGAACGACCTCTGGCTGCTGCACGAAGTGATCCACCAAGGCAAACAGCCCCAGGTGCTGGAAGAGTCCATCACTAACTTTTCGCCCCTCCGGGGAGACGACTACATGGATGTAGGAGGTAGGGCGACGCAGGATGCCAAAGCCGAGGGCTGGGGAGAGGGGCAAGCAGACGACACCGACTTCCACCAAGGCTACCGCAACCGCTTTACCGCCACCCCCTGGGACGTACCTTTCCGCCCGCCACTCGCGCATCCCAAACCCCGCGTGCTGGGCAGCCAGACCGCCGTGGTCACCGGCCCCGCCGGCGAAGAAATCCACTGCGATCAATACGGCCGGATCAAGGTGCACTTCTTTTGGGATAGAGGGCATTGGGACCGTGAAGGCCAGGCCGACGACAAGACCAGCTGCTGGCTGCGCGTGTCCAACAGCTGGGCCGGCGACGGCTATGGCGGCATCGCCATCCCACGGATCGGCATGGAAGTGCTGGTGACCTTCCTCGAAGGCGATCCCGACCAACCCCTGGTCACCGGCTGCCTATATCACAAGGAACATGTCGTCCCCTACGACCTGCCGGCCAACAAGACCCGCAGCGTCTTCAAAACCCTCAGCACCCCAGGCGGCGCCGGCTACAACGAACTGCGCATCGAAGACAAAAAAGGCGCCGAGCAGATCTACCTGCACGCCCAGCGCGACTGGGACGAAAACATCGAGCACGACCAGAAGATCCGCGTCGGCAACGAGCGTCACGACAGGGTCGAGGCCAATAGCTACACCGAGCTGCAAGCCGAAGAACACCTGACGGTCAAAGCCGAGCGCAAAGTCGAAGTCAAACCCGACGACCACCTCACCGTCGGGCAAAACCAGCACATCAAACTCGGCACCGCCCAACTGAGCAAAGCCGGCCGCGAAATCCATCTGAAGGCCGGGCAGAAGATGGTTATCGAGGCCGCCAGCGAACTGACCCTCAAAGCCGGCGGCAGCTTTATCAAGCTCGACGGCGGCGGCATCACAGTGCTCGGCCCAATGGCCAAGATCAACGCCGGCGGCGCACCGGGCAAAGGCTCGGGCATCGCCATCAAACCACCGGTGCTGCCGGGGGCGGCGGATAAAGATAAGGCGGGGAATTTGTTGGATGAGGCGTTGCTGAACAGCTTCGAGATACCACCGAAGCGCAAATCCAAGCGGATGCTCAACTTCTCCGGCTGATCAGGGCTGACATAGCTGTGCAGACCCAGGCGACAGCGGGGCGCACTACCAAGGACATTAGGTAAGCAACGATGACCGATACGAACAAAATCAACGCCTGGGCGTTTCCCTTTAACAGCGCGGGCGATGCCAGCAAAGAAATCACCGATCCACAGTTTTACTACGACGCCTTGGCCAAGGCTAAAAACGGCTTCTACCCCATGGGGGACAATGGCCTCTGGCATGGTGGCGTGC
Source organism: Pseudomonas sp. (assembly GCF_030696055.1). Lineage (GTDB taxonomy): Bacteria > Pseudomonadota > Gammaproteobacteria > Pseudomonadales > Pseudomonadaceae > Aquipseudomonas. Next base: position 4,311 of record NZ_JAUYNP010000323.1, on the reverse strand, counting down.
ATTTCGACAGCGGCACCGCAGCAGCCCTGGATCAATCCAGCGTGCGCTGCATCGCCGACGGTGAAGTGATTGCCTACCGCATCGATAACCAATACCCAGAAAGCGAGTACATCAGCGGGGTCCCCCTGATCAAGCGCGCACCCTTCTCCACCGGCTTCGTCCTGGTCAAGCATCGGTTGGAGCTGCCGCCTGTGCCCGCAGCCACACCTGCAACTCCGGCCGCACCGGCCGCACCGGCCGAAGCCTTGACCTTCTATAGCCTGTATATGCACCTGCTCGACTGGAAGGGCTATCAAGCCCCCGGCGCCCCGCTGCCGCCGCCTTTCTTGGCGGAAACGAGTTATCTAGTCAGTGAGCGAGCCACTGATCCAATTGTGGGCCTGCGCGTGCGTAAGTTGGCAAGCGGGGGCAGCACCGAAGTCCTGGCAATGCTACCCAAGGGCTGCAAAGTCACCCTCGGCGCCGCCGATATCAGCGACCCAAGCTGGAAACAGCTAGCCAGCATAGTCGAAGGCGCGGCCGTGCCAGCCTTGCCGAGTGGCGTCATCGGCTGGGTGTATGCCCCCGAATTGACCGGCGGCACAGTCGCGGGGGTTGCAACCGATACAGAGCCTGCACTAACCCTCAGCCATCAGGGTTTAAACGTCCGCAAGGAAGGGAAACTCACCGGCACCATCATTGGCGTATTGCCACGGGGCGCCAAGGTCAAATTGGGCGCTGAAAGCACGGTTGATTCCAACTACTACAAGTTGCTGGAAGTTCTCGACTACAAAGGCGTACCCGCACTGCCCAATGGGGCTGACGGCAAACCGCTCGGCTACGTCTACCTCTCCAAACTAGATGCAATCCCCGGTGAGCCCAAAGCAAAAGAGGCGGTGTACCCGCTGCCCACCGCCTACCCGATCAAGGCCGGCGAACTGATCGGCCATCTGGGCCAGTATCAGAACCACGATGATTCAACCCCCAAAGCCCTGCTGCATCTGGAAGTGTTCAGCTGCGAGGATGTGCCCGCCTTTATTGCCAAGAGCCGAGCACGGGCAAGCAGCTTGCCCGCCACGCAAAAAACCCTGCTGAAGATTCATCCCGACACCAAGCTGATTACCCATGCCGAAGGCATGTCCGCCACCAACCCACCCAAGGTCAGCGACCCAGGCCAAACCATCGGAGTTACCCGCATCATCCCGCTGGCCGTGCTCAACAGCTTGCCGGCGGATCGTAAAATTCAAACCAGCACCCCGATGGCAGGCGGCCCGCCCGTTATTACCCAATGGTGGCGCCTCAACGATGAATTCGCAGACAAGGACGGCAACCTGATTAGCGGCTGGCTGGCCGACATCATTCCCACCCACCACAGCCCCTGGGAATGGGAGGGCTTCGACTTTATCAGCGAAACTGCCTGCGCGGCCGACCAATTTGCCTGCCACCTCGACGCCCAACGCCTGTTAAGTGAAGTGGGGCAGGCCGACTATCAAGCGCAAATCAACACCGCGGATAACGGCCCGGTCAAAACCCGCCTGTACGACATCATCGACGGCGCCGATGGCAGCGTACGCGACGACAAACTCAGCACCACAGAAATCCGCGCCGCATTGGGCAAGCCCTGGCATGCCCAGTCCATCTCCCGCCTTATCACCCACTACGAAAGCGAGTGGTTTTGGAAAGCCACCAAGTGGGACGAGCTGGATAAGCTAATGGAACATACGCCGGCCGATCCAAATCCTAATTGGGTGAGTGAGAAAAAGCGGATTCAGACGCTGAGTTGGTGGAGTGAGATCAATCTTAATCCGGACGGCAAGGCATGGCATCTGAACGCTGCCGCTTTGATCGGTAATTTCAGCTCTAAAGGTTGCGTATGCCTTGATGATCTGACCAAAGCGCAACTGAAAGCAATAGCACCTGGCGCCTCTACAGCGAATGTGGATCGATATATCAGCCCAATCAATGAAATGTTTAGAACGTTTGGAATAGAAAGCTGCATCAGCAGGGCGCATGTACTTGCTCAAATGCTGCATGAAAGCGGCAGCATGAATTTCGTTACAGAAGGACTTAATTCCGATAACCCCCTACCTTCGTATCACCCATATATCGGAAGAGGACTAATACAGATTACTTGGGAGGCCAATTATCGGGCTTACGGAAACTATATTGGCGAGAGCTTCATTGGCAGTCCGCACTACAACAAAATGGCTGCCCCCCCCCACTGCGTGACTTCCGTAGGGTGGTTCTGGACACAGTTCAAGAAATTACTCAATCACTCGGATAGTGATGACTTTATATACATAACCGCACTAATAAATGGCGGATTCAACGGCTATGATCATCGCTTGGAGTTCCTCAATTCCGCCATCGAACAATTGAAGATAAGGTCATGCGCGAAACTGAATACAGCAGGAGTCTACAAGCTTGAGGACAGCGAGGCCTATAACAAGGCCAAGTTTTCCTTCGCGTGGGGGCTCTGGAGCGATCCTGGTAGTACCTCCAGAGGAAAAGCAAAAAATACACCAGATGCCATAGCCGGATACTCCAGGTTCCTTGAGATTTACGAATCCTCACAGCGAGTCAGAGACGACAACACCACTACCTATTACGCATCATCTCGCAAAGCGCCTCAGGCAAAGGACCATGCTGAGCGCCGAATTGAAGCATTAAGGAGTTCCTGATGTTCAGCCCAAGCAGAATAACTTTGCTCTTTTCTCTTGCTGCGGTACCCGCCATAGCAACTGCCAACCAATGTATTTATGACTTAAACGCAGACGGCAAGTGTGACGCATACTCTGTAACCGCCGTGAATGACAATGACTCGTTGCACAAAATCACCATCACACCGAGCAATGCAAAAGAAGTCTCTGGGCTGTTCAACACCGGTTCAGGCGGAATTGCGCCCGGCTACTTTCCGGGGGACATTTTTATTCCCATAGAGTTCGAGTCCGTGCACACGGTAGAACAAAGGGCCTATACCTTTCGCTGGCAAGACAAATTGAAGAATTGGGTTCTGATAAAAGAGTCCAATTGGTTGGAGCCTTTTCGGGATGAAATTTACTCCTTAGGGGAAGAACCCATGCCCAACGAGGCGCACTTCCCTAGAGACTTTAGCGTCAATCGTATCAAGTGCTGCGTGAAACTAACCGATTTTTCTAGTTCATCTGTCGACTATCAAGTTATGAACAAAAATGAAGCGCGCAAAGAAGTCGATGATGAAATCAAGAAATTAAAGGCACTGCTTCCTCAAGGAAAAAAAAGTCAGCTCTTCTATAGCGCCCTGCCGATGAGCCAGGAAAATAGAAAACCCATTCCATCGGATTTTGTATATGAGCTCTCTATGGCCGTATCCGAGAAAAATGTAGGAGCACTCAACGATTATGCGTACTACATGCAGCAGGCAGGAAATAATGTATTGGCTGCCATATTACTGAAGAGTATTCACGAGAAATTCCCGAACCGCGTAGTTGCCACTTTGAATCTAGCCGACAGCTATTGGGATATCGGCATGAGAGATAGTGCCTGCTTCTTATACCGCGAATATTCTGAAGAAATGGGGAAGCTCGACAAGAAAAAATTGATTCCCGAGCGAGTGCAATCCAGAAGCAAATGTGAGAGCAAATAAGGGAGAGAACTTGGGGCAGGCATTACATTTTGCACACGAGCAAACTCTACAAAACATCAAATGTAATACCTGACCATCAGCAACTGCTGCGCTTGAAAAAGCTATAGCCAAATGCTCGAGTTCTGCTCTTTTGTGAACGAATTTTCAAAGATTGAAAATTTTGTTCCCCCTACATCGACTAACTGCACCCGCCCATACAGACTCTAGGCAATGGAGCTGTATGAGGTAACTACACCATCGACGTCAAAATCAATAGAATAGGAATTCGTAAATGCTACGAAAATTATGGGCGGTTTTATTAGCCAGCTTTATCTCTGGTGCCTCAGCTGAAGGTTTTTATGTTCTTACACCTATAGCTACCAGTATTAAACGCCTCCCCGAAGTTGACGTGTTATTTCGCATCGTAGATATTGTCGGAGATGGGTACACTGAAATTCCTAACCCAGCCCCAAACTATTGGTGTTCCGTCCAACCCAAGAGTACTCGGCGCCCGGGACCGGACAAGTGCTTCGATATTGACCTATGGGAAAACGATAGCGAAGTAAAAATCTTATCGCAACATATCCTCAAGTACGACAATAGTATTCCTTCCGCGTACTTACTCATAACTTATGTTTCTCAGACGGAAAATTCGTTACCTCAAGATGTGCGCATTGCAATTGACACAGGCACCAGCTATTCCAGCGGTAATATTTACAATGCCTACG
>NZ_JAUYNP010000322.1 GCF_030696055.1 Pseudomonas sp. | reverse complement strand
GTCGGCGATCAGGGCGCGGCCCATCTTCGGCATATAGCCGTCCTTGCGCATCAGCCCGGCCTTCTTGGCCACGGCGATCAGGGTGCCGGAGTTGTCGAACAGGTCGACGAAGAGGAAGGCGAAGATCACGCTGACCAGGCCGATATCCAGCGCGCCGAGTATGTCCAGCTCAAGGAAGGTCGGCGCCAGCGATGGCGGCATCGACAGCAGGCCGCCGAACTCGGAGATGCCCAGGGCGATGCTGAGCAGGGTCACCACCAGGATGCCGATCAGTACCGCGCCAGTGACCTTGCGCGCCTCCAGGCCGACTATCAGGAAGAAGCCGAGTATCGCCAGCAGCGCCTGGGGCTTGCCGAGGTCGCCCATGCCCACCAGGGTGGCCGGGTGATCCACCACTATGCCGGCGCTTTGCAGGGCGATCAGCGCGAGGAACAGGCCGATGCCTGCGGCGATCGCCGAGCGCAACTCCAGGGGGATGCTGTTGATGATCCATTCGCGGATCTTGAAGATCGACAGCAGGAAGAACATGCAGGCCGAGAGGAATACCGCGCCGAGCGCCACCTGCCAGGTGTGGCCCATGCCGAGCACTACGGTGTAGGTGAAGAAGGCGTTGAGGCCCATGCCCGGCGCCAGGGCGATCGGGTAGTTGGCGATCAGACCCATGATCGCCGAGCCGATGGCGGCGGCCAGGCAGGTGGCGACGAAGATCGCGCCCTTGTCCATGCCGGTTGCGCCGAGGATGCTCGGGTTGACGAAGAGGATATAGGCCATGGTCAGGAAGGTGGTGAGACCGGCGAGTATCTCGGTGCGCACCGTGGTGTTATGGGCCTTGAGTTGGAACAGTCTTTCCAGCATGTGGGACTCCCCGTAACGGCTCTTTGGCCGTACTTATATATAGCGAAAGCCAAGCACATCCGGGCGCGGGCGCAGGATTTTGCTGGCGATCTGGGAAAAGGCGCGCATCATATCAGCTCGCCCCTGGGTGGTGAATTTGTGACCGATTGGACAGCTTTAGGTTGCTAGCAAGAAGGAGACCAGAATGACGATGCGTGCCCTTATCAGCGTGGCTGACGGTGTCGAAGACCTCGAGTGCGTGACCCTGATCGATGTGCTGCGCCGTGCGGAGATCGAGGTGGTGGTGGCCAGCATCGAAGACCGGCGGATGATCACCTGCGCCCGCGGCACCCGCCTGACCGCCGACGCCATGCTGGTCGATGTGCTGGCCCAGGCCTTCGACCTGATAGTGCTGCCCGGCGGCATGCCCGGTGCCCAGCATCTGGCCGAGCATGAACCCTTGGCCGAACGGGTGCGCGAGCAGGCCAAGGCCGGCAAGCTGTTCGCCGGCATTTGCGCCGCACCGGCCCTGGCCTTGCAGCAGTACGGTGTGCTCAAGCAGCGGCGGATGACCTGCTACCCGGCCTTCGGCGAGCGCCTGAGCGGCTGCAGTTTTGTCGACCAGGCGGTGGTGGTCGATGGTAACTGCATCACCAGTCAGGGCCCGGGCACGGCCCTGGAGTTCGCCCTGTGCTTGGTCGAACAGCTGTGCGGCAAGGGCAAACGCAGGCAGGTGGCCGAGGCCATGCTGGTTAGCTGAGCGGCGGCTCTGCCTGTTGTTGGTGCAGCCGATCGTGCCGCGCCAGCTGCGGGAACAGGCGCCACCACAGGCCGCTGACCAGTATCGCGCCGACCCCGCCGATCAGCACCGCCGGCACCGTGCCGAACCAGGCGGCGCTGAGGCCGGCGCGAAAGTCCCCCAGTTGATTGGATGCGCCGATAAACAGGCCATTCACCGCACTGACCCGGCCACGCATCTCGTCCGGCGTCTGCAGCTGCACGAAGGCGCCGCGGATCACCATGCTGACCATGTCCGCCGCGCCCAGCAGCACCAGGCTGGTCAGGCTGAACCACAGTGAGGTGGAGAGGCCGAAGGCGATGGTCGCCACGCCGAACAGCGCCACCGAGATGAAGATCACCGGGCCGACCCGGCGCTCGATGGGAAAGCGCGCCAGCCACAGCGACATCAGCAGCGCGCCCAGCGCCGGCGCCGCACGCAGCAGGCCGAGGCCCCAGGGCCCGGTCAGCAATATGTCCTTGGCGAATACCGGCAGCAGCGCGGTGGCGCCGCCGAGCAGCACCGCGACCATATCCATGGACACCGCGCCGAACACCTCGGGGCGGCTGCGGATAAAGCGAAAGCCGGCCAGCAGCGCTTGCAGCGAGGCCTTTTGCTTAAGCGGCAACTGCCGCGCCGGCAGGCTGAGCATCAGGCTCAGGGCGCTGCTATACAGCAGCAGCGCGAGGCCATAGACCCAGCCCGCATCCACCGCGTAGAGCAGGCCGCCGAGGGCCGGCGCGACTATGGTGGCGGTCTGCAGCGCGGCGGCGGAGGCGGCCACCGCGGCGGGGAATAGCGCGGGCGGCACTATATTGGGCAGCAAGGCCTGGGTGCTGGGCATCTCGAAGGCCCGGGCCGTGCCGAGCAGGAAGGCGATCAGCAGGATCATCTCGCGGCTGATGCCGCCGGCGCTGCTGCCGATCAGCAGGGTCAGGGCGGTCAGGCCCTGGGCGCCCTGGCACAGCGCGGCGACCCGGCGGCGGTCGAAGCGGTCGGCGACATGGCCGGTGAGCAGGATAAACAGCACCCGCGGCAGGAACTCCACCAGGCCGACCAGGCCCAGGTCGAGCACATTGCCGGTCAGCGCATACATCTGCCAGCCGATGGCCACGGCCAGCATCTGGAAACCGCTGACGGTGCTGACGCGAGCCAGCCAGAAGGCGAGAAAGGGGCGCTGGTGGCGCAGCAGCGGGGGCGTGGGCATGGCCAGAAATGCCTGGGCGGTCGAGCGTTCAGTCTAGCAGGCAGAGCCCTGTGTCCGAGTGACGGGCCGAGCGCTCGACCAGCCTGGGCCGGCTGGTTGGCGCAAAACGCAACTCGCTCTGCAGATAAAGGCTGACCCGGAAGACAGTTTTTCTTCTTCTGTGGCAATGAGTTGGTTAGAATCTGACTTTCGGGTCAAGTCGATCTGTCGTCTACGCTTATTTCGTTCCTTTCTGCGGAAAGGGGACGCCTGTTTATTTATCGCTCAACTAAACGGCCAGCCTGCTTGCTGGCCTCGAGGAACGGACATGTCCACTCCTGAGTTGTCTCGTCGCGCCTTTCTGCAAGGCAGCGTCATCGCCGGCATCGGCATCAGTTTCGCGCCCCTGGGCAGCAAGGCCTTAGCCGCCCTGTTCGAGGAGCGCGTGACCGCCACCCCGCAGCCCTGGTACAGCGCCAGTGGCAAGGCCGTGGGGCGTATCGACGGGGTGTCCAAGGCCTGTGGGGCCAAGGTGTTCGCCCGCGATATCCGCGCCAAGGATATGCCCGGCTGGCCGCAGCAGCAGGGGCACGCCCTGCTGCTCAAGGCGACCCGCACCGAGCAGCTGTATCAGGGCGTCGACCTGAGCATGCTGGCGGCCGAGTTGCAGCCCGATCGGCTGGTCACCGCCGCCGATCTGGCCAAGGACGGCATCGTCTTCCCTTATGGGCACAACCTCGACCCGCTGTTGCCCGAAGGCCAGGTGCCGATGTTTATCGGCCACCCGGTGGCGCTGCTGATCTGGAAGGATTTCGAGCGCTATCGCCAGGCCAAGAACCTCCTCAAGTTCAACGACAAGGTGATCCGCTACGGCGCCCAGGCTCCGGCCTACCAGAGCGATCCCTACGGCAGCTTCCGCTTTGTGCGGGTCGGCGGTGCGACCGCCTTTGATCCTGATACCTTTTCCAGCCTTAAGGACAGCATGCTGTTCCCGCTGATCCACAACCGCAAGCCGGCCTGGGGCGAAGGCCTGGCCAGCGGCGACCTCAGCCAGCAGGGCCTGTACCACGCCGAGCAGATGCTCAAGCAGCTGCAGACGCCGCCGGACGGCTGGCTGGTGTTCGACGAACGCTTCAAGACCCAGTCCGTCGAGCCGGCGGCGCTGGAAGCCGACAACGGCAACGGCTGGTTCGATCCGGCGAGCGGCACCCTGCATTTCGTGGTGGCCACCCAGTGCCCCTTCGAGGTGGCCGAGCAGTGCGCGCATATGCTCGCGCCGTCGCGCTTCAAGGTCGCCAAGCTGAGCATGCACCCCGGCTACACAGTCGGTTACGGCTCCAAGGACAACAATATCTTCGTCTTCTACGCCGCCCTCGCGGCGATGTACGGCGAGGGTGTGCCGGTGCGTCTGGCCAATGACCGCTACGAGCAGTTCCAGAGCGGCATCAAGCGCCACCCCTTCGACATGCATTACCAGCTGGCGGTGAATAAGGCCGACCAGAGCTTCCAAATCTTCCGCGCCCATATGGAGGTGGACGGCGGCGGCCGCGCCAACTACAGCGCCTCGGTGGCGGCGGTCGGCGCGACTGCCGCGCAGTCCATCTATTACCTGCCGCAGAGCGACCTGGCGGCCACCGCCTATCATTCGCGGGCGGTGGAAGCCGGCTCGATGCGCGGCTTCGGCACCCTGCAGACCATGGCGGCCACCGAGATGATGGTGGACGAGGTGGCCGGGCGCCTGGGCATCGATGCCATCGAACTGCGCAAGAAGAACGTGTTCAAGTCCGGTATGAAAAACACCCAGGGCGCTATCCCGGCCGGGGCCCTGCGTCTGGACGAGATTCTCGACAAGGCGGCGCAGCACGAGATCTGGAAGACCCGTGCCGAGCGCAAGCAGAAGTTCGAGGCCCAGGACCCGGACAACCTTTACGGCGTCGGTTTCGCCATCTGCCAGAAGGACTTCGGCACCGGCTCCGAGGCGCCCATGGCCAGCCTGGAGTTCAGCGCCGATGGGCGGATCAAGCTGCGCCATATCGGCATCGACATGGGCACCGGCATGGCCACCTCCCAGGCACTGCTGGCGGCCGATTACCTGGGCCAGCCGGCCGCTGAGATCAAGACCGGCGAGACCGACTGGGCCGAGCTGGCGCTGACCACCAGCGGCAACCCCTACATCATCAGCCAGGCCGAGCAGGACGCCGCGCTGAAGAACCCGCGCTGGGTCGGCAAGCTGTCCTCGGCGTCTTCGGCGACCAACTCCTCCTACTACCAGGGCCACGCCACTCGCGAGGCTGCGCGTCTGCTGTTCAACCACGGCCTATGGCCGGCGGCGTTGCATATCTGGAGTCAAGGCATCTACGGCGGCCTGGCCAATCCCTATGTGGTGCGCCGTGAGAACGCCCACTGGATCGAGGGCAAGCTGACCGCCGACGGCATGCCGCCGATTCCCCTGCAGATTCTGACCCAGAAGGCCCACGAGCTGGGCCTGGTCACCGGCGTGAGCGTGCACGGCTTCAACCGCTGGCAATGGGCCGAGGCCGAGTTCGTTATCGACGGCAGCCGCGAGCGCATACCCCTGGACGCCCTGGCGGTGAAATACGGCGACGGCGCCGATGGGTTGAAGCAGGCGCGGATGACCCGCAACGGCTTCGACCTGCTCGACCGCGTGGCCGTGCACTACCCGGAAACCCAGCTGAACAACGCCATGGTCACCTACTACAGCCCGGTGGCCACCCTGGTGGAGGTCAAGGTCAACAAGGGCAGCGGCGAGGCGCGGGTGATCAACCATCACTCCTGGCTCGAATGCGGCCGGGTGATAGTTGAGCAGCTGGTGCTCGGCCAGCTCGAAGGCGGTATCGCCATGGGCATCGGTCATGCCCTGCTGGAAGAAATGCCGCTGTACGAAGGCGGCCCGGGTGAGGGCACCTGGAACTTCAACCGTTACCAGCTACCGCGCGCCAAGGATTGCGCCGTGTGGTCGCAAAGCGCGGAGATTCTGCCGCCGCTGTCCCCCAGCGACCCCGCCAAGGGCATCGCCGAGGTGGTAATGATCCCGGTGGTCGGTGCCATCGCCAACGCCGTGGCGCATGCCACCGGCAAGCGCTTGCGCGACCTTCCCCTGACCCCGGCCCGCATCAAGGAGGCCCTCCATGGCTAAGCGCCTTATCAGCATGATCATCAACAGCCAAGCCGTCGGCCCCCTCGAAGTGGCCGACGACCTGATGATGATCGACTTTCTGCATGAATACCTGAACCTCACAGGTTCGCGCCTGGGCTGCGGCCAGGGTGTGTGCCACGCCTGCGTGGCGATCCTCGACAAGCCCGACGGCACCAGCGAGGAAATCCGCACCTGCATCACCGGCGCGCATTTCTTCGACGGCAAGCGCGTGCGCACCATCGAAGGCCACGCCAGGCGCGATGCCCAGGGCGAGGTGAGCGAGCTCAATCCGATCCAGCAGAAGTTCGTCGAGCAGTTCGCCTTTCAGTGCAGCTACTGCACCCCGGGCTACGTCAACGCGGCCACAGTGCTGGTGGAAAAACTGCAGCGCGAGCCGGTCAAGCGCAGCGAGCTGGAAGGGGAGATCGAGAACGCCCTGGGTAAGCATATCTGCCGCTGCACCGGCTATGTCCGCTACTACAGCGCCGCGCGCGATGTGGTGGAGTCGCTCGGCCTGGTCAAGGAAGGTTAAGCATGAAGAATTTGCTGATCGCTGCCGCCCTGCTGCTGCCGTTGGCTGCCCAGGCGGCCGACGAGAAACTGATCGAACGTGGCAAGTACCTGGCCAATGCCGCCGACTGCGTGGCCTGCCACAGCGTCGAGGGCGGTGCCGAGTTCGCCGGCGGCCTGCCGCTGGAGTCGCCGTTCGGCACCATCTACGGCACCAATATCACCCCGGATAAGGAGCATGGTATCGGCAACTACAGCGCCGACGACTTCTTCCGCGCGGTGACCGAGGGCGAGAAGCCGGACGGCAGCCAGCTCTATCCGGCCATGCCCTATACCTCCTATCGCCTGCTCAAGCGCGAAGACTCGGACGCCATCTACGCCTATATCATGAGCCTGGCGCCTATCGCCAAGCCCAGCCCGCAGACCGACCTGGCCTTCCCGTTCAACCTGCGCTTCGGCATGAGCTTCTGGAACCTGCTGTACAAGGACGTTGTGCAGCTGCAACCGAGCGAGGGCAAGAGCGAGCCCTGGCAGCGCGGCCAGTACCTGGTGGAAGTACTTGGCCACTGCGGCGAGTGCCACACCCCGCGCAACGCCCTCGGTGCCTTGCAGCAGGATCAGCGCATGCAGGGCGGCGTGTTGCTCGGCTATGCGGCCCCCAGTCTGCTGGCCGACGACCTGGCCGCGCGCGGCTGGAGCAGCGACGACCTGGCGACCTTCCTCAAGCACGGCATCAGCGCCCAGGGCTCGATGTTCAACGAGATGTACCCGGTGCTGCACCACAGCACCCAGCATCTGCCGCAGGACGACCATAAGGCCATGGCCACCTACCTGCTCGGCGACCAGCCGCCACAGGCGCGCCAGGTCGCCGCCGTGGCCGTGGACCAACTGGACCAGAGCGCCCAGCAGGGCCGCCAGCACTACCTCAACCTGTGCGCCGGCTGCCACGGTGCGGCGGGCGAGGGCGTGCCCCACGTGGCCGTGGCCATGGACGGCAACACCAGCCTGCGCCTGGCCGACTCGCGCAACCTGTTGCGGGTGATCGACGACGGCATCAAGGAGCAGCAGTTCACCGGCTTCGAACGCATGCAGCCGATGCCCGGCTTCGGCGACAAGCTCGACAACGCCCAGTTGCGTGACCTGCTGCACTACCTGCGCCAGACCTGGGGCGGCCTGGATGCCGAGCTGAGCCAGGAGCAGGTCAGCCAGTTGCGCGGCGAGACGGGTCATTGATGGTGGGTAACGGCTGATGCAACACCTCGATCTTCTGGTGCTGCGCCAGGCCCTGGAGTGGTCCAGGGCCGGCCAGCGCGTGTGGCTGTGCACGGTGCTCGCCACCTATGGCTCGGCGCCGCGGGCGCCGGGTTCATTGCTGGCGGCCACGGCGGACGGCGCCTGGATCGGCTCGCTGTCCGGCGGCTGCGTCGAGGATGAATTCCTCGAACGCCTGGCCGCCGGCGCCTTCCCCGAGCCCGTCAGCCTGGTGCGTTACGGCGATGGCAGCGACCCCCATTCGCAGATCCGCCTGCCCTGTGGCGGCGTGCTGGAAGTGCTGGTGGAAAACCTGCCGGCCGACTGTGCGGTGCAGGCCCATCTGCGTGAGCTGGAAGGCGCCTTGTCCGGCCAGCGCCGGCTGATCCGCGAGATCGCCCTGCCGAGCGGTGAGCGCCGCCTGCTGGCGGACACCGTGCAGGGCCCAAAGGTGGAGCGCCAGGGCGACCTGCTGCGGCTGCGGGTGGGCGCGGCCCAGCGCCTGCTGATCGCGGGTTATTCCTCGGTGTCCCAGGTGTGCGCGGAGTTCGCCCAGAGCCTGGGTTTCGAGGTGGTGCTCTGCGACCCGCGCGAGGAGGTGCTGCAAGGCGTCGAACTGCCGGGGGTGGAGATCCGCCGCGAGCTGCCGTCTGAGGTGATTCGCCTGGGCGGCTGCCATGCCGACACAGCCGTGGTGGCCCTGACCCACGATCCACGCATCGACGACCTGGCGATGATCGAGGCGGTGCGCACTGAGGCCTTCTATATAGGCGTGATGGGTTCCATGCTCACCAGCAGCAAGCGCTTCGAACGGCTGCGCCGGGTTGGCGGCCTGGACGAGGCCCAGCTGGCGCGAATTATCGCGCCCATTGGCCTTAACCTGGGCAGCAAGACCCCGGCGGAAATCGCCCTGGCGGTGCTCGCCGATATCCTGCGGGTGCGCAATGGTATTGGCCGTGAGCGCCTCTAGCGCGACCGCTCTATCTAGGCGGATTCAGCATGCCTAAGGTGATAGCCCTGCTGCTCGCCGCCGGCCGCGGCACGCGCTTTGGCAGCGACAAGCGGCTCGCCCGCCTGGCGGACGGCCGCACTCTGCTGGCCGCCAGCCTCGCGCGGGCGCAGCAGGTATTCGATGAGGTGCATCTGCTGCTGCGCCCGGAAGATGACCTACAGGCCCTGGGGTTGCCGCCGCACTGCCGGGTGATCCGCTGCGCCGAGGCCGAGCAGGGTATGGGCCGCAGTCTGGCCTGGGGTATCCAAACCTTGGCCGATTCGGATGCCGAGGCCATCGCCGTGCTGCTCGGCGATATGCCCTGGATAGCCGCCGCCAGCCTGCGCCAGCTGTGCGTCCAGGCGACCGCCGAACGCATTCTCTATCCCCTGTACCAGGGCCAGCGCGGCCACCCGGTGCTATTTGGCCGGTCGTTCTGGTCAGACTTACAGCAGCTCAGTGGTGATGAGGGCGCGCGCGGGCTGCTGCAGGCCAATCCAATGGCTTGCTACGGCATCGAACTGGACGATCCCGGCGTGGTTCAGGATGTCGATCTGCCCCAGGCCTTGCTCGCGCGGCACTAGGCCTGAAGGGCCGCGCAGCCCTTGTGACAGCCCGTCGCGCGACAATAGACCACAGCCGTTGGCGCCGCCGCAGGCGCTACCCTGCAGCTGTCGATTGATCCAGATCAAGATCCCCTTTGCTTTTGTCTGGCGGCTGTTTTGGCCCATATCTAGTTTCACCCTCCAACAAGAACAATCGCGCCCATTGCGTTCCCCGAGCGGGAGCGCGCGCAAGGCTGTGCCCCGATTACCTGAGTGAGGATGTTTTATGTTCGGCATAGAGGCTCTAGACCTGGCCCGAATCCAGTTTGGTTTCACCATTTCCTTTCACATTATTTTCCCGGCCATCACCATCGGCCTGGCCAGCTACCTGGCCGTGCTGGAAGGCCTGTGGCTGCGCAGCGGGGAAACGGTGTACCGCGATCTCTACCATTTCTGGGCGAAAATCTT
>NZ_JAUYNP010000321.1 GCF_030696055.1 Pseudomonas sp. | reverse complement strand
ATCGGCGATCTGGAGCGCATCCTCGCGCGTATCGGTTTGCGCAATGCGCGGCCGCGGGATCTGGCGCGCCTGCGCGATGCCCTGGCCGCCCTGCCCGAACTGCAAATGGCCATGGCCACCCTGGATTCGCCACACCTGGCTAGCCTGGCCAATACGGTCAGCACCTACCCGGAGCTGGCCGAGCTGCTGGCCCGCGCCATCAACGACAACCCGCCGGCGGTGATCCGCGACGGCGGCGTGCTCAAGACCGGCTACGACGCCGAGCTGGACGAGCTGCAATCGCTCAGCGAAAACGCCGGCCAGTACCTGATGGATCTGGAAACCCGGGAGAAAGCCCGCACCGGCCTGGCCAACCTCAAGGTCGGCTACAACCGGGTACACGGCTACTTTATCGAGCTGCCGAGCAAGCAGGCCGAATCGGCCCCGGCCGACTATATCCGCCGGCAAACGCTGAAAGGCGCCGAGCGTTTTATCACCCCCGAACTCAAGGAGTTCGAGGACAAGGCGCTGTCGGCCAAGAGCCGCGCCCTGGCCCGCGAGAAGATGCTCTATGAGGAGCTATTGGAGCGCCTGATCAGCCATCTGGGCCCGCTGCAGGACAGTGCCGCAGCCCTGGCCGAGCTGGATGTGCTGAGCAACCTGGGCGAACGCGCGCTGAACCTCGACCTCAATCGCCCGCGCTTCGTCGATGAGCCCTGCATGCGCATCGAGCAGGGTCGTCACCCGGTGGTCGAGCAGGTGCTGACCACCCCCTTCGTGGCCAACGACCTGAGCCTGGACGATGACAGGCGCATGCTGATCATCACCGGGCCGAACATGGGTGGTAAATCCACCTATATGCGCCAGACCGCGCTGATCGTGCTGCTGGCGCATATCGGCAGCTTCGTGCCGGCGGCCAGCTGCGAGCTGTCGCTGGTCGACCGCATCTTCACCCGTATCGGCTCCAGCGACGACCTGGCCGGCGGCCGTTCGACCTTTATGGTGGAGATGAGCGAGACCGCCAATATCCTGCACAACGCCACGGAGCGCAGCCTGGTGCTGATGGATGAAGTCGGTCGCGGCACCAGCACCTTCGACGGCCTGTCGCTGGCCTGGGCGGCAGCTGAGCAACTGGCCAAGCTGCGCGCCTACACCCTGTTCGCGACGCACTATTTCGAACTGACCGTGCTGCCGGAAAGCCAACCGATAGTGGCCAACGTGCACCTCAATGCCACCGAGCACAACGAACGTATCGTGTTTTTGCACCATGTACTGCCCGGCCCGGCCAGCCAGAGCTATGGTTTAGCAGTAGCACAACTGGCTGGCGTGCCCAACGACGTCATCCTGCGTGCTCGCGAGCACCTGGCGCGCCTGGAAACCACCAGCCTGCCTCATGAACTGCCGCCTGCTCAGCCCGGACAAGCGGCCGCGCCTATGCAAAGCGATATGTTCGCCAGCCTGCCGCACCCACTGCTGGAGGAATTGCAGAAGATCAATCCGGATGATCTGACTCCGCGCAAGGCGCTGGAACTGTTATATACATGGAAAACACGCTTCTAACGCTGATGCGCGCAAACTGTTAGAATCGCGCGCATTTTTATGACTGCCCGGTTTACAGCCTGAGCCGTGGCCATTACCCCCAGCCTGCTAAAGCCCACATAGAATGGGGCGGGCTGGCGCCCGAGGAGAGAATCAGACATGACCTTCGTCGTTACCGACAACTGCATCAAATGCAAATACACCGACTGCGTGGAAGTCTGTCCGGTGGACTGCTTCTACGAAGGCCCGAACTTCCTGGTGATCCACCCGGACGAGTGCATCGACTGCGCACTCTGCGAGCCCGAGTGCCCGGCCCAGGCGATCTTCTCCGAAGACGAAGTGCCAGAAGATCAACAGGAATTTATCGAGCTCAACGCCGATCTGGCGGAAATCTGGCCAAATATCACCGAGAAGAAAGAAGGCCTGGCTGACGCCGAAGAATGGGATGGCGTAAAAGACAAGCTGCAACACCTCGAGCGCTAAGCGTCACTGCAGTAGCCGCCCAGTAAAAACCCGCCTTGCGCGGGTTTTTACTTTTCTGCGGGCAAAAAAAGGGGCGGTATTACCCGCCCACTCTTTTGTCCCTAGTCCATCTATTTCCCAACTCATCATCCTGATGAATCGCATCTTGCGAGGTTCCTGACCGCCTCCCTGACAGCCTGTGCTTGTCCCTAAGCACAGTTGCAATACTAGTCCTTTCCGCGACCATCTCAAGCCAGGTAAAAGCTCTGAAAGCATCTAGAGCAAAGCCAAACAAAAAACTAAATCCTTATAGATCAATAAGATAAAAATATACGCAAGACTATCAAGCGTTTATCTGGCCAATCTTTCCGCCGATTGCTTACACAGGCTGTAAGCAATGACCTACAGGAGCACTCACAAAAAACCCGGCCTAAGCCGGGTTGAGTGTGGCAACGCAGTGCCTATTGGAACAGCGAGTCACTGGACAGGCCATTCTTCTCAAGAATTTCCCGCAACCGCTTGAGCGCTTCGACCTGAATCTGCCGCACCCGCTCACGGGTCAGACCGATTTCCTGGCCTACTTCTTCCAGGGTGCAGCTCTCGTGACCACGCAGGCCAAAACGGCGGATAACCACTTCCCGTTGCTTATCGGTCAGCTCGGACAACCACTGGTCGATACTTTGCGAGAGGTCATCATCTTGCAGCAGTTCGCATGGATCCGTGGGGCGCTCATCGGTCAGGGTATCGAGCAGGGTCTTGTCCGAGTCCTGGCCCAGGGATACATCCACCGAAGACACACGCTCATTCAAGCCAAGCATGCGCTTGACCTCACCCACAGGTTTTTCCAGCAGGTTGGCGATCTCTTCGGCTGAAGGCTCGTGGTCGAGCTTCTGGGTCAATTCGCGAGCGGCACGCAGGTAAACGTTGAGCTCTTTGACCACATGAATAGGTAAACGAATGGTCCGGGTCTGATTCATGATCGCCCGTTCGATGGTCTGGCGTATCCACCAGGTGGCATAGGTCGAAAAGCGGAAGCCGCGCTCGGGGTCGAACTTCTCTACCGCGCGGATCAAGCCGAGGTTGCCCTCTTCGATCAGATCCAGCAGCGACAAGCCACGATTGACGTAGCGGCGCGCAATTTTCACCACCAGGCGCAGGTTGCTTTCGATCATGCGCTTACGCCCAGCCGGATCGCCCTTCTGCGCTAAGCGCGCGAAGAACACTTCTTCTTCAGGAGTAAGTAGGGGGGAAAAGCCGATTTCGTTGAGGTATAGCTGAGTAGCGTCGAGCGCGCGGGTGTAATCGATGTACTTATGTTGCTTGCTGGTCGTGGAGGTTTTTGCCTTGCCACGGGCAAGCGGCGCTTGCGCCTCATCATTAGAATCATCGTCAAGGACGATAGCAGGCTCCATCAGGAGCACTTCATCATCGACGTCAAACTCCGGCGCTTCTTTTTTATTGAGAGCCATTTTTGTTATTCCTTGCTGAGTTCGACAGCAAGCTCTGACGCTACCAAATCCCTGGCTGCACCCGAGCCTGTCCCTCCCACGCGGTGGACAGGCTAGCGCAAGATCAACGACGCGGCAGGTATTGCAGCGGATCTACAGGTTTACCTTGGCGGCGAATCTCAAAGTGAAGCTTCACCCGGTCGGTTCCTGTGGAACCCATCTCGGCAATTGTCTGCCCGGCTTTGACCCGTTGCCCCTCCTGCACCAACAACCTGCGGTTATGTCCGTAGGCGCTTACGTAGGTATCGCTATGCTTGATGATCACTAATTCGCCGTAGCCCCGTAAACCACTCCCGGCGTAGACCACTGATCCATCAGACGCAGCAGAAACAGGCTGGCCCAATTCCCCGGCGATATCAATTCCTTTATTCAAACTGCCGTTTGAGGAAAAACGCCCGATCACCGCACCGTTAGACGGCCAAGCCCAACCAGATGCAGAGCGCTGTAGCGGCTGGGTTGCAGCAGTACTCGGCACCGCCTTGATCGGCATCACTGGCGTGGGCTGAGTGCGCACCGGAAGGGGTGGAGTAACGGCTGCTGGCCGGCTGATCGGCGTCGGACGAGTCGCCACAGGAGTTGGCGCAACCCTAGATGAAGCCGTTGTCGGCTGACCATCGAAGCGAATCACCTGGCCCACCCGGATCAGGTAAGGCGGGGCTATGCCGTTGCGCGCAGCCAGGGCTTTCCAGTCCCAGCCGAAGCGAAAGGCTATGGAATAGAGGGTGTCGCCGCGCTGCACCTTATATTGCCCGCTAGTCATGGGTTGCCGTTGGGAAACCTGGGCCGCGCCACGGTTATTGCCGTCGACCACCTGCACACCGCCCGGGGGCGGGCTGGCACAAGCACTGAGTAGCGCGCCAAGGACCAGACCACTCAGCAGGCTGCGAGCACTGCTGGAGCGAATCCGCAATTGAATGGCTGTAAAACTCACCCACTTCTCCCTTACCTGCTACTGGCTGCCAATGACTGGCGCATAGTGTGATGCAATTATTCGGTACGGCCAGAGCGACTGCGGATCTTGCCCACTGACCTCGGTACAGCGCCCTGGCCCTGCCGTTGGCGTAAGCCGGAAATACTTGTTTATGGAGCCATCCGGCCAATCAAGAAATCAGGCCAGGGGCCCGTTGAGCAAGGGCACAAAACGCACGGCATCCAGCACATGGCGGGAGAAGCCCTGCTCTTCGCGCACGATCAGCAGCAATTCCTGGACATCGCCGCTGCCGACCGGGATCACCAAGCGTCCGCCGGGCGCCAACTGATCCAGCAGCGCCTGCGGCACAGTGGCCGCCGCAGCTGTGACTATGATGCCGTTGTAAGGTGCGAGGGCCGCCCAGCCTTCCCAGCCATCACCCCAACGAAACACCACATTGCGCAGGTTCAGCTGGGTCAGGCGTTCCTTGGCCTTGTCCTGCAACCCCTGGATACGCTCGACGGTAAAGACCCGCTCGACCAGTTGGGCGAGGATCGCGGTTTGGTAGCCCGAGCCGGTGCCGACCTCCAGTACCTTGTCCAGGGGACCGGCGGCCAGCAGCAACTCGCTCATGCGCGCGACCATATAGGGCTGCGAGATGGTCTGGTTGTTGCCGATCGGCAGTGCGGTGTCTTCATAGGCGCGGTGCGCCAGGGCCTCATCGACAAACAGATGACGCGGCGTGCGGCGGATGGTTTCCAGCACATGTGCGTTGGACAGCCCCTCTTCATACAGGCGCTGAATCAGGCGTTCGCGGGTACGCTGCGAGGTCATGCCGATACCACGATGCTGCAATTGGTCCTGCTCTCGCCTCATCAGAGCAGGCCCTCCAACCAAGGTTGCAAGCTACTGAGGCCGTCCCGAAAGGTGTGATCCAGTTGCAGCGGCGTGACCGATACATAGCCTTGCATCACCGCATGGAAATCCGTGCCGGGCCCGCCGTCTTCGGCATCACCCGCCACCGAGATCCAATAGCCCTCTTTGCCGCGCGGATTGACCACCTTGACCGGCGCCGCGGCGCGGGCGCGATGACCCAGGCGGGTCAGCTGGATGCCACGGATATGCTCCAGCGGCAGGTTGGGGATATTCACGTTGAGCACGGTACGCGGCGGCAGATCGAGTTGCTCGTGGGCCTCGACCAGCTTGCGGGCGAAATAGGCGGCAGTCGGCAGGTTATCCGGCAGGCGTGATAGCAGCGAGAAGGCAAAGGCCGGCCGCTTCAGAAAGCGCCCTTCCAAGGCCGCGGCCACAGTGCCGGAATAGAGCACGTCATCACCCAGGTTGGCGCCCAGGTTGATGCCCGACACCACCAGATCGGCCACATGCTCCAGCAACCCATTCAAGCCCAGATGCACGCAGTCGGTAGGCGTGCCGTTGAGGCTGATAAAACCATTGGGCAAGGTGCAGGGGTGCAACGGACGGTCGAGGGTCAGCGAACTGCTGGCCCCGCTCTTGTCCTGATCGGGTGCGATGACCGTGCACTCGGCGTAGTCGGCCAGCGCAGCATGCAGGGCGGCCAGGCCGGGTGCGGCCACGCCGTCATCATTGGAAATCAGAATACGCATGGGTTGTCCGTCTGCCCTGCCGGCAACAGATCGACGAGCTCACGCACCAAAACAGTGGCGAAGCATCCGGCCGGCAGGACGAATTCCAGTTGCAGAATGTCAGACTCGGGATAATGCCACGTCAAACCGCCAATGGGGAGGCGCAGGATGCGCCGTTCGTGCGTCATGCCCGCTTCTGCCAACCAATCGACCAAGGCGCGCTCCTGTTCGCCCACCTGCTGTTCCAGGGCCTGGGCCACGCCAGCAGCCGCAGACTCACCCGCCCCCCACAGAGGCCCGGTGGGATGCAGGTCGAGAATGGCCAGACGCGGGTCGCTGCACTCGGCCTCTCCCGCCTGGAAAAAACTGCGGCTGTCGGTAAAGGCCAGCAGATCGCCGAGCAGCGCCTGGTTCCAGTTACCCGCCGCGACCCGCTCGGCCAGCACGCGGTTGAACAGATAACTGCGCGCCGCCGAGAGCACCCGCGAACGCACATTGCGCTTCTCGGGCAGGCTCTTGCCCTCGGCACAATGCCGGGCATGGGCCAGATTGCCGCCCTCGAAGCCAAAGCGCTGCAGTCCGTAATAATTGGGCACGCCTTGGCCGGCAATCTGCGTCAGGCGCTGCTCCAGAGCCTCGCGGTCGACTGCCAGCTGGGTCAGGCGCAGGGTAAAGCCGTTGGCGGCATGGGCGCCGCGCTGCAACTTACGCGAATGGCGCACCTGCTTGAGGATGGCCAGGCTGGCGTCTTCGGCGGCGCTCAGATCGGGATTGGCCTTGCCCGGCAGGTGCAGGCTGAACCACTGACGGGTCAGCGCCTGGCGGTCCTTGAGCCCGGCATAGCTGATCAGGCGCAGCGGCACACCGGCGGCGCGGGCGATACGCTTGGCGGCCTCTTCGGTATTCAGCTCGCGCTTTTCCACCCACAGCCAGAGGTGTTCGCCCTCGCCGGCCAGGGGAATATCCAGCACCTCATCGACCTGGAAGTCCTCTGCCACCGCCTTGAGCAGCGCGGTACCGCAGGCTTCGCCATGGGCCTTGGGGCCGAGCAGTTCGAGCTCGTTCATCGGCTCACCAATAACGCGACGGCATGCACGGCTATGCCTTCTTCACGGCCGGTAAAGCCGAGTTTCTCGGTGGTGGTGGCCTTGACGTTGACCTGATCCAACTCGACCTGCAGGTCGGCGGCGATCAATTCGCGCATGCGTTCGATATGCGGAGCCATCTTCGGCGCCTGGGCGACTATGGTGGCGTCGACATTGCCGACCCCCCAGCCCTTGGCCGCAATCAGCCCGACCACATGGCGCAGCAGCACACGGCTGTCGGCGCCCTTGTAGGTCGGGTCGGTATCGGGAAAGTGCCGACCTATATCGCCCAGCGCAGCCGCGCCGAGCAGGGCATCGGCCAAGGCATGCAGCAGCACATCGCCGTCGGAATGGGCCAGCAGGCCGAACTTATGGGGAATCTGCACGCCGCCCAGGGTAATAAAAGCGCCCTCGGTAAAACGGTGCACATCGTAGCCATGGCCAATACGCATAAGAACAACGCCCTGAAAAAGTCAGGGCGTGATTCTAACTGAAAGCTGCGAGCTGCAAGCGTGGCGCTCTCCGAGATATCGCCAGGCTTTTTGTTCTTGCTTGCAGCTTATAGCTTGCAGCTTGAAGCTGCCGCCAAGGCGGCAGCGTGATGGCGCAGATGGTCATCGATAAAGCTGGCGATAAAGTAGTAGCTATGGTCGTAGCCCGGCTGCAGACGCAGAGTCAGCGGATGCCCTGCCGCTTGTGCGGCTTTCTCCAGCGCCTGGGGCTTGAGCTGGCTTTCGAGGAAATCATCACGATCACCCTGATCCACCAGCATCGGCAGTTTTTCCCTGGCCTCGGCGAGCAAGGCGCAGGCATCCCATTCGCGCCAACGCGAGCGCTCATCTCCCAGGTAGCGGGAGAAGGCTTTCTCGCCCCAGGGGCAGTTTATCGGGTTGCTGATAGGGGCGAAGGCCGACAGCGATTGATAGCGTCCAGGGTTGCGCAAGGCGCAGATCAGCGCACCGTGCCCGCCCATGGAGTGGCCACTGATGCCGCGCTTCTCCGAGACCGGAAAATTCGCCTCGATCAAGGCCGGCAGCTCCTGCACCACGTAGTCGTACATGCGGTAATTGCGCGCCCAGGGCTCCTGGGTGGCGTTGATATAGAAGCCGGCGCCCAGGCCGAAGTCCCAGGCCTTATCCGGGTCGTCCGGCACATCCGCACCGCGCGGGCTGGTGTCCGGCGCCACCAGGATCAGCCCGAGCTCGGCCGCCAGCCGCTGCGCGCCGGCCTTCTGCATAAAGTTTTCGTCGCTGCAGGTCAGGCCGCTCAGCCAGTACAGCACCGGCAACTTCGCGCCCTGCTCGGCCTGGGGCGGCAGGTAGACGGCAAAGACCATATCGCAGCCCAACACAGCCGAACGATGGCGATAGCGCTTATGCCAACCGCCAAAATTCTTCTGACAGGACAGATTTTCCAAGGTCATGGGACCTCCTAAACGCAGGCGTTTGGGCAGAAAGCCGGAAGGCTTTCCACCGCGCGCCGCTCGTATCAGAAATGGATAACGGTGCGAATGCTCTTGCCTTCATGCATCAGATCGAAGGCCTGGTTGATATCGTCCAGCGGCATATTGTGGGTGATAAAAGTATCCAGGGGGATTTCGCCCTTCTGCGCCTTTTCCACGTAGCTCGGCAGTTCGGTGCGGCCCTTGACCCCGCCGAACGCCGAACCGCGCCAAACGCGCCCGGTGACCAGCTGGAACGGGCGGGTGCTGATTTCCTGGCCGGCACCGGCCACGCCGATAATCACCGACTCGCCCCAGCCCTTGTGGCAGCACTCCAGCGCCGCCCGCATCAGCTGCACATTGCCGACGCATTCGAAGCTGTAGTCGACGCCGCCATCAGTCATCTCGATGATCACGTCCTGAATCGGCTTGTCATGGTCTTTCGGGTTAACGAAATCGGTGGCGCCCAGCTCTTTGGCCACCTCGAACTTGGCCGGGTTGATATCGATGGCGATGATGCGCGAGGCCTTGGCCATGGTCGCGCCTATGATAGCCGCCAGGCCGATGCCGCCCAGGCCGAAGATCGCCACGGTGGCGCCCTCCTCGACCTTGGCGGTATTCAGCACCGCACCAATCCCGGTGGTCACGCCACAGCCGAGCAGGCAGACCTTCTCCAGCGGCGCCTCCTTGGGGATCTTGGCCAGGGAGATTTCCGGCAGCACTGTGTACTCGGAGAAGGTCGAGCAACCCATATAGTGGTAGACCGGCTGGCCCTGGTAGGAGAAGCGCGAGGTGCCATCGGGCATCAGGCCCTTGCCCTGGGTGGCGCGCACTGCCTGGCACAGGTTGGTCTTGCCCGAGGTGCAGAATTTGCAGGTGCGGCATTCGGCGGTGTAGAGCGGGATCACATGATCGCCCACCGCCAGGGAGGTCACGCCCTCGCCTATCGCCTCGACTATGCCGCCGCCCTCATGGCCCAAGATGCAGGGAAATACGCCTTCGGAGTCCGCGCCGGACAGGGTGTAGGCATCGGTGTGGCAGACGCCGGTGGCGACTATGCGTACCAGCACTTCGCCAGCCTTGGGCGGCGCCACGTCGACTTCAACGATCTGCAGCGGTTGATTAGGGGCAAAGGCTACGGCTGCACGGGACTTGATCATGATCGCTCTCCAGCGGATTCAACGGTGGCGCGGAGTGTAGATCAGTGCCAGGGCGCAGATAATCGAGCAAAATACAAAACATTATTGCCATACAGGGATAATCCTCTTATCCCTTCAGCCCGTGCAGGAACACCCTATGAATCGCTGGGAAGGTCTGGATGAATTTGTCGCCGTCGCCGAGTGCGGCCAGTTCACCGCCGCGGCCGAGCGCCTGGGCCTGTCGTCCTCGCAGGTCAGCCGGCAGATCGCCCGCCTGGAAGAGCGCCTGCAGACTCGCCTGTTCTACCGCAGCACCCGCCGTGTGACCCTGACCGAAGCCGGGCAGACTTTTCTGCAGCATTGCCAGCGCTTGCAGGATGCCCGCGAAGAAGCCCTGCGCGCGGTCGGCGATCTGGGCAGCGAACCCAAGGGCCTACTGCGCATGACCTGCGCGGTGGCCTACGGCGAACGCTTTATCGTGCCCCTGGTCACCGACTTTAT
The DNA here is from genome assembly GCF_030696055.1 of Pseudomonas sp. Lineage (GTDB taxonomy): Bacteria > Pseudomonadota > Gammaproteobacteria > Pseudomonadales > Pseudomonadaceae > Aquipseudomonas. The sequence continues at coordinate 9,475 of NZ_JAUYNP010000321.1, read as the reverse complement.
GAGCCGCCATCCACAGCTGCGCGTCGATATAGAGCTGAGCAACCGCACCCTGGATCTACTGCATGAGGGGTTCGACCTGGCCATCCGCCTGGGCCGCCTGCAGGACTCGCGCCTGGTGGCCACACGCCTGGCGCCGCGGCAGATGTACCTGTGCGCGGCGCCGGACTATCTGCAGCATTACGGCCGCCCCCACAGCCTGTCGGAACTCGGCCGGCACAACTGCCTGGTCGGCAGTTCGGAGGTGTGGAACTTCCAGCTCGATGGGCGCGAATCGGCCCAGCGGGTGCAGGGCAACTGGCGCTGCAACAGTGGCCAGGCGGTGCTGGACGCCGCCTTGCGCGGCCTTGGGTTGTGCCAGTTGCCGGACTACTATGTATTAGAGCATCTACGCAGCGGAGCCTTGGTATCCCTGCTGGAAAGCCATCAGCCACCCAATACGGCGGTGTGGGCGCTCTATCCGCAACAACGTCACCTGTCGCCCAAGGTTCGCCAGTTGGTCGATTTTCTTAAGCAGGGTCTGGCGCAACGCAGCGAATACCGCTCGCAACTACCTGTCACAGCCACAGGGGGAACCTCATCAGCCAACGACGCGTCCGACGAGCAGGGTTAACCAACCCCTTAATCCGGCTCACCCTCAGTCAGAAAAAGAGGATACCGCTATGCAAGTACTGGTACGCAGTGACCACCATATCGAAGCTTCACTCGACTTTATGACCACTATTGGCAAGCGTGTAGAGGAAAAGATCAAACGCTTCGAGGATCACCTGACCCGCGTCGAGGTCCACCTCAGCGATGAGCACGCCCACAAAGGCGGCACGCTGGACAAACGTTGCCTGATCGAAGCGCGCTCGAAAGGGCGCGAGCCGGTGTTGGTGTCGCATAACGCCGACCACCTGGAAAAGGCCATAGAGGGCGCCATCAGCAAACTGAGCACGGTATTGGAACGCGATCTCAGCAAGATCCGCACCCACTGACGCGCCACGCTTAGCCGCCCGGCGAACTCATTGCCGGGCGGCTAGCTGTTCGCCTGCCACAATCGGCGCAAGCTGAGCAGATCTTCGGGGCGGGTCACCTTCAGGTTATCCCCACGACCCTCGATCAAACGGGGCGCCTGCCCCGCCCACTCCAGGGCCGAGGCCTCATCGGTAATTGCCACTCCGGCCAGCAAGGCATCCGCCAGGGCCCGCTGCAACTCGGCCAGGCGAAACATCTGCGGGGTATAGGCCTGCCAGATCGGCGCACGATCGACTGTTGCCAGCACCCGCCCATCGGCCCCGGCGCGCTTGAGAGTGTCGCGCGCCGGCACCGCCAGCAGACCGCCGACGGGATCGTCCGCCAGTTCCGCGAGCAACAGATCCAGGTCCGAACGGGCCAGATTGGGCCGCGCCGCATCATGCACCAGCACCCAGTCGCGCTCCTGGGCGCCCAGTTCACTCAGGCGCAGCAAGCCATTGAGTACCGAGTCGGCCCGCTCACGGCCGCCCTCGGCGCGTCGAATGCGTGGATCACGGGCGCAGGCCAGGTTCGGCCAGTAGGGATCATCTGCGGCCAGGCTGACCACCACCCCAAGCAGCTGCGGGTGACCGAGAAAACAGGCCAGGCTGTGTTCGATAATGGTTCTGCCGGCCAACTCCAAGTATTGCTTGGGACGGTCGGCAGCCATGCGACTGCCCACCCCGGCAGCCGGAATCAGGGCCCAGAAATTGGGCAAGGGACTGGCGTTCATTCCGCCAACTGATAGAGGGTTTCGCCCTCTTTGAGCATGCCCAACTCCTGACGGGCGCGCTCTTCGACGGTTTCCATACCGCTTTTCAGCTCCAGCACTTCCGCTTCGAGGATGCGGTTACGCTCTTGCAGTTGCTCGTTCTCGCCGCGCTGATCGGCAATTTGCTGCTTCAACTGGGTCGCCTGAGCCAGGCTGCCCTCGCCCACCCACAGGCGATATTGCAGGCCAGCCAGCAGCAGGATCAGCACAACGAACAACCAATTAGGACTACGCATGACAGAAGGAGCATCCGGACGAAAGAGGGGCGGCTCGCGCCGCCCCTCTTTTACCATGCCTGAGCTCAACCACGGAACTCGGCGCGGCCACGATAAGCAGCCTTACCGGCCAACTGCTCTTCGATACGCAGCAGCTGGTTGTACTTGGATACGCGGTCGGAGCGGCACAGCGAACCGGTCTTGATCTGGCCGGCGGCGGTACCCACGGCGAGATCCGCGATGGTGCTGTCTTCGGTTTCACCGGAGCGGTGCGAGATCACCGCGGTGTAGCCGGCGGCCTTGGCCATCTGGATGGCTTCCAGGGTTTCGGTCAGGGTACCGATCTGGTTGAACTTGATCAGGATCGAGTTGCCGATCGATTCGTCGATGCCGCGCTTGAGGATCTTGGTGTTGGTCACAAACAGATCGTCGCCGACCAGCTGTACCTTCTTGCCGATCTTGTCGGTCAGCACTTTCCAGCCAGCCCAGTCGGACTCGTCCATGCCGTCTTCGATGGAGATGATCGGGTAACGCTCGGCCAGACCGGCCAGGTAATCGGCGAAACCGGCGGCGTCGAAGACCTTGCCTTCGCCGGCCAGGTCGTATTTACCGTCCTTGAAGAACTCGCTGGAGGCGCAGTCCAGAGCCAGGGTGACGTCCTCGCCCAGCTTGTAGCCGGCATTGGCCACGGCTTCGGCGATAGCGGCCAGCGCGTCTTCGTTGGAGGCCAGGTTCGGCGCGAAACCACCTTCGTCACCCACCGAGGTGCTCAGGCCACGGGCCTTCAGCACGGCTTTCAGGTGATGGAAGATTTCGGTGCCCATGCGCAGCGCATCGGAGAAGGTCTTGGCGCCAACCGGCTGCACCATAAATTCCTGGATATCGACGTTGTTATCGGCGTGCTCGCCACCGTTGATGATGTTCATCATCGGCACCGGCATGGAGTAGACGCCCGGGGTGCCGTTGAGGTCGGCGATGTGCGCGTACAGCGGCACACCCTTAGCCTGGGCGGCGGCCTTGGCGGCGGCCAGGGACACGGCGAGGATGGCGTTGGCGCCCAGGGAGGCTTTGTTCTCGGTGCCGTCGAGGGCGATCATCGCCAGGTCCAGCGCCTTCTGGTCGATGGCGTCCTTACCCAACAGCAGATCGCGGATCGGGCCATTGATATTGGCCACAGCCTTGAGCACGCCCTTGCCCATATAACGGCTCTTGTCGCCATCACGCAATTCCAGCGCTTCGCGCGAACCAGTGGACGCACCGGACGGCGCACAGGCGCTGCCGATGATGCCGCTGTCGAGAATCACATCGGCTTCCACTGTCGGGTTACCACGGGAATCGAGAACCTCACGGCCTTTGATGTCGACGATCTTTGCCATTGCGTGTAGCACTCCAAAAAGTTGACGAAAAGGGTAGCGCCGGGCTGAATACCCATTGCGCGCCGGCGAGTGTTCCAGCGCACAACATGTACCGACTACAGAGTCAGATTGTATACAAAAGGCACTTTACCGGAGAATTGCCGTTTCAGGCAGTCTCAATCGGCACAAAACTCTTGATCAAATCATCCAGTTGCTTGAGCTGGATGAGGAACGGCTCCAGCTTGTCCAGGCGCAGGGCGCAAGGGCCGTCGCACTTGGCGTTGTCCGGGTCCGGATGGGCCTCGAGGAACAAGCCAGCCAGGCCCTGGCTCATACCGGCCTTGGCCAGGTCGGTGACCTGGGCGCGGCGTCCACCGGCGGAGTCGGCACGCCCGCCTGGCATCTGCAGTGCATGGGTAACGTCGAAGAACACCGGATAGTTCATCTGCTTCATGATGCCGAAGCCGAGCATGTCCACCACCAGGTTGTTGTAACCGAAGGAGGAACCGCGCTCGCAGAGGATCAGCTGATCGTTGCCGGCCTCTTCACACTTGGCCAGGATATGTTTCATCTCCTGGGGCGCGAGGAACTGGGCTTTCTTGATATTGATCACCGCGCCGGTCTTGGCCATGGCCACCACCAGGTCGGTCTGCCGCGAGAGGAAGGCCGGCAGCTGGATGATGTCGCACACTTCGGCCACCGCGGCGGCCTGATACGGCTCATGCACGTCGGTAATCACCGGCACGCCGAAGGTCTTCTTCACTTCTTCGAAGACCTTCATGCCCTCTTCCAGGCCCGGGCCGCGGAAGGAGGTCACGGACGAGCGGTTGGCCTTGTCGAAGCTGGCCTTGAATACATAGGGGATACCAAGCTTCTCGGTCACCCGTACATATTCTTCGCAAGCTCGCATGGCCAGGTCGCGGGACTCGATCACGTTGATCCCGCCGAACAGCACGAACGGCTTGTCGTTGGCGATCTCGATGCCGCCAACCTTGATGATCTTCTGCGTCATGTCCTTATGCCTTCTTCGCTTGCTGCACTAGCGCTGCGTTGACGAAACCACTGAACAGCGGATGACCGTCACGGGGCGTGGAGGTGAATTCAGGGTGGAACTGGCAAGCGACGAACCACGGATGATCCGGCGCCTCTACCACTTCGACCAGGGCACCGTCGGCGGAGCGACCGGTCACTTTCAGGCCCGCCTCGAGCAACTGCGGCAGCAGATTGTTATTCACTTCGTAGCGATGGCGATGACGCTCGACTATCACGTCCTTGCTGTAGCAATTGTGCACATTCGAGCCGCTCAGCAGTTGGCAGTCCTGGGCGCCCAGACGCATGGTGCCGCCCAGATCGGAGGCATCGCTACGCTGTTCGGTAACGCCGGTGGCGTCCTGCCATTCGGTGATCAGACCGACCACTGGATGCTTGCTGCTGGTATCGAATTCGGTGGAATTGGCATCGGTCCAGCCCAGCACATTGCGGGCGAACTCGATAACCGCTACCTGCATGCCGAGGCAGATGCCCAGGTAGGGGATCTTGTTCTCACGGGCGTACTGCACGGTCTTGATCTTGCCTTCCACGCCACGCAAGCCGAAGCCGCCGGGCACCAGAATGGCGTCGACGCCTTCCAGCAGGGCGGTGCCTTGGTTCTCGATATCTTCGGAATCGATATAGCGCAGGTTGACCTTGGTGCGGTTCTGGATGCCGGCGTGGCTCATCGCTTCGATCAGCGACTTGTAGGCGTCAAGCAGCTCCATGTACTTGCCAACCATGGCGATATTGACTTCTTTTTCCGGGTTGAGCTTGGCATCCACCACCCGATCCCACTCGGACAGGTCGGCCGGGCCGCATTGCAGGCCGAAACGCTCGACGACGAAATCATCCAGACCCTGGGCATGCAGCACGCCCGGGATCTTGTAGATGGTGTCGACGTCTTCCAGGGAAATCACCGCACGCTCTTCGACGTTGGTGAACAGGGCAATCTTGCGGCGCGAGGACACATCGATCGGATGGTCGGAGCGGCAGATCAGCACGTCCGGCTGCAGGCCGATGGAACGCAGTTCCTTGACCGAGTGCTGGGTCGGCTTGGTCTTGGTCTCGCCGGCGGTGGCGATATAAGGCACCAGGGTCAGGTGCATCAGCATGGCGCGCTTGGCGCCCACTTCCACCCGCAACTGGCGGATCGCCTCGAGGAAGGGCTGCGACTCGATGTCGCCGACCGTGCCACCGATCTCGACCATGGCCACGTCGGCATCGCCGGCACCCTTGATGATGCGGCGCTTGATCTCGTCGGTGATGTGCGGGATGACCTGAATGGTCGCGCCCAGGTAATCACCCCGGCGCTCGCGGCGCAGCACGTCTTCGTAGACGCGACCGGTGGTGAAGTTGTTGTTCTGGGTCATGGTGGTGCGGATAAACCGCTCATAGTGGCCCAGGTCGAGGTCGGTCTCGGCGCCGTCGTGGGTGACGAACACCTCACCGTGCTGGAACGGGCTCATGGTGCCCGGATCGACGTTGATATAGGGATCCAGCTTGAGCATGGTGACCTTCAGGCCCCGCGCCTCCAGGATAGCCGCCAATGAAGCCGAGGCGATGCCTTTCCCCAATGAAGAAACAACACCACCCGTGACGAATATGTAGCGCGTCATGAAAAACCCTAGAAGTCTGCGTTTAAGCGGTCAGTGCCGCCGGGGAAAGCGAAGGAAGGCCGAAGCCACCAATCACGGCCATGCCACAATTGGCTAGCCCTGCCGATTCCCTGGGAAGTCGACAAAAGCTCTAGTAAGACGGGAGCGTAGTCTACCGGAAAGGGCTTATCAGCTCAAACCTTGATCATGGGTCGGCGGCTGCCAAAGCAATTGCCACTGTTCATCGCTCGGCCGATCCAAACCCGGCAGATTGGCCACCGCCATAAGCTGGCCGTTATGCAGCAAAAGCGGTAAACGGTCACGCACAAAAGTGGGCAGTCGTCGCTCGTTGAGCAAACGCTTTAAATCCCGCCGCCCGCGCCCCGGCACCAGCATCTGTTCGCCGCCCTGACGATAAGCCAGACGCCAGTCGCCGACGGGCAACTGCCCTTCGATGCGCACCTGGCCATTGCCAGGCAGGGCAATGGCCTGACCACTCTGCACCGCCAGATCCAGCGGCGGCGCTACAGCCAACCAATGGCCCGTCAGCCAACATAAAGTCTGATCGCTACGCCGCAGCTCACCCGCGGCCAAACGCCACACCGGCGCCGCATCGATAGCCGCATCGCGCAGCGCCCGCCAGCCCGCCCAGTGCTCGCTATCGGGCATAGCCGTGCGGCTACGCAGCCAATAGCGCAGGGCATTGCGCTGGCGGGGTTCGCTCAGCTCGCGCAACGCCGGCAACGCCAGACTCGGCAGCTGCAGCCAGGCGTAGTCCACAGGCGCTTGCGCCTGGAGCACATCCTGCTGCGCCAGCTCATCGAGCAATAGCGCCGCCTCAGTCAAATGCTCGGCGCTGCGCGCCATATTGGCCGCGGCCTGCGGCCAGCGACTAGCCAGCGCAGGCAACACCTGTCGGCGCAGGTAATTACGGGAGAAGCGCTCATCGGCATTCGAGGGGTCTTCCACCCAGCTCAGCTGATGAGCCGTGGCGTAGGCCTGCAATTCGGCACGCGAGCACTGCAATAGCGGCCTGAGCAGATGACCCGCGCCCAGCGGTCGACTGAACGGCATGGCCGCCAAGCCCTGCACCCCGGCCCCGCGCAGCAAACGAAACAACAGGGTTTCGGCCTGATCGTCGCGATGCTGCCCCGTCAGCAGCACCTCCCCAGGCGCCAGTGCGGCGCTGAATGCCGCATAGCGAGCATCGCGGGCCGCTCGTTCGAGACTGGCACCCGGCAGCACCTGAACCTGCTCGACCCGCAGCGGCACCTTCAGCGCCGCGCACAATTGCGCACAGTGCGCCGGCCAGGCATCGGCCGCAGCCTGCAAGCCGTGATGGATATGGATGGCGGAGAGTGGCGGCAATGCCTCGCGTTGCGTGAGGCTGGCCAGTACATGCAGGAGTACCGTGGAATCCAGACCACCGGACAAGGCGATATGCCAAGCCGGCGCATTACGCCAAGGAGCCAGAGACTCCAGCACCCTGGCGCGCAGGCTCATTTAGGCGATGCCGTAGCTCATCAAACGCTCATAACGACGCGCCAACAGCTCGGCCGTATCGAAGGCCTTGAGTTTTTTCAGCTGCACCAGCAGGGCCTGGCGCACCGCCTCGGCGGCGCCGGCCGGATCGCTATGGGCGCCACCGAGCGGCTCGCTGATCACCTGATCGACTATGCCCAGGCCTTTCAGGCGCTCAGCGGTAATACCCATGGCTTCTGCGGCATCCGGGGCCTTTTCGGCGGTTTTCCACAGGATGGAGGCGCAACCCTCAGGCGAGATCACCGAATAGGTGGAGTACTGCAGCATATTCAACTGGTCGCACACGCCGATCGCCAGGGCGCCGCCGGAACCACCTTCACCTATCACGGTGGCGATGATCGGGGTCTTCAGACGCGCCATCACCCGCAGGTTCCAGGCAATGGCTTCGCTCTGCCCACGCTCTTCGGCATCGATACCCGGATAGGCGCCAGGCGTGTCGATAAAGGTCAGGATCGGCATCTTGAAGCGCTCGGCCATCTCCATCAGGCGACAGGCCTTGCGGTAGCCCTCGGGGCGCGGCATGCCGAAGTTGCGGCGAACCTTCTCGCGCACTTCGCGGCCCTTCTGGTGGCCGATCACCATTACCGCCTCGCCATCCAGACGGGCGACGCCGCCGACGATGGCCGGGTCATCGGAGAAATGCCGATCGCCATGCAGCTCGTCGAACTCGGTGAAGATGTGTTGCAGGTAATCCAGGGTGTAAGGCCGGCGCGGGTGGCGGGCCAACTTGGCGATTTGCCAGCTGCTCAGGTTGCCGAAGATGCTTTCGGTCAGAGTGCTGCTCTTGTCCTGCAGGCGGGCGATTTCATCGCTGATATTCAGCGAGTTATCGCTACCGACCAGGCGAAGCTCTTCGATCTTGGCTTGCAGGTCGGCGATCGGCTGTTCGAAATCGAGGAAATTCGGGTTCATAGTCATCCGTCTTGCGTCGACGGCCAAGTGGCCGGGGAGCTGTATCCGTTTCGCGCCCTACCTTATAGCAGCAGGCGCATTCAGGTCGACACCCGGTTCTGCACGAACCTATTCAATGCAGAACCTAACTAGTGTCACGACTGAGCCACGGGGCCTGAGCCCCGCAAATCAGCGGTAGTGCAGAAAGACGTTGTCTCGCCCGAACTGGTCACGCAATGTCTGAATCAGACTGTCCGCCGGCTCGATGCGCCAGCCCTCGCCAAACTGCAACTGCGCCTTGGCATCCGCACCGCTGTAGTCGACCGTGATAGGGCAAGCCCCGCGATGGCGGCCGCACAGCTCGGCCAGCCAGCGCAGACGATCGCCCTGCAAAGCCGTACTGGCGACCTTCAGGCGCAGGCTATCGGCCAGACCGGTGCGCGCCTCTTCCAGGCTCATCACCCGCTTGGCGCGCAGACGCAGGCCACCGGAGAAGTCGTCGTTGCTCACCTCGCCTTCCACCACCACCAGGGCATCGGTCTGCAGCAAGGCTTGCGCGCTGTTGAAGGCCTCGGCGAACAAGGACGCCTCAATGCGCCCGGAGCGGTCATCCAGGGTGATAAAGCCCATCTTGTCACCCTTCTTGTTCTTCATCACCCGCAGGTTGACCACCAGGCCGGCGACCGTCTGGGTGTCGCGCGCCGGCTTGAGGTCGATGATGCGCTGGCGGGCAAAACGGCGCACTTCGCCCTCGTACTCATCGATCGGGTGACCGGTCAGGTACAGGCCCAGGGTTTCCTTCTCACCCTTGAGGCGCTCCTTAAGCGATAGTTCCTTGGCCTTGTCATGGTTGACATAGACATCCGCCTCGGCATCGGCGAACACCCCGCCGAACAGGTCCATATGCCCGCTGTCGTGGCTGCGCGCGGTCTGCTCGGCGGCCTGCACCGCCTCCTCCATGGCGGCCAGCAACACCGCGCGATTGCGGTCGATATTGGCCTTGTAGGCCTTCAGCTCTTCATGGAAGTGCGGCCCCAGACGATCCAGGGAGCCGCTACGAATCAAGGCGTCCAGGGTGCG
>NZ_JAUYNP010000104.1 GCF_030696055.1 Pseudomonas sp. | reverse complement strand
AGTGCTTACGGTGGCGTGGTTCGACCGGTTGGGTCTACCTCGACTCTACTGACCTCAACTTCTCGAACCGCCCGGTGCGGACCCGCATGCCGGGTGGTGTGGCAGGGGCGCGGCCAGATGGCCGCCTCCTATGCCGATTTGCCAGTCGCCGCAAAAGTAACCAAAAACGTTTGCCCCGGCATCCGGCCCTGCCTGCGGCAGGGTTCGTGAATAGAATCATTGCTCCAGGGGCCCGCCGCGAAGGGCCATCCCTGGCCCATCGCGGCTCTCGCGGCATCCATGCCGCTCAACCCCTTCCACAACGATTCTGTTCACCCTCCTGAAGGGGCGTTTGGCGTCGTCTGCACGTTTTGTGTCGAGTTAACTAAAAGCCAAAGCAAAGGGCTGCCACCACGGCGAGTTGATGAGTATCGCGTTGCTCAACCCCTCCTACGGTCCTGCCACCAATGCTGGCGGGCTCTGCGAAACCTGTAGGAGCGGCCTTGGCCGCGATGTTTTTGTATTCACCTCGATTCGCGGGTAAGCCCGCTCCTACAGAGGTTGAGCATGGCGGCAGCAGCCAAGTACCAAGCATTTCACTTCAAGCCCATATCTCGCAGGCGCGCGCAAAGTCCCCGTCAGGAGGCCGAGCGGAGGTGTTGCGTAGGGGGACGAACGGCATGGATGCCGCGGTATCGCGTTGCTCAACCCATTCTACGACCTGCGATTTAAAGAATTTCGCTCAAACGCGTTACCTATCCACATATCTCACAGGCGCGTGCCAAATCCCCGTCAGGAGGCCGAGTGGAGGTGTTGGCAGGGGGACGAGCCGCATGGATGCGGCGAGAGGCTTAAAGGGGCAGGGATGCCCCTTGTAAGCCGGCCCCCGGAGCAGCGCCGGAGCGAGGGAAGTTTCGCGCAGCGAAACCCAGATGCAGGGGCGCATTCTCTTTGGTTACTTTCTCTTGTGCGAAGCAAGAGAAAGTGACTCGCCGTAAAGGCGAAAAGCGTAGGGTAAGTCGAATTAAATTTTTCGTGTGGTTCTGAAGATGGATAAGTAACTATCAAATTTCCTCTGAATCGAAAAAGTCATTGTCGAGAGCTTTTACTTCGTAAATATTTTTTGTTTGCACGCCTACGCTAAATTTATGCATCAAATCTACTAGCTTAGAGCCGTCTAGTAGAATTATTTTGTGGTGAGCATCTCTCGCTTTTGCTTTGGCCTTTTCATCAAATGTTGAGGTGGTTACGAAAATTCCTTTGTGGGTGTCGCCACTCATGGCGCCAATAAAATTTCGTATGTCTGTTTCTCGGACTTTGTTTTCACTATATCGCTTTGCTTGGATATAGATTTTTTCAAGGCCAAGTTGGTCCTCGTTGATTATGCCGTCGATTCCGCCGTCCCCGGACTTTGCTGTTTCTATGAAATCGCCATAGCCCATTTTTTTGAGAAGTATCAGAATTATCTTCTCAAAGGCATACGGGTCAACTTCTTTGAGTTTTAATAATAGTTCGTCTTTTACGGCGCGTTCGATTTGTTCAAAGCCAGAGTCTATTAAATCCTGTGGGCTTGCATTAATTACGATGCTCGACTCTGGTGTGGAGTTGTTTTCTGGCTTGTAAAAAGTAATGACGTCTGAGTGGATGTCGTTGAGCGATACATTTTCGGGCTTAGCAGATTTTCCTTTGTCTGTAATCTGAACAAAACCTCGCTGCGGGTAATGAACTAGTCCGCCTTTCTTTAGGTAGGATTTTCCCCAAGCAATTCGGTTTTCAATTACGCGGTCTCCGCTTTTTGTGGTCTGTTCTAGCAGTGCTTTGGGTAAATGTGAATAGAAGCGTTCTTCCACAAGGCGAACCAGATCGCGGCCTTTGATGACTTCGCCATCTTTCAGTATTTCCAATATGGGAAGGAAGGTTTCATTGAACTTTGGTAATTCCATTGAGGGTCCGTTTATGCGGTGAACCTTGGTAGGTTCTGTTGCTAATTTATAAGGAGTAAGCTTGATCTAGTCGATGTAATGTCGAAATGACTATGCTCATACGCTAGCGCATCCACCGCGCGTGGGCAAAGCCGTCATTGAGTGGTCTTGCGCTCGGTCATGTGACGCAGATAAGCGATCAGTTGCTCCAACTCACCATCACTCAACACCTCAACAGAAAACCCCGGCATCTTGCCCTGCGGCCAACGCCGCATGCTCTGCGGGTCCCGGATATAGCGGCTCAGAAAATCGCCAGTGAAATACTCAGTCGGGTTATGCGGCAGATTCAGGTCCGGGCCGAATTGCGAATCCCCCACGCCATTTAGGCGATGACAAGCCATGCAGTTTTTCTGGAACTGGGCAAAGCCAGCCTGCACCGCGGCGCTGGCATTGGCTGCCGGCAATAGTTGCGGGAAGCGCTGCGTGACCGGCGCCAGCAGGCGGATGGTCGCAACTTGGAAGGGCCATTGCTCCGGGCCTATCTGGCTGGCGGCCGGGTTCTGCCACACCAGATAAAAGGGCCCTGCGCTGGGTTTGCCCTCGGCCAGGGGCGGCCAGGGCTGGGCGGGGTCTTCGATGGCCAGCCAGGCCTGGCTGCCACTTGGGTTAAGCGCCAGGGCGGCGGGCAGTTCGGCGGCAAAGCCGTCGTTGGCGATCAGCTGCAGATGATCGCCGCGTTGCACGCCAGTCAGCAGCACGGCCACCGGCACGGCGCGGTAGTGCATGGTGCGTTTGTAGCTGACGTCGTTGGGTATATCGATCCGCTGCGTCTGCGGGTGAGCCAGCAGCGCGGCGCTGCTCCAGTGTTTGCTTGTGGCACCGAGTTCCAGGGTCAACTCGGCGGCATGCAGTTGAATGCTTAAGGGCAATGGGCCAAGCAGGCCAATCAAGAGTGCGCGCAGGCTCAATCCTGGCTCTCCAAGGCGCGTTTCAGTTCGTCGTAGCCGCCGGCATTGATCAGGTTGCTGTAGCCCAGGGCGCGCAGGCTTTCTTCGGCCAGGGCCGAGCGCCGGCCGCTGCGGCAGTAGAGGACTATTGGGGTGTCTTTGTCCGGGGCCAGGGTGCCGATTTGCGCCGCTATCTCTTCATGGCCAATACGCTGCGCACCGGGTAGGGCACCGGCGGCGAACTCTTCGGCACTGCGTACATCGATCAGCAAGGTGTCGGGGGATTGCAGGGCGGTTATGGCGGCATTTAGTTCGGCCTCACCGGCCAGCAGCGACAGGCTAACGAACAGGCTAAGGGCGGCAAATAGCAGGCGCATGGCAGTCTCCCGAACTATGGATAAATCACCCTAGCACAGGGGGGCATTGTGCGGCGCTCTTCGGCAGCTATGGGGAACAGCTCTGTTGCCGGCTAACGCTCCACGGCGGTTAGCCGGCAACAGGGTGGCAGGGTGCTTAACCGACCAAACGGGTCAGATTGGGAAGAATCAGGATCAGGGTGGTGGCAAATACAATCATGCTTGCCTGGCGAATCTTGGCTTGGTTGAACATGGCGGCTGGCCTTGTTGTTGTTCTTGGTGTGGCATTCCCTGCTCGCTATAGCTGCCTGCGGGCTGCGGCGTCACGCCTAAGGTGGATGGCTTGAACCGTCCCGGCAAAACCCGGCGGCGGCATCTGCTTGGGCATGCATCGCTTCGAACAAGCGGCGCGCCTGATTTAACTCTAGGGCGCGCAGCGCCTGGCTATAGAAGTCTTGATTGCTAGAGCAGCCGGGCTTGTTGCCGATGGTTATGACGGGACACCGGGCAGGGCGCAGCGAGCCTTGAGCTAGACGCGGTTATTCGCCTTCGCCCAGTGCGTGACCGTTTGTCTGAGCTGAGTGGTCAATAGCCCTGAGCACTTCGGTCATTGAGCCTGGGCAGGCGCGGCGTATGGTAGGCCTACTGCACAAGAACAGGCGCAATCCCTCGATATGCGCCGCCTGCCACCCTCCACTGGAGGTCTGAGGACGCCATGACCGAAGCATTTATTTTCGATGCGCTGCGCACGCCCCGCGGCAAAGGCAAGAAGGACGGCGCGCTGTACAGCGTCCAACCCGTCGACCTGATCGCCGGCCTGCTCAAGGCCCTGCAAGCGCGCAACAACCTGGATACCAGCCAGGTCGATGACATAGTCCTCGGCTGCGTCACCCCGGTGGGCGATCAGGGCGCCGATATTGCCAAGACCGCGGCCATGCTCGCCGATTGGGACGTCAGCGTGTCCGGCGTGCAGCTCAATCGCTTCTGCGCCTCGGGCCTGGAGGCGGTCAACCTGGGCGCGATGAAGGTGCGTTCCGGCTTCGAGGACCTGGTGGTGGTCGGCGGCGTGGAATCCATGTCGCGCGTGCCCATGGGCTCCGATGGTGGTGCCTGGGTGATGGACCCGGCGAGCAATATGCATAGCCATTTCACCCCCCAGGGCATTGGTGCCGACCTGATCGCCACCCTGGAAGGCTTTAGCCGCACGGATGTCGACGCCTTCGCCCTGCGCTCGCAGCAGAAGGCCGCTCGCGCCAGCAAGGATGGTTCGTTCAACAAGTCGCTGATTCCGGTGACCGACCAGAACGGCATAGTGCTGCTCGATCACGACGAATTTATCCGTGGCGATTCCACCCTCGAAGGCCTGGGCAAGCTCAAGCCGAGCTTCGAGATGATGGGCCAGATGGGCTTCGACAGCACCGCGCTGCGGGTCTACAGCCATGTCGAACAGATCAACCATGTGCACACCCCGGGCAACAGCTCCGGCATAGTGGATGGCTCCGCCCTGATGCTGATCGGCAGCAAAGCCAAGGGCAAGGAGCTGGGCCTCAAGCCCCGTGCGCGCATAGTTGCCACCGCTGTGACCAGCACCGACCCGACCATCATGCTCACCGGCCCGGCGCCGGCCACCCGCAAGGCCCTGGCCAAGGCCGGGCTCTCGGTGGAGGACATCGACCTGTTCGAGGTCAACGAAGCCTTCGCCTCGGTGGTGATGAAGTTTATGCGGGACATGGGCGTGAGCGAGGACAAGGTCAACGTCAACGGCGGCTCCATCGCCATGGGCCACCCATTGGGCGCCACCGGCTGCGCCATTCTCGGCACCTTGCTCGACGAACTGGAAAAGCGCCAGTTGCGTTACGGCCTGGCCACGTTGTGTGTCGGTGGCGGTATGGGTATAGCCACCATCATTGAGCGTGTGTAGGAGCCAGCTTGCTGGCGATTCGTCCCGACCCTGATCGCGAGCAAGCTCGCTCCTACAGGTCAGACGGCACAAGAATTCACGGGAACAGAAGAAATGACTGACGCCATCCGTTACGAAAAAGGCCAGGACAATATTGTCGTCCTGACCATGGATATGCCTGACCAGAGCGCCAACACCATGAACGCGGTCTACCGCGAGGCCATGGGCAAGATTGTCGATCGTCTGGAAGCCGAGAAGGATGCCATTGCCGGGGTGATCATCACCTCGGCGAAGAAGACCTTCTTCGCCGGCGGCGACCTCAATGAGCTGGTCAAGGTGACCAAGGCCGACGCCAAGGATTTCTATCAGATGATCCTGCGCATCAAGGGCCAGTTGCGCCGCCTGGAAACCCTGGGCAAGCCGGTGGTGGCGGCGATCAACGGCGCGGCACTGGGCGGCGGCTGGGAAATCTGCCTGGCCTGCCATCACCGCATCGCCCTGGACAGTTCCAGCGTGCAACTCGGCCTGCCGGAAGTGACCCTCGGCCTGCTGCCGGGCGGTGGCGGGGTGGTGCGCATGGTGCGTCTGCTCGGTCTGGAAAAGGCCCTGCCGTATCTGGTCGAGGGCAAGAAGGTGCGTCCCGCCGCGGCGCTCAAGGCCGGCCTGATCGACGACATCGCCTCCGACAAGGATGACCTGCTGGCCAAGGCCCGCGCCTGGGTCCTCGCCAACCCGGCGCCCAAGCAGCCCTGGGATGAGGCCGGCTACAAGATTCCCGGCGGTACGCCGTCAAGCCCCAATGTGGCGCAGATGCTGGCCATCGCCCCGAGTGTGCTGCGCGACAAGACCAAGGGCTGCTTCCCGGCGCCGGAGAAAATCCTGTGCGCCGCGGTCGAAGGTGCCCAGGTCGATTTCGACACTGCGCAGATCATCGAGGCGCGCTACTTCACCGAGCTGACGACCGGCCAGGTGGCGAAGAACATGATCGGCACCTTCTGGTTCCAGCTCAACGAGATCAACGCCGGCGGCTCGCGGCCGCAAGGCTTCGCCCCCTATGTGACCAAGAAGGTTGGCGTGCTCGGCGCCGGCATGATGGGCGCCGGTATCGCCTATGTGTCGGCGGCGGCGGGCATCGAGGTGGTGCTCAAGGACATTTCCCTGGAAGCGGCGGAGAAGGGCAAGGCCTACTCGGCCAAGCTGCTGGAGAAGAAGGTCGGCAAGGGCCTGATGAGCGCGGAGAAGCGTGATGCCTTCCTCGCGCGGATCAAACCGAGCGCCCGCGAAGCGGACTTCGAGGGCTGCGACCTGATTATCGAAGCGGTGTTCGAGGACCGCGACCTCAAGGCCAAGGTCACCTCGGCGGCGGAAGCCGCGGCGTTGCCGGGCGCGGTGATCGCCTCCAATACCTCGACCCTGCCGATCACCGGCCTGGCCGCCGCGGTGCAGAACCAGGACAAGTTTATCGGCCTGCATTTCTTCAGCCCGGTGGACAAGATGCCGCTGGTGGAAATCATCAGGGGCGAGCAGACCTCAGGCGAGACCCTGGCGCGCGGCTTCGATTACGTGATGCAGATCAACAAGACCCCGATAGTGGTCAACGACAGCCGCGGCTTCTTCACCTCGCGGGTGTTCGGTACCTTCACCAACGAAGGCCTGGCCATGCTCGGCGAGGGCGTAAGCGCGGCGATGATCGAGACCGAGGCGCGCAAGGCCGGCATGCCGGTCGGGCCGCTGGCGATCAGCGACGAAGTGTCGATGAGCCTGATGAACCATATCCGCCAGCAGACGTTGAAGGACCTGGCCGCCGAGGGCAAGTCGATAGCCGAGCATCCGGCCTTCGCCGTGATTGACCTGATGCTCAACGAGTACAAGCGTCCGGGTAAGGCCGCCGGTGCGGGCTTTTACGACTATCCGGAGGGCGGCAAGAAGCACCTGTGGCCGGAGCTGAAGGTGCGCTTCGAGAAGCCTGAGGCGCAAATCTCCCAGATCGATGTGCGCGACCGTATCCTGTTTATCCAGGCCATCGAGACCGTGCGTTGCATGGAAGAGGGCGTGCTCCAGTCGGTGGCCGACGCCAATATCGGCTCGATCTTCGGCATCGGCTTCGCCGCCTGGAGCGGCGGCGCGTTGCAGTTTATCAACCAGTACGGCGTGCAGGATTTCGTCGCCCGCGCCCAGTACCTGGCCGAGCAATATGGCGAACGCTTCCTGCCACCGGCCTTGCTGCTGGAGAAGGCGGCCAAGGGCGAAACCTTCTAAGCGCGGCAACTAACAGAGCCGGCTCCAGTGAGCCGGCTTTTTTATGCGCTAGCGCTAGAACCAGCTGTATGGCGAGTACCGCAAAGGCCTGGATGGTGCGCAGAAACAACAGCTCAAGGAGGTGCAACTGGCTTGGATCAAGTTCCGCGATCTGGCCTGCGCCTTCGAGTCATCCAGCCTGGAGGGCGGCTCGGCCTACTCCATGCAGCTCAACGCTTGTCTGGCGCAGAAGACCGCCGCCAGGATCAAGGGGCTGGAACAGTTGGCGAGCTGTGAGGAAGGCGACTTGAGTTGGCCTTGAAGCGCTCTGTGGAACCTCATGCCAGATGGCGTTAATGAAGGGAATCCGCCTGGTGTGAAAGGTGTGCAGGCGGATATATGCTGTGGCTTATTGGCTATCTAGTTATTTGTTGGGTTTTTTCCCATCGAGCCCTTGTGCCTATTGCCTTGCAGCCTAGCGGCAGGCAGGCTGCGCGCTGAAAATCCACCCTTTTGCGCCTTAGGTACTCGCCCTTATGCCGTTGCAGATTTGCATCCTGGAAACCGATGTCCTTCGCCCCGAACTGGTCGACCAGTTCGAAAGCTACGGCCGCATGTTTGAGCAGCTGTTCGCTCAACAGCCGATTGCTGCCGAGTTCAAACTGTACAACGTGCTAGAAGGGCACTACCCAGCGGATTCCGAGAAATACGATGCCTATCTGGTGACGGGAAGCAAGGCCGATTCCTTTGGTAGCGAGCCCTGGATCGCCACCCTGAAAACCTATCTGCTCGAGCGCTATAACCGCGGCGACAAGCTGTTGGGCGTGTGCTTCGGTCATCAGATCCTGGCGCTGTTGCTCGGCGGCAAGGCGGAGCGCGCCGAACAGGGTTGGGGCGTGGGTATCCATCAGTACCGTCTGGCGCACAAGCCGGCCTGGATGAGCCCGGATCTGGAAGAGCTGACCCTGCTGATCAGCCATCAGGATCAGGTCACCAAACTGCCGGAGAACGCCACCCTGCTGGCCAGCAGCGAGTTCTGCCCAATCGCCTCCTATTGCATCGGCGACCAGGTGCTGTGCTTCCAGGGCCACCCGGAGTTCGTGCATGACTATTCCCGGGCGCTGCTGGATATGCGTCAGCAGCATATCGGCGAGCCGGTGTACACCAAGGGTGTGGCAAGCCTGCAGCATGACCACCAGGGCCATACCGTGGCGGAGTGGATGATGCGCTTTGTCGCTCAGGGCCGCGCCGGCTTAAACGGTTAAATCACGGAAGTCAGAGAAGCCCGGTTTTACCGCAATGCCGTTCACTTAAGCCAAGTGTGCGGCATTTTTTGTAGCCCGGATGAAATCCGGGGGAACTC
>NZ_JAUYNP010000103.1 GCF_030696055.1 Pseudomonas sp. | reverse complement strand
AGTGCTTACGGTGGCGTGGTTCGACCGGTTGGGTCTACCTCGACTCTACTGACCTCAACTTCTCGAACCGCCCGGTGCGGACCCGCATGCCGGGTGGTGTGGCAGGGGCGCGGCCAGATGGCCGCCTCCTATGCCGATTTGGCAAACGCCCCAAAAGTAAGCAAAAGGTCTTGCCCCTTGCATCCGGCCCGCCTGCGGCGGGTTCCCTCGCTTCATCATTGCTCCAGGGGCCGGCGTACAAGGGCCGTCCCTGGCCCTTTACGCCTCTCGCCGCATCCATGCGGCTCGCTCCCTTGCACAACGATTCCGCTCGGCCTTCTGAATGGGGCGGTTGGCGTCGTCTGTGAGATTGGGGGGTAACCAAAAGCAGAGCCACAGCTCTGGCTTTTGCCTTTCGCTCTGCCGTCCACAAATCGCCCAAACAACGCGGTCCCCGAATCCCGTCAGGAGGCCGAGCGTAGGTGCTGTGGAGAGGGGCGTTTGGCATGGATGCCAAACGAGGCATGTCGGGCCATGGATGGCCCGTCTTGCCGACCCTCGGAACAGCACCGGAGCGAGGGGAGTTGAGCGCAGCGAAACCCGGATGTCGGGCGCGCTTTCTCTTTGGTTACTTTCTCTTTGCGCGCGCAAAGAGAAAGTAACTCGGCGTAAAGCCGAAACCAGTAAGTAGAGTCAATCAATCTGCGGTGGGGTGCCTGCGATAAACAGACCGGCGCAGCTTTGCGCTCAGCTTGGCTCCTTGATGGGTATCGCCATGCTCAACCCATCCTACGGCAGCAGGATGAGCCGCAAGCAGGCGCGGATGTGGCAGTCCTGGGAGGACTACATGCATTTCTGGTGTCAGCGCGAAGATTTCCGCGCCTTGCTGCCCGCCCTGCTCGAAGGCGAAGACCCGGACTTTAGCCTGCATCTGCTACGCATTGCCGATATCGAGGCCAAGGCGGCGCTGCCGCATGCCGCTCCGGCTTAACCCGTATCGGGCAACCAGCGGCGGATGGTCTGCGATATACCGGCCGGCGCAGTCCGTAGGGCGGGTGCAACCCGCCATGCGTCTTTCGGCTATCGATTTAATCGAACGCAGCCTTCTCTATTTAGAATTTGCCTGCCTTTTTAGCCGCGTCTAGCCTACGGGCTTCTTCGCGCGGCTCAATCCAGTCGTGAGGCGTTGGCGTCCCATCATCAGTGCCTGAATGCCCGGCGTTGCTGGGACTGACGCCTCTTGGTGGCGGTCAGGAGGTACGCGCTATCCGACCTCGCGCTGCGCTATCCGCGCGCCAACGTAGTTGTTCTATGCAGTCCGATACCAATAACAACGGAGATTGATAGATGGCTCGTACACCTTTGCTCAGCCGCTTGCAGGCCCTTAGCCGCCTGGCCGGCAGCACCCCAGAAAGTACGGATTTCCACCACGCCCTGGCCTTGCAGCGCTCGCGCCGCGAGGTGCTCAAGGCCGCCGGCATTGCTGGCGTGCTGCTGGCCAGCGCCAGCCTGCCCAGGTTTTCCGAGGCGGCGCCGAGCGGCGGCTCGGGCAGTATCGGCGTGGCGGTGATAGGTGCCGGTTTGGCCGGCCTGAGCAGCGCTTATGAGCTGAAGAAAAGCGGCGTCAGCGCAACCGTCTTCGAGGCGGCCACCCGCCTGGGCGGGCGCTGCTTCAGCAATCGCAGTACCTTCCCCGGGCAGATCGCCGAGAACGGCGGCGAGCTGATCGACGGCTACCATGTGGAAACCCTGCGGCTGGCCAAGGAGCTGGGCCTGCAGGTGGATGACCTGTTGGCCTACGACCAGGCCCAGGGCGGCGAGGACATCTACTTCTTCCAGGGCCAGCGCTACAGCCTCGCGGAGGCCTACAGCGATTTCCAAACGATCCAGGCGCAGCTCGCCAGCGAGGTCAAGGCCGCACCGTTCCCCACCCTGTGGAACAGCTATACCGCGCGCGGGCTGGTGCTGGACAAGATGAGCATCAGCGAGTGGATCAACCGCTATGTGCCCGGCGGCACCACCTCGCGCCTGGGCCGCCTGCTCGATGTGGCCTACGAGATCGAATACGGCGCGGCGTGCAGCCAGCAAAGCGCGCTTAACCTGATTTACCTGCTGGGCTACTCCAGCAAGCAGAATCTGGAGATGTTCGGCGAGTCCGATGAGCGCTACCACATCCGCGGCGGCAACGATCAACTGGTCAGCGGCATGGCCAGCCGCCTCGACGCCAGCCAGATCAAACTGGGGCATGAGCTGACGCGCATCAGCCTCAACCCGGACGCCAGCTATAGCCTCGACTTCAACACCAGCAAGGGCCCGCTGCGGGTGATCGCCCAGCAGGTGGTGATGGCCATTCCCTTCAGCATCCTGCGCAGCAGCGTGGATTTTTCCGCGGCCGGTTTCGATGCGCGCAAGCTCCTGGCCATCCGCACTATGCCGATGGGCAATAGCAGCAAGTTCCAGCTGCAGTTCCGCCAGCGCATCTGGCGCCAGCAGAACAGCAATGGTTCGAGCTACTCCGACACCGGCTATCAGGACACCTGGGAAGTCACCCGCGGCCAGGCGGGTAGCGAGGGCGTGCTGAACAACTTCACCGGCGGCGCGACCGCCGTGGCGATGAACAACGCCTCGCTGGATATCAAGGCGGCGCAGTTCCTCGGCCAGTTGGAACGGGTGCTACCGGGCATCAGCAACGAGTGGAATGGCCGGGCGATTCTCAACTACTGGCCGGGCTACCGCTGGACCAAGGGTGCCTACGGTTACTACGCACCGGGCAACTACACGGCCTTTGTCGGCTATGAAGGCACCCGCCAGGGCAACTGCCATTTCTGCGGCGAGCACACTTCTATCGAGTCCCAGGGCTACCTCAACGGCGCGGTCGAAACTGGCCAACGCTGCGCCACGGAGATACTGGCCGACCTCAAGGCCATGCAGGTCGCCTGAGTACCGCATCATAGGTTAAAGGCACGGCTCAGGCCGTGCCGAGTCAGGCAGCATCCGGGATAGAAAGGCCAGTCGAGAGACTGGCCTTTTTGCGTGGAGGCTTGATGGGTAGCTCTCTACCAACCCATCCTAGGGTTATCTGTAGGACGGAGTTGTTTTGCGGGTCGCGGTTTACCCGCCATGTCGAACTGGGTCGGTGCGATCTTCATGACGGTGGTGTGGATGGCTTGGTTCATTGATCACCTCGATTGGCGTGATGGTCGCCGCCGGCAGATGCCGTAGCTGGTGTGGCCATGCTCGGGCTTGATGCACAGTGCCACCAGACGCTCAGCTCAAGAAGCAAAGATGCGAATCGACCATTAATCCCATCCGGGGCCCAGTGTGGTCATCCACCAACGGGATACCGATCTTTAGCGCCGAAATCGGTGATGGTGCTGGCTGAGCACACACCTGGCTTTAGGGGGCTGTGCGGTTGGAGAACATTCTAGGGTCGTAGAAAAAGTCTTGAACCTCGATTACCCGCAGACGGCTTGCGGCCGGATGTCTGGGGTTGATCACTATGTTGCGCTCAGCCGGTAAGACAGATGACGGGACGATCAAGCCGAGATGGCTACGCGACATGAGCCACCTGGTGCCGAAATCCATGCTGGCGCGATCGGCCGGTTTCGAATCCCAGCCATCGGGTAGGTCCTCCGGCTCAAGATACAGGTCTGGCTCGTCGGGTAACTCAATCCGAGTCAGCTTCATCTGAACAGTCGGTGGCCCAGAAGCGTTCACAAATGCTTCAAGGCAGCAGATTGCCGGGGTGAGCCCCAAATACAGGGCCGGAACGTCGGTATCGTTCCAGCGCCCACCTGCGATAGCAGCACCATTACCGCTAAGGTCGTTGGCATGCTTGGCCTTCCCTACGCGCCAGGCCTGCATCAGACCACGTTGCCCCATTCGATGGCGTGCAGGACTCGCCGAACCTGGGTCGCACCAATCTCAGTCTCACAGAGCCTGATAGGCGGCTCATTGCCCAGTGCCATGTTCGGCATCGACAACCAGTC
This sequence comes from Pseudomonas sp., assembly GCF_030696055.1. Lineage (GTDB taxonomy): Bacteria > Pseudomonadota > Gammaproteobacteria > Pseudomonadales > Pseudomonadaceae > Aquipseudomonas. Next base: position 13,256 of record NZ_JAUYNP010000103.1, on the reverse strand, counting down.
AGCCGCTTTGGTCTGGTCCTCGAACACCTCATCGGCAAGGCTGGCGATGACGGCGATCCGATCCAGCCGCTCAGAAGCCACCGGGTCCAGGTTCTGCTTTTGGCGCAGGCGACGCTCCAGTGTCGACATGGACAGGTTGAAGATCGACTCAGTGTCTGCGGCCGATAGGCGTAGCGCAGAACGGGCAAAGAGCACAAAGGCCGGCTCAAAGCCGATCTTGATCGTATTCAGGCGGGAGATCTCCGCGGAACTTGAGACTGCATGCGCGAATTCCCAAAAGGCGACGATCAGGTCGGTCTTAACGGCTTGGCTTTTGCCCAGCCTGCTCAGCATGCGGGACTGCGATTGGGTGCTGACTTTGACGGCAGGCTTCGTGGGGCGGGCTTGCGTGCGGGTGATCATGGGTGCCTCTTCAAATGACGATATTGATAGCGTCATTTGCAGTATAGGCAGGGGGGGAGTGTGGCGCTATGGGAATCTTCTTGCTCTGAGTTCGGGTGTGATCCCAGCTATATGCTCAGCTCGGAGCGCCAGACCTGCGTCGGCGAGCCACTGCTGAAGGACAGACTCCAGCAGCTCATGTGCTTGGATCGCCGGCTGCATAAGCAGGGAATTCGCGCGCATTCACCTGGATATATGGTGGCAGCTTGCGGGCTGAGCGCTGGCGCTGGGCTATTGCTGGCCTGGCTTTCCAGCCCGGCCTGTTAGCGCTGCCAATCACTCAGGCCATAGGCCGACAGAATCTGCTGCAGCACGCCGCTGCGGCGGATTTCGCGCATGCCTTGGTCGAACAGGCGGGCGTAGGCCTCGCGTTGCGGGTGCTGTGGTGAGATGGCCATATAGGCCAGGGTGCCGTCCCGGCAGCCGGCTTGGCGCAGCGAGTTTCCGGGGTTTTGCAGTTGGGTGTAATTGACCAGGCTCTCTTCCTCGATAAAGGTGTCGAAGCGTTTCAGCTGCAGCTGCTTGATCAGGCGCAGGGTCAGGTCGTTGCCGGAGTGCGGGCGAAAAATGGCCGGCTGTTGGCGGATCAAGGCATCCAGTTCGTGGCCGTAGGCGTAGTTCTGGATGATGCCTACCTGACGCGGCGCCAGGCTGGCCAGGTCCAGGTAGTTCCAGTCGTCATCGGCGCGGGTGTAGAAGCAGAAGCGGTTGAAGGACACGGCCTGCTCGGGGTAGGTGAAGTCCGGGGCTTCGTCCTTGAAGGTCGAGGGGCTGGCGCTGTAGCGGCCGCTGCGCACGCCGGCGAGGGCGCGGCTGTAGTTCTCGTTGACCAGGCGCACCGAGATGCCGTGGCGGGCAAAGATCCAGCGAATGATGTCGACGGTAAAGCCTTCCTGGGGCGCCCCGGCGGTGCAGCTGAACGGGCACCAGTAGGCGGGCGAGACCAGGGTGATTTCTTCTGCTTGAGCCGCGCCAAGTAGTGAACTCCACAACAGGGCCGCCATGGCCACGTGGCGTTGCAGGGCGCGCATGCTGTCCATCCCTTATTTTGCTGATTAGCAGAGCTTAGCCTGCCGCTCCGGTGGCGATGCCCATCAGGACAAGAGCGCTCTGCCCCCGTATGATCGGCGCCGGCTCAATAATCGCCAACTAGCGAGGTCTTTAAGGATGAAGCAGTACCTGAACCCATGGATCTATATGACCGTGCTGCTGTTGCTGGGCACACTTGTTGGGTGCTCATCCAAGGGCGGTGATGTGGCGGGGGCGGCGGCTGCCGCCGAAGCGGCCACCAGTGCGCCGCTGCAAGGCAAGGCCACGGGGCGCTTGCTGGTGTGGACGGCCAGTTTCTCCCTGGAAGTTGCGGACCTGCCCAAGGCCAAGGCGCAGCTCAGTGAGCGCCTGCTGGCGCTGGGTGGCTATGTCGAGGAAAGCAGCGACTATGGCGAGTATCGCCAGCAGTTGGTCTTCCGCGTGCCCAAGGATGCCTTCGAGGCGGCCCTGGGCAATATCGAGCAGAGCGGTAAGGTGCTGTCGCGCCACGTCAAGGGTGAGGATGTCACCGAGCAGTATGTGGATGTCGAAACTCGCCTGGCCAACAATCGCGCCCTGCGTGATCGGCTCAAGGGCTTGCTCGGCCAGGCCCGGGACGTAAAGGATATTCTGCAGATCGAGAGCGAGCTCAACCGCATCCAGTCCGAGATCGACTCTATGGACGCGCGCATGCGTATCCTCAAGGACCAGATTCAGCTGGCCACGCTCAGCGTCGAGCTGCGCCAGCAGGTCACGGCAAAGCCCGCGACCATTTATGGCCCACTCGGCTATCTGTACAAGGGTGCCGAATGGTTTATCACCAAGCTGTTTATCATTCGCGAGTGAGGGCGGCTGGCTCCAGCCGGCTTGTCCAAGGCAGACTATGCGTGCGTCGCACCTGGGGGAGGGGATGGTGATTCGATTCTTGATGCTGTTGGGGCTGCTGCCCACCGGGTTGGCCTGGGCCGGTGCGGCGGTTGAAGTAACTACCGTCGACACTGTGGATGGCCGGCTGCTCGGCGAGTTGCTGCTGGTGTTGGCCGTGGCGCTGCTGACCAGCCTGTTCTGGGGCCTCAAGTTGCGCGGCCTCCAGCGCCAGCTGCAGGTCAGGGCGCAGACCGATGCCCTCACCGGGCTGGCCACGCGGGTGGCGCTGGATAGCCGTTTCGCCATCTGCCATGAACAGGCGCAGCGCTACGCGCGGCCGTTCACCCTGATCCTGTTGGATATCGACCATTTCAAGCGGGTCAATGATGAACTGGGTCACCGGCTCGGTGACGAGGTGCTGCGGGAGTTCGGCCAGCTGTTGCAAGAGTGCATCCGTGGCAGCGATGGCCTGGGGCGCTGGGGCGGCGAGGAGTTCCTGCTGCTCTGCCCGGAAACCACGCTGGAGCAGGCGGTGGCCTTTGCCGAACGCATCTGCGCGCGGGCGCGAACCTATAAGTTCGCCAGCGGCCGGCAACAGACCCTGAGTGGCGGCGTGGTCGAACTGATGCCCGGCGATACCCTGGACGCCTTGCTGCAACGGGCCGAGGCGGCTCTCGCGCAGGCCAAGAATCAGGGTCGCGACCGGGTGTGCTTTACCGCCAATGATGAACTGGATGACTTGCCCCTTTAAGCGGCGCTCACCCGCCAGCCAGATCTAGTCCATCCGGCAGAGGGATGACCCAGGTTGGGGCGCGCAGCTGCGCTTAGCCGCTAGTGCGCGGGCTCTCGCCGGCGCGGCGCAGCGGTCCGCAGCGGGCGTTGTCGAGCGCGCCGACATAGGGGTTGCCGTGGCCCATGACGCAGCCGACTTTCTGGTTGCGCCAGCGCTCCCAGTCGCTGATCGGATATTGCCGGTTCCAGGCTTCGTAGGTGCGCCGGTCCAGCTTGGACAGGCGCAGCTGGTAGTGATCGGCCATATACAGGTAGATGCGCGCCGAAGCGCCGCGGACCCGTTCCGGCGGCATGGCGGTTTTCGCCTTGAAGTCGACCACCATGGGGCAGGCGCCGTACTGCCTGGGTTGTGCGCTGAGCATGCCGAGGGCGAAGTTGGAGCGGTCGCCATTGACCTCGCCGATGCTCGGCACCAGGTTGTGCAGGTCGGCCTCGGCGGCCTTGAATGCGGCGTCGGTGCGCGCGCAGTTCTTCCGTCCACCCTGTTGCCAGCACTGGCGCTGATGGCCGATCACCCAGGCCGGCACCACATGCTCCCATTCCAGGCGTTGCGCGCGGCGCAGTTGTTTGCGCGGTGTGTAGCCGCAGCTGGCCAGGTCCACCCGGTTGCCGTTGTAGGCGCAGCCGCAATAGAAGGTGCTGGGGCGTTCGGCATACAGGCGCCAGGCGATCTTCTTGGCGGCGGCGAAGTTGTGCGGGGCATCGGCAGCGGCGGGCAGGCATAACAGCAGGCAGAGTAAGGCAAGCAGGCGCGACATGGGCAACTCGACGGGAGAACCTGCTCACGATCAGCTGCGCGTCGGCTAAACGGCGTTGAAAACGACCTCGGAATGCTCATTTACAGCTCGTAAACTCCGCTTCCTCGGCCGTTTTCGCCACCGTTCATCTCTAGCTCGCAAGATCGTGAACAGGCTCTAGAAAGCCGCGCAGCATAACCGCATTGGCGGGTCGGCGCGGCGGCTTTATCGGCCGTTTGCCGCTGGCTTGGCTATTTATCGGGTTGCTTTAAGTTGTGTCGCTAGGTGCTTGATTGCGTTAGAGGTCATGCGCGTTGCGCAAAAAATAGACAAGCTGGGTTTTGTTGCTAGCGTTACCCCATCAGAGTGCTGCGGATGAGCGCGTCTTATGGGCTATGGGCATTGGTTTCTCGCGGTGGCTGGCTGCGCTGCGCACCAGGTTGCTTGGCCTTTGCCGCAGCGGTCTGGGCTGCTGGTGCGGCTGGTGTTGCTCGCGCTGCTGGGGCTGGGCGTCAGCGCTTGCGCCAGCCGCCAAGACCATCAGTCGATCGTCAGCAACCGCAGCCCGATCAAGCCGACCGAGTTCCTGCAGAGCCACGCCGATCGTATGGCCACCATCGGCATGCGCAATAACCTCAACAGCCTGTATCGCCTGATGGACAAGCTCTATCTGCGCAACCCGCAGGAGTGGCGCAAGACCGGCCTGGCCGATGTGGGCGCGGCCAAGCGCGCGGTGCACCAGGCCATCGAGCAGGACCAGCCGCTGGCCGAGTTGGGCGGGCGTAAGCATGTCGCCGCCCTGGGTTATGCGCTAAGCGCCGAGTACCGGGGCGATCGGGTCGGGGCCTTTATCTATGCCATTGCCAGCATGCTGATTACCGCCCACGGTGGACGCACCGAGTTCTACCTGATCGATTCGCTGGATGCGCAGTTCGTCCACAATGCCGCGCGCAATATCGAAAAGGCCAACTGGATGCTCGCCAACCGCCGCGACAGCGCGGGCAAGCCCTGGCTGCTGTCCAATGAGATCTCCAACGAGGGTTACAACCTCAGCTACGCGGTGGAGTTCGGCAAGATAGTCGCGCGTCTGGATCTGCTGACCGATGTGCTGGATGAGCGTTACCGGCGCATCGGGGTGAACTACGCCCAGGGTGTGCTGTTCCTCAACTTTTTGCCGGTGCAGTAGGCGCTGGGTGCGCTCAGTAGTCCTGTGCTTCCAGGCGCTTGGTGCTCTGCTCGTTGGCTGCATCGATCTGCTGTTTGAGTTGTTCCATCTGCTGTTGCGCCTGTTTGGCTTGTTCCGCCTGCAGCTTGGCGGTCACGGCGGTTTCACCGGCGCCGCAGGCGCTCAGGGCCAGCAGGCTGGGCAGGATCAGCAGGGATAACAACAAGGTGCGCATGGCGGGCTCCGGGCTAGTGAGTGTTGGCTATTATTGCCAGCGTTGGTAGATGACATCCAGCGCGCCGGCTTGTCGTAAGCGCTCCAGCGCGGCCGAGAACCGGCTGGCGCGGGCGGTATCGCCCTTGGCGAAGGCCACATAGCGCGGCATTTCCACCAGGGGTTTGGGCAGGATGCGTACAGTCTTCTCGGCGCGCTGCTCACGGACGAAATACAGCAGTTGCACGCGGTCGCCGATGATGATGTCGATACGTCCGGCCAGCAGCATCGAGACCAATTGCCGCGGGTTATGCGCGCTGGTATCGCGGGCTAGATCGGCCTGGTCGAAGGCCGACTGGTAGACGTAACCCCTGACCTGGCCGATCACGTAGGGCGACAGGTCGTCGAGTTCGTTCCAGTCGCTGATCGCGGTCTTGCCGGTGGTCATAAAGATGGTGGAGCCGGTGCGAAGAGGGCCGGCCAACTCATATTGCTGCATGCGTTCGGGGGTGCCGGCAAACTGGAAGGCCATCTCGGCATCGCCGCGCGCCAACATGCGCTTGACTCTTTCAAAGGGGTATAGGCGCAGCGTGTAGGGGATCTTGGCTTCATGCATCACCGCCGCGACCAACTCTACATCCAGGCCGAGCGGACGGTCATCGTCGGCGGTGACATAGCTGTAGGGGGCGAACTGCTCGTCACCCACCACGCGCCATTCCTCGGCCAGCAAGACCGGGTGGGCCGCCAGGAGCAGGCACAGCAGCAGCGTACGCATGCGGGCCTCCACAGCATCCGAAGCAGCAGACAGCAGTCGAATAGACCGCGCTGCTTATTATTTAGCCTAGCCAATAGGCGTCGGAATGCCCGGCAGCTGGTCGGCTCAGACCGAAGCAGGGTAGCCGCGGGCACGCGCTTTTTTCTGGTAGATAGCAGCAAAAAGCCCCGGTTTTTTAGGCCGGGGCTGGGGGTAGTCGCGCAGCAGATACGAACAGGTTTTTAGACCTTGCGGACAAACTCGGACTTGAGCTTCATCGCGCCTATGCCGTCGATCTTGCAGTCGATGTCATGGTCGCCGTCGCACAGGCGGATGCCTTTGACCTTGGTGCCGACCTTGACCACCAGGGAGGAGCCTTTGACCTTGAGGTCCTTGATCACTGTGATGGTGTCGCCGTCCTGCAGCACGTTGCCCACCGAGTCCTTGATCACCTTGGCGTCGTCCGCCGCGTCAGCCGCAGCAGTGGCCGACCATTCGTGGGCGCACTCGGGGCAGACCAGCTGCGCGCCGTCTTCATAGGTGTATTCGGAATTGCATTTGGGGCAGGGCGGCAACGTGCTCACGAGAGGTCCTCGGGTTCGGGAGAAATTAAAGCCGCATATTGTATAGGGTTTTGCCGCCGTTTGAGGAGCCGATGCTGTTTTGTGCCAAGCCTTGCGCAGGCCAAGCGCCGATAGGGTGTTTTTAACGCCCTATCGGCACGTAATTTTCAATGAGTTCAGCGCGGCGCCTGCGGGAGCGCCGAGGTCCTGGCCTACACTCCCGCATCGCGTGGAATTGACGGGGGGCTGCTACCAGCGGCGGTAGTCGCGGTCGCGGCGGTGATGCCGGTGATGGTGCTTGTGATGCCATGGCCGGTAATAGCGCTGCTCCACCACCACGGGATACGGCTGGTACACCGGATAGGGCTCGTAGTACACCGGCGGTGGGGCGGCCTCGATGTAGACCGGGTATCGACCGCTGGCCAGCACGCCGCCGACCACGGCCCCCACCACAGCTCCGGCAATCAGCGCGTGTCTATCCGAACCATGGTCGGCTGCCGCCGGGCCTGCTAGCGCCAGGCTGCCGATAAGCACAGCGAGCACGGGAATACGGCCAATCATGAGTCAATACTCCTTCAGGTGGTCGGCATTAGCCGCTTACCAGTTTTGACCGCGTATTGGATGAAAATTCACCAGCTGCTTATGTAAAGCTTAAGTAAAGCCCGTGGCTTGGCTGGACAAGGCGAGGGAGTGACCTGCGCCCGGCCAGTTCGCCTCGCTCAAGTGCCGCGCCAACGGATAAACGGTACTCGGCCGTCAGGAATTTTCCCCGAGCCTTGACTAGGCTCCTTAGCACATGACTGCCAGCAGTAAGGAGGCATGCCCGTGCGCCGCGAGGAGGCAGCCTGTTTGTAGGCTCATTCACGGTCCAGAATCTCTGCTCAATCGGCTCGCACATCGAACTAGCCATTGGTCAGATTCGACTCGGCGAGAGGCACTGGCACCTTGCCAGGCAATGGCCTACAGCTAGTATTCAAGACAGCCGAACGGGACGTTCGTACCCTAAGCTCCACGCCCTGTTTGGCTCAAAACGCCGTACTTGCAACGGCTCGGCTGCAAGCAAATGGCCGAGTCCCTTTGCCCCCTGTGACATGTTTGGCCGCTCGAATGGAGCGATTTGATTAAGGATGATTCCATGTCTTCCTATGACATCAGCCGTAACTTTGTCCCTGTTCGTCCTAACTCCACTGCCTTGGTTTGGCCCGTCCTGGCGATTGCCCTGGGCGGCGCTGGGTTGCTCCTGGCCTTTACCGGCTTGGCGACCCTGCCGCTGCTGGCCGCCCTGGTTCTGCTTGCCTGTGCGGGTGGCGCCAGCTTGTGGCTGGTGAGCAGCCAGCGCCGCCTGTTCGAGCAGGCGTTGAGCCAGGTGCATGCCAGCAGCCTGAGCCAGCACCAGGCCGCCAGTGCCGCGGCGGCCAGCAATGGTCTGGAGGCGGTGTGCCTGCAGGCGGTGCCGATCTGGACCAAGCAGATCGAGAATGCCCGTAGCCAAACCGAGCAGGCCATAGTCGCCCTGACCCAGCGCTTTTCTGGCATCTACAACAAGCTGGAAGAAGCGGTGCAGACCTCGCAGCAGGCGGCCGGCGACCTGGCCGGCGATGCCCAGGGCGGCGCCCTGGTGGTGCTCGCGCAAAGCGAAACCGAGCTGACCCAGGTGGTCAATTCCCTCGAGGCCACGCAACTTAGCCGCGACCAGATGCTGGAGCAGGTCCGCGGCCTCACCGACTACACCGGCGAGCTGCTGAGCATGGCCAAGGAGGTGGCGGCGATTGCCGCGCAAACCAACCTGCTGGCGCTCAATGCCGCGATCGAAGCCGCCCGCGCGGGCGAGGCTGGGCGTGGTTTCGCCGTGGTGGCCGATGCCGTGCGCAGCTTGTCGAGCCTCTCCAGCGAAACCGGGAAGAAGATGGCCGCCACCGTGGACATCATCAACCGGGCCATCACCCGTCTGGTCGAGGTTGCCGGCAATACCGCGGCGAATGACCACCACTCGGTTGAGGCTTGCGAAGCCAGCATCCAGCACGTGCTGGATCGTTTTCACGGCATTACCCAGCGCCTGTCGGGTTCCACCGAGCTGCTGCGGCAGGAGAGCGTCGGCATTCGCGACGAAATCAGCGAGGTGTTGATCGCCCTGCAATTCCAGGATCGCGTCAGCCAGATCCTGTCCCATGTGCGCGACAACATGGAGGCCTTGCACCAGCACGTGCAGCACGACCGGCGCAACCCCGAGCAGTTGGGGCAGATCGATGCCCAGGCCTGGCTGGCGGGCATGGAGTTGACCTACGCCACCGATGAGCAGCGGCAAATCCATCATGGCAGCAACGCTCGTGCAGCCAAGGAACAGGAAATCACCTTCTTCTAATAGGAGAACAGCATGGCTAAAACCGTAATGGTCGTCGACGACTCCAGCAGCGTGCGCCAAGTGGTCAGCATCGCCTTGAAAGGTGCCGGCTACGAGGTGATCGAAGCCAGCGATGGCAAGGATGCGCTGGCCAAGCTGAACGGGCAGAAGATCCACCTGATGATCAGTGACGTGAACATGCCCAACATGGATGGCATCACCCTGGTCAAGGAGGTGAAGAAGCTGGCCAATTACAAGTTCACCCCCATCATCATGCTGACCACCGAATCCCAGGAGGCCAAGAAGCAGGAAGGCCAAGCGGCGGGGGCCAAGGCCTGGGTGGTCAAACCCTTCCAGCCGGCGCAGATGTTGGCCGCCGTGTCCAAGCTGATCCTGCCTTAGCCGGCTGACTGGGAGGCCTTATGACTATCCGCGTGGAAATGAAAAACGGCATGTGCCTGCTGCGTATAGAAGGCGAGATGAGCATCTATACCGCCGCCGAGCTCAAGTCGCAGCTGCTGCCCCATCTGGGCCTGTCGGGCGAGCTGGAAATCGACCTGTCCCAGGTCAGCGAGCTGGATGGCGCCGGTTTGCAGCTGCTGTTGCTGGCCAAACGCGAGGCCGCGCGCGCCGGTGCCACCCTGCACCTGAGCTGGCACAGCCGGGCCGTGCTCGAGGTCTTCGACCTGTGCAACCTCGCCGGCTTCTTTGGCGACCCCTTGGTGATTTCCTACTCGACCGCTAGCTAAGCACCCTGCAAAAGGAATTCAGCGTGAGCATAAATCTCGATCAGGCCCTGCAGACCTTTCTCGTCGAAGCCCGCGAGCTGTTGCAGGATATGGAAGAGTCGCTGCTGCGGTTGGAGAGCAACCCGAGCGACAGTGATACCCTCGGCGCCATCTTCCGCGCCGCGCACACCATCAAGGGTTCGGCCGGGCTGTTCGGCCTGGACCCCATAGTCGGCTTCACCCATATAGTCGAAGACGTGCTGGATCGCGTGCGCGGCGGTGCGGTCAGCATCGGCGGCGATCTGGTCGCGCTGTTGCTGGAGTGCGGCGACCATATGCAGGAGCTGGTCGAGGTGGTCGCGGGCCAAGGTGGCCAACTGGATAGCGCCGCGCTGGCCCGCGAGGCCGGCCTGCGGCAACGCTTGCAGCGCCATCAAGACGCGCCGCCGGAAGCGCCGACGGCCGCCGTGGCCCAGCGCGATACGGATAAGCTGACCCAGGTTTGCGCAGAGGTAGGCGTGGCCTCCGACCTCTGGCATATCTCCCTGCGCTTCGGTCCGGACGTGCTGCGCAATGGCATGGACCCCCTGTCCTTCCTGCGCTACCTCGGCAGCCAGGGCGAGATCGTCAGCATCAGCACATTGGCCGATGGCATGCCCGCGGCCGATGCGATGGATGCGGAGTCCTGCTACCTCGGCTTCGAGATCGAGTACCAAACCACGGCGGACAAGGCCGGCATCGCCGAAGCCTTCGACTTCGTGCGTGACGACTGCCTGATCCATATCCTGCCGCCGCACAGCAAGCTCGCCGAATATATCGAGCTGATCGAAAACCTGCCGGAAGGCGTTAGCCGCCTCGGCGAGCTGTTGGTCGCGAGTGGCGCCCTCACCCCGCAAGAGCTGGAAAAAGGTCTGCTCGAACAGCGCAGCAATAGCGAGCAGAACATCCCGGCGACGCCCCTGGGCGAAATCCTGGTCGAGCAGCGCTCGGTGGGGCCGGCGCTGGTGCAGGCGGCCCTGGACAAGCAGAACCAGATCCAGGAACACAAGAGCAAGGAAAGCCGCTATATCCGGGTGCAGGCCGACAAACTCGACGAGCTGATCAACCTGGTCGGCGAGCTGGTGATTGCCGGCGCCGGCGCCAGCCTGCTGGCCCGCAGCTGTCACAACGATGCCCTGCAGGAAGCCAGCTCGCGGGTCTCCGGCTTGGTCGAGGAAATCCGCGACGGCGCCCTGCGCCTGCGCATGGTGCCTATCGGCGACACCTTCAACCGTTTCCAGCGGGTGGTGCACGATGTCAGCCACGAACTGGGCAAGGACATCGAACTGCTGATCAGCGGCGCCGAGACCGAACTGGACAAGACAGTGGTGGAGAAGATCGGCGATCCGCTGATGCACCTGCTGCGCAATGCCATGGACCACGGCATCGAATCCCCCGAGGAGCGCCAGGCTGTGGGCAAGCCCGGCAAGGGCCAGTTGCGCCTCAACGCCTACCACGACTCCGGCAGCATCGTCATAGAGATCGCCGACGATGGCCGCGGCCTCGACCGCGAACGCATCCTGCACAAGGCCCGCGAGCGGGGCCTGCTGGCGGCGAGCGCGATGCCGTCCGACCAGGACATCTACAACCTGATCTTCGAGCCGGGCTTCTCCACCGCGGCCACTGTCACCAACCTCTCCGGCCGTGGCGTCGGCATGGATGTGGTCAAGCGCAATATCAGCGCCTTGCGCGGCAGCGTGGAACTCGACAGCCAGCCCGGCGCGGGCACCCGGGTGCGTATCCGCCTGCCGTTGACCCTGGCGATCATCGACGGCTTTCTGGTCGGGGTCGGTCAGGCCAGTTACGTGGTGCCCCTGGACATGGTGCAGGAGTGCCTCGAGCTCTCCGACGAGGATCGCCGGGCGAGCCACGAGCGCAGTTATATCGACCTGCGCGGCGAGGTGCTGCCGCTGGTGTTCCTGCGCCAGCACTTCAACGCCGGTGGCAGCGCCGGGCGGCGCGAGAACGTGGTGGTGGTGCGCTGCGCCGAGCACAAGGCCGGCCTGGTGGTGGACGAGTTGCAGGGCGAATTCCAGACCGTGATCAAGCCCCTCGGCAAGCTGTTCAGTGCCCTGCGCGGCATCGGCGGTTCAACCATCCTGGGCAACGGCGCGGTGGCGCTGATTCTCGACGTGCCCGCGCTGGTTCAGCAGATCGTTCACAAGGAAACCCAGAGCGCTGTGCAACAACCCAGACCCTCGGTACTCGCTCGCTAACCATCGCAAGCCTATGCAAGGGCTATAGCAGAGGCCGTGATCGAGCCGTTATCGCGGGCTTGAACGGGACACCGGTGGTTCGACCGGCAACGGCGAGGCAAGGCTGATGCGGGATATGCCGCGTTGTTCAGAATGATCGCAGGGCAGAACGCGCAGCCATTGGCGGCATGCAAGGTTCTGCCAACGCATGGCAGTTTTATCGCATCACCGACTCGTGACGTTTTTTCGAAGGAGAGGGACCATGTTAAAACGATTGCCACTGGGAGTTCGCCTGGCGCTTGGGTTCGGGATGCTGCTGATCTTGCTGGTGATGATGGTGATGGTTGCCATCAGCCGAATGGAGCGTATGCACAAGGACACCGACCGGATAGTTACCCAGGACTGGGTCAAGGCCGAGCTGGCCATGACCATCGATTCCTATGCGCGCGCCAACGCCCGCCGCACCATGGAGCTTTTCCTCGCCACCGACCAGGAGCACAGGGCGAGGATCAAGAAGCATAAGGAGTCGAATAAAAGCGTGATCACGGGGGCGCTGGACAAGCTCGATAGCCTGCTCTACCTGCCGGAAGGCAAGGCGCTAATGCTGAAGATCAGGGAAGCGCGCAGTGCCTATGTCGCCTCGTTCACCCGGGTGGCGCGCTTGCTGGATGAGGGCAAGCACGAAGACGCCCGGCGGTTGTTGAATACGGAAACCATGGCGCTTCTCGATGCATTCCAGGCCCATATCAAGAGTCTGGTGGAGCTGCAGAAGACCCTGGTAAAGCAGAGCGCCATGGAAACGCAGCGTAGTTACGAGGACACGCGCGACCTGATGCTGGCCCTCAGCGCCGCGGCCTTGGCGGCCGGGCTGCTGTTTGCGTTTATCCTGACCCGCGGCATTCTCAGGCAGCTCGGCGGCGAGCCGGAATATGCGGCCGAGATAGTGCGCAGGGTGGCGGAAGGCGACCTGACCCTCGAGATCAAACTACGCCAGGGGGACACCAGCAGTTTGCTGGCCTCCTTGAAGGAGATGGTCGGCAAGCTGTCGCAGATCATCGGCGAGGTGTGCAATGCCGCCGACAACCTAGCCAGTGCCTCCGAGGAAGTCAGCGCCACCGCGCAGTCCATGAGCCAGGCCACCAGCGTACAGGCGGCCAGCGTGGAGGAGACCAGCGCCGCCATCGAGCAGATGAGCGCCAGCATCAACCAGAATACCGAGAACGCCAAGGTCACCGACGGCATGGCCAGCAAGGCCGCCAAGGAAGCCACCGAGGGCGGCGAGTCGGTGCAGCAAACGGTGACGGCGATGAAGCAGATCGCCCTGCGCATCGGCATCATCGATGACATCGCCTACCAGACCAACCTGCTGGCGCTCAATGCGGCCATCGAGGC
>NZ_JAUYNP010000308.1 GCF_030696055.1 Pseudomonas sp. | reverse complement strand
CATCGCCCATATCAAGCACAAGCTGCGCGCCACCGGCGAGCGCGAGATCAAGTCGCTGGTGCTGGGCGAGCTGGTCATGGGCGAGCTGCAGAAGCTCGATGAAGTGGCCTATATCCGCTTCGCTTCGGTGTACAAGCGCTTTCAGGACCTCAACGAATTCCGCGAGGAAATCGACCGCCTGTCCCGCGAACCTGTCCAAGGCTGATGATGACCTCCGATCACGCCTGTATGGCCCGCGCCCTGGAGCTGGCCCGCAAAGGCCTGTATTCCACCCATCCGAATCCGCGGGTTGGCTGCGTGATAGTGCGCGCTGGGCAGATTGTCGGCGAAGGTTGGCATGCCCGCGCCGGCGAGCCCCATGCCGAAGTGCATGCGCTGCGCCAGGCCGGCGACAAGGCCCGCGGCGCTATCGCCTACGTCACCCTGGAACCCTGCAGCCACCACGGCCGCACGCCGCCCTGCGCCGATGCGCTGATCGCAGCCGGCATAGTGCGGGTGGTCGCGGCCATGCAGGACCCCAATCCCCAAGTCAGCGGCAATGGCCTGCTACGCCTGATGCATGCCGGTGTCGCGGTGCATAGCGGCGTGCTGGAGGCCGAGGCGCGGGCGCTCAACGCCGGTTTTATCAAGCGGATGGAGCAGGGCCTGCCGTTCGTCCGGGTCAAGCTGGCGATGAGTCTGGACGGCCGCACCGCCATGGCCAGCGGCGAAAGCCAGTGGATCACCGGGCCGGCCGCGCGCGCCGCGGTGCAGCGTTTGCGCGCCCGCGCTAGCGTGGTATTGACCGGTGCCGACACGGTGCTGGCCGATGACGCGCGGCTGACCGTGCGCCCCGAAGAACTGGGCCTGGGCGCCGAGCTGACCGCCCTGGCCGTGACCCGGCCGCCGCTGCGGGTATTGGTCGATGGGCGTTTGCGCGTGCCGCTGACGGTACCGTTCTTTCAGGCCGGCCCGGCCATGGTGGCGACCTGCGCGGCGGCCTCTGCCCGCGACCGCTACCTGGACGATGGCCACGAGCTGTTGGCCGTGCCCGGCAGCAGCGGCCATGTCGATCTGCGCAAACTGCTGATTGAGCTGGCGGCGCGGGGCGCCAACGAAGTGCTGGTCGAGGCCGGCCCGCGCCTGGCTGGCGCCTTTACCCGCCTGGGCTTGGTCGACGAGTACCAGTTATTCGTCGCGCCCAAACTGCTCGGTTCCAATGCGCGGCCCTTGCTCGATCTGCCGTTGGCGCGCATGGCCGAGGCGCCGGCGCTGAAAATCGTCGAAATGCGCGCGATCGGCGATGACTGGCGGATTATCGCGGTGCCACAGCCGGTTGCATAATCGAGGATTATTCATGCGCTCGCTTGGTCATGCAGGGCGGCGGCAATTGTGGTAAAACGCGTCTCGGCCATCTCGGTGGTCGTAACGTTCTCAGGGCGGGGTGAGATTCCCCACCGGCGGTAATGGTGTGCAAAGCATCTAGCCCGCGAGCGCTTGTGCTGGTTATGTGAATAGCCAAGGCAAGGTCAGCAGACTCGGTGTGATTCCGGGGCCGACGGTTAGAGTCCGGATAAAGAGAGAGCGGGATTCCCTCCAAGGGCGCGGCTGGTCTGCGCCTGTGAAATCCCTATCGATCCCAAACGCCCTGTTTGTCTGCAAACAGGAGTGCGTAGTGATGTCTTATGCTTTTCTTTCCGCCAGCGGGGCTTGTGCTCCGGGCGGCAAGTCGCGATTAGGGGAGGCCTGATGTTTACCGGAATTATCGAAGCCATTGGCAGCATCCGTGCGCTGACCCCCAAGGGCGGCGATGTGCGGGTCTATGTGGAAACTGGCAAGCTGGATCTCGCCGACGTCAAACTCGGCGACAGCATCGCGGTGAACGGCGTGTGCCTGACCGCCGTGGAGTTGCCGGGCGACGGCTTCTGGGCCGACGTCAGCCGCGAGACCCTGGCGCGCACCGCCTTTATCGACCTCAAGGCCGGTAGCCAGGTCAATCTGGAGAAGGCCCTGACGCCGACCAGTCGCCTCGGCGGCCATCTGGTCAGCGGCCATGTGGACGGCGTCGGTGAAATCATCGCCCGCGCCGATAACGCCCGCGCCGTGCAGTTCCGCATCCGCGCGCCGCGCGAGCTGGCCAAATATATCGCCCACAAGGGCTCGATCACAGTCGATGGCACCAGCCTGACCGTCAATGCGGTCAACGGCGCCGAGTTCGAATTGACCATAGTGCCGCACACCCTGGCCGAGACCATCATGCTCGACTATCGCCCGGGAAGGCCGGTCAACCTCGAGGTGGACCTGCTGGCGCGTTACCTGGAGCGCCTGCTGCTCGGTGACAAAGCCGCCGAACCGAAAGCCTCGGGCATGACGGAAAGTTTTCTCGCCGAACACGGCTACCTGAACAAATAAGGAATCGCCAGCATGGCTCTGAATAGCGTCGAAGAACTGATCGAAGACATCCGCGCCGGCAAGATGGTCATCCTGATGGATGACGAGGACCGCGAGAACGAAGGCGACCTGATCATCGCTTCCGAGTGCGTGACCGCCGAACATATCAACTTTATGGCGCGTTTCGCCCGCGGCCTGATTTGCATGCCGATGACCCGCGAGCGCTGCGAAACCCTCAAGCTGCCGCTGATGGCGCCGCGCAACGGTTCCGGCTTCGGCACCAAGTTCACCGTCTCCATCGAGGCGGCCGAGGGCGTGACCACCGGCATCTCCGCCGCCGACCGCGCGCGTACCGTGCAGGCGGCCGCGGCCAAGCATGCCAAGGCCGACGATATTGTCAGTCCCGGCCATATCTTCCCGCTGATGGCCCAGCCCGGCGGCGTGCTGGCCCGCGCCGGCCACACCGAAGCGGCCTGCGACCTGGCGCGCATGGGCGGTTTCGAGCCGAGCGGGGTGATCTGCGAGATCATGAACGACGACGGCACCATGTCCCGGCGCCCCGAACTGGAAGAGTTCGCGGCGCTGCACGGCATCAAGATCGGCACCATCGCCGACCTGATCCACTACCGCTTGATCCACGAGCG
Organism: Pseudomonas sp.; assembly: GCF_030696055.1. Lineage (GTDB taxonomy): Bacteria > Pseudomonadota > Gammaproteobacteria > Pseudomonadales > Pseudomonadaceae > Aquipseudomonas. The sequence continues at coordinate 12,195 of NZ_JAUYNP010000308.1, read as the reverse complement.
CACCGTCGAGCGCGTCAGCGAGCAGGTGCTCGACAGCGAGCTGGGCCAGTTCAATCTGGTGACCTACCGCGACTCGGTGGAGAACGACGTGCATATGGCCCTGACCCTGGGCGAGATTTGCGCCGAGGAGCCGACCCTGGTGCGGGTGCACAATATGGACCCGTTGCGCGACCTGTTTATGGTCAAGCAGCCGGGGCGCTGGAGCCTGCGCGCGGCCATGGCCGAAGTGGCCAAGGACGGCAGCGGCGTGGTGCTGCTGCTGGGCAACCCGCTGACCGGCCCGGACCTGCTGGCGCACCTGGAGCGGCAGTTGGGGCACGAGGCGAAAGTGGTCAACCCGACCACCTACAGCACGGTCGGTGCCGGCTCGCAGATACTGCGTGACCTCGGCGTGCGCAAGATGCGCCTGATGAGCTCGCCGATGAAGTTCAATGCAATATCCGGTTTCGACCTGGAAGTTGTAGAATACCTGCCCTCTAAATAATCCCAAGGGTCGCCACTGGCGGCCCGGCTCTTTAATACAGACGAGATTCGCTATGACCCTGAAGACCATCGAAGGTACTTTTATTGCCCCCAAGGGCCGCTTTGCCCTGGTGGTTGGCCGCTTCAACAGCTTCGTGGTCGAAAGCCTGGTAAGCGGCGCCGTTGATGCCCTGGTGCGCCATGGTGTGAGCGAAAGCGACATCTGCATCATCCGCGCCCCGGGTGCCTTCGAGATTCCGCTGGTGGCGCAGAAAGTCGCCCAGCAAGGCATCTACTCGGCGATCATCGCCCTCGGCGCGGTGATCCGTGGTGGTACCCCGCACTTCGAATACGTCGCCGGCGAATGCACCAAGGGCCTGGCCCAGGTGTCCATGGAATTCGGCGTGCCGGTGGCCTTTGGCGTGCTGACCGTGGATTCCATCGAACAAGCCATCGAACGTTCCGGCACCAAGGCCGGCAACAAAGGCGCGGAAGCTGCACTGTCCGCCCTGGAAATGGTCAGCCTGCTGGCGCAGTTGGAGGCCAAGTGAGCCAGAACGACAAGCCGCAAGCGCCGAAAGGCCCCAAGGCACCCAGCGGCAAGACCCTCGCGCGCCGTCAGGCGCGCTCCCTGGCCATGCAGGCGCTGTATTCCTGGCACATGGCCGGGCAGCAGCTGAACGAAATCGAGGCGCAGTTTCGCGTCGATAACGATTTCAGCACGGTGGACGGTGCCTACTTCCACGAGATTCTGCACGGTGTGCCGCGGCAGAAGAGCGAGATCGATGGCGCCTTCGAGCCCCTGCTGGACCGCCCCATAGCGGAAATCGACCCGGTCGAACTGTCGATTCTGCGTCTGTCGACCTACGAGCTGAAGAACCGCATCGATATTCCCTATCGCGTGGTGATCAACGAAGGCATCGAGCTGGCCAAGGTGTTCGGCGCCACCGACGGGCACAAGTTCGTCAACGGCGTGCTGGACAAGCTGGCGCCGCGTCTGCGGGCTGATGAAGTCCGCGCGAACAAGCGTTAAGGTCTTTTTGGATGCTTGATTTACGATCTTGCGAGCTAGAGTCCTGCAAGGCTAAAGCAGGCGAGGAAGCGGAGTGTGCTGTAGCACATGAGCATTTCGAGCCTGCTTTGACTCGCTCCGCTCACCCTTCGGGCCAGCCTTCGGCTGTTACTCCCGTTGGTCGTTACAACGCAGCAGGGCCGACGCGCAGCAGATCGTTGCCATCTCATGGGTGAGTTCGAGCTGATCCGTCATTACTTCGCCGCCGCGTCCTGTGCGCGGGCCGGCGAAGGCGTGGCCCTGGGCATTGGCGACGACTGCGCGTTATTGGAATTGCCGGCTGGCGAGCAGCTGGCCATCTCCACCGACACCTTGGTATCCGGGGTGCATTTCCCCGAATCTCCCGATCCTTTCCTGCTGGCCCAGCGCGCCTTGGCCGTGTCGGTCAGCGACTTGGCGGCCATGGGCGCGACCCCCCTAGGTTTTACCCTGGCCCTGACCTTGCCCAGTGCCGAAGCGGACTGGCTGGAAGCCTTCGCCCGTGGCCTCGATCGGATGGCGCAGCAGTGCGCGATCCGCCTGATCGGCGGCGATACCACCCGCGGCCCGCTGAGCCTGACCCTCACGGTCTTTGGCCGAGTACCCCAGGGGCAGGCGTTGACCCGTGCCGGCGCGCAGGTCGGCGATCTGCTCTGTGTCGGCGGTGAACTGGGTGATGCCTCCGGCGCCTTACCGCTGGTGCTGGGCCAACGCCAGGCCGAGCCGGCAATAGCCGAGCCGCTGCTGGCGCGCTACTGGTCGCCAGTGCCGCAGCTCGAGCTAGGTCTGGCGCTGCGCGGCAAGGCCACGGCGGCGCTGGATATTTCCGATGGGCTGCTGGCCGATTGCGGGCATATCGCCGCCGCATCTGGCGTGGCCCTGCTGATCGAACAGGCGCGGGTGCCCCTGTCGGCGGCGCTGCAGGCCTTTGTCGATACGCCAACGGCCTATGAATGCGCGTTAAGTGGTGGCGATGACTACCGCCTGGCCTTTACCCTGCCGCCCCAATACCTGGCCGACTTGCAGGCCGCAGGCTGGCCGCTGCGGGTGATAGGCCGGGTCGCGGCGGGCCAGGGGGTGTGGCTGCTGGACGCCGATGGCGCGCCAGTCCAGGCGGCGCATAGCGGTTATCAACATTTCGAGGCTTCCAGTGACTGATCATTCTGCTCCAGTCGGCGTGCGCCGTACGCCTGCCTCCGTATGGCGCAATCCCTGGCACTTTCTGGCCTTCGGTTTAGGCTCGGGGGCCATGCCCAAGGCGCCGGGTACCTGGGGCACCCTGGTTGGCCTGGCCTTTGTGCCGCTGCTGCAGTTGCTGCCGCACTGGGGCTACGGGGCGGTGCTGGTGCTGGGCAGCCTGTTCGGTATCTGGCTGTGCGACAAGGTGGCCCATGACCTGCGCGTGCATGATCACCCAGGCATAGTCTGGGATGAGTTCGTCGGCATCTGGATCACCCTGTGGCTGGCCCCCGTCGGGTGGGGCTGGTTACTGCTAGGCTTTTTAGTGTTCCGTCTGTTCGACATTCTCAAGCCGTGGCCGATCAGTTGGATCGATCGCCATGTGCAGGGCGGGGTCGGTATCATGCTGGACGATCTGTTGGCCGGCGTGTTCGCCTGGATGGTTGTGCAGGCTTGCGTCTGGGCTTGGGCCAATGGACTGGCGACAGCATTGCTTGGGTGATAGCTAAGAGGTCGTATATGGGCCGCTGCTGTTCGCTGTTGTTGTCTGCACTACTGGTCTGCTGCGGCGTGCAGGCCGATAGCGCGGTGCCGGAACATATCCGTATCGCCAGCGATGTGTGGGAGGGGCATACCCATGCCGATGGCACCGGCCTGGCCTGGGATATCTTGCGTTTGGTGTTCGAGCCCGCCGGGGTCAAGCTGCAGATCCAGAGCGTGCCCTATACCCGTTCCATCGGCCTGGTACAGCGTGGCGAGGCGGATGCCTGGGTGGGTTCCTACCTCAATGAGGTCGATAAAGGGGTGTTTTACCCGCGCCGGCCTTACGATACCGACCAGATCGCCGCCCTCGGCCTGGTGGACAAGCCGCCACCTAGCCTGGCCACGCTCGGCGAGTTTCGTCTGGTGTGGATGCGCGGTTATGAGTACCAGCGTTATCTGCCCAATTTGCGGCAGTACCGCGAAGTGCTTCGCCGTAGCGGTATCCTGGGCATGCTCGACCAAGGGCATGCCGACTTTTATATCGATGCCATCACCGAAATCGAGGATGTGCTGAGCACGGCGAAGGAGCCGGGCCGTTACCGCGCCACCGCGCTCACCTCGCTGCCGATTTATCTGGGTTTTGCCGATAATCCACGGGGCAGGGCACTGGCTGGGTTATACGACCAGCGCATGGATGTTTTACTGGAGCAGGGCAGTTTGCGCGCGATCTTCAAACGCTGGCAGCAGCCTTATCCCTTCGAATAATCGCGACGAGAAAGCCTATGCAGGGTTTTAAACTGATTAGCTTGAGCCTGGCGCTGTTGTCCGCCAGCTGGGCCTGGGCGGCGCCCCAGGTGCAGGTGGTTGGCCTGTTCCCGGGGGCGGCGGTGCTGAATGTGGATGGCCAGCGCAAGTTGGTCAAGGTCGGTCAGACCGGCCCGGGCGGCGTGCAGGTGGTCAGCGCCGACAGTCGTGGCGCGGTACTGCGGGTCGATGGCGTGGAGCGCAGCTACAGCCTCAGTCGTGAATACAGCGAAGGCTTTAGCGCACCGCAGAAGAAGCAATTCAGCGTGGCCAAGGGGGTTGGCGGGCATTACTGGATCGCCGGTTCGGTGGACGGCCATCCCGTGCAGTTTCTGGTGGACACCGGGGCGACCTCGGTGGCCCTGAATGAGGGCCATGCGCGCAGCCTGGGCATCGACTACCGGGCGACCGGACGGCCGCTGCAAGTCAGCACCGCCAGCGGCACGGCGCGCGGCTGGCAAGTCACGCTCGGCCGGGTCAAGGTCGGCGAGCTGGAAGTGGTAGGCGTCGAAGCCGTGGTGCTGGAAGGCGGCTCCCCCACCGAGGCCTTGCTCGGCATGAGCTTTCTCAGTCGGGTCGGCTGGCGTGTGGAGCAGGATTTGCTGGTGCTGGAGGCGAAGTACTAACAATAGCGGTAAGCCTCAAGCCTCAAGCCTCAAGCCTCAAGCTATAAGCGCTCAATCGCAAGCCCGGGCGCATGCTCCTTGCTTGCAGCTTGCAGCTTGCAGCTTGCAGCTTGTCCGATCCTTATCATCGGTAATTCAGGCTGACCCGCTGGCGAGGCCTGCTGTTACAATGCCGACCTGATTATTTTCTGCCCATCTCTCTTTTTAGGAGCATCCGGTGTCCGTCGTGTTTGTCGCCGCCTCCCAGCTGCCTACGCCCTTTGGCGTGTTCACCATGCATGGCTTCCTCGAGCAGGGTAGCGGCAAGGAACATGTTGCGTTGACCTTCGGTGATGTGGCCGATGGCGCCCCCGTGCTGGGCCGTTTGCATTCCGAATGCCTGACCGGCGACGCCCTGTTCAGCCTGCGTTGCGATTGTGGCTTCCAGCTCGAAGCGGCGTTGCGTGCGATTGCCGCCGAAGGCCGCGGCGTGCTGCTGTATCTGCGTCAGGAAGGCCGTGGCATTGGCCTGCTGAACAAGATCCGCGCCTACGAGTTGCAGGATGGCGGCGCCGATACCGTGGAAGCCAACGAGCGTCTGGGCTTCGGCGCCGACCAGCGCGACTACGCGATCTGCCTGCCGATGCTCGAGCACCTGGGCATCAAGGAACTCAAGCTGATGACCAACAACCCGCGCAAGGTCAAGGCCCTGGGTGATATGGGCATCCATGTGGCGACCCGCGTGCCGCTACAGATCGATCACAACCCGCACAACAAGAAGTACCTGGCGACCAAGGCCGGCAAGCTCGGGCATATGCTCGGCAGCCTGCACCAGGCAGAGGTCGAGGAAAGTCTGTGACCCGCAGCGAAGTGCGCCGGCGCCTGGAGTTGGCCTGGTGGCGGCAACTGGGGCTGACCCTGGCGCCGCTGTTTGTGCTTAATCTGCTGTTCGGTGCGGACCAGCCCACCGGCATGCTGAGCATGCCGCTGTTTATCGCCGGCCTGGCCTCGATGTTCGTCAGCCTGCCGCTGTTCAGCGCCTACAAGCGCGCCTTGATCGCCACCGAGCGTGCCCTGAATAGCCCCGCGGAACATGATGCCTGGCTCGAACTGGCGCGCACTCGGCGCATCGCCTTTCTCGGCGCCGGCTTGCCCGCCTGGATTGCCGCCTTTGCGGTGTTCGCCGGCCTGGAAGCCATTCCCCTGATCCTCCTGGCGCTGTCCAGCGTCGTCCTGCTGTACCTCTACCGTATTCCCCGCCAGCTCAGCTAACAGGCTGTTGAAGAACTACCTGCGTTGCCTTTCTTGGTAAAAGATAGGGCGTTTAAAACGGTATCGACCGCCTCGTCGACGTTCCTCAGCGGTCTGTTGATGCACCAGATCGTAGGTTGGGCTGAGCTGTGCGAAGCCCAACAAGGTGTCAGTCGGTAAGGAGGGGGCGTCCGAACCATCGCCGTTGGGCTTCGTTGCTGCGCGCCTCAGCCCAACCTAGGTGGCCACCCGACAAAGGTTCAACACCTATCTGGATAAACGGCGCTTATCTGCCCATCTGGTTGAGGCGGGCGCGCACCGCGGCTTCGATGCCGGCCTCGTCCAAGCCGCATTCGGCGAGCATCTGCGCCGGTTTGGCGTGTTCGACGTAGTAGTCGGGCAGGCCCAGGTGCAGCGTCGGCTGGAGGATATTCTCGCGGGCGAGGAATTCGCTGACCGCGCTGCCGGCGCCGCCCATGATGCTGTTCTCTTCGATGGTCACCAGCAGCTCGTGGCTGGCCGCCAGCAGGCGCACCAGGGCTTCGTCCAGGGGTTTGACAAAGCGCATATCCACTACCGTCGCACCGAGTGTTTCACCAACCTTGAGGGCTTCGGCCAGTTGCACGCCGAATACCAGCAGGGCGACCTTCTGGCCCTGGCGGCGGATCAGGCCTTTGCCGATTTCCAGCGGCGCGAGGCCCGGCTCGATCGGCGCATTGGGGCCGCTGCCGCGGGGGTAGCGCACCGCCGCCGGGCCATCGAACAGGTGGCCGGTGGTCAGCATGCGGCGCAGTTCGTTCTCGTCGCTGGGGGTCATCACCAGCATGCCGGGGATGCAGCGCAGGTAGGCGAGGTCGAAGCTGCCGGCGTGGGTCGGGCCGTCTTCGCCGACCAGGCCGGCGCGGTCGATGGCGAACAGCACATCGAGGTGCTGCACGGCCACGTCGTGAATCAGCTGGTCGTAGGCGCGCTGCAGGAAGGTGGAGTAGATCGCCACCACCGGCTTGGCGCCGTCGCAGGCCATGCCGGCGGCCAGGGTCACCGCGTGCTGCTCGGCGATGGCCACATCGAAGTAACGCTGCGGGTAGCGCTCGCTAAAGGCCACCAGGTCCGAGCCTTCCTTCATCGCCGGGGTAATGCCGACCAAACGCCCATCCTGTTCGGCCATATCGCATAGCCACTGGCCAAATACGCTGGAATATTTAGGGCCGGAGGCCCGCTTCTGGATAGAGAGCGGGGCTGCTGGCGCGTTGATCGGCTCCAGTTTGGTGATGGCGTGGTAGCCGATCGGGTCGGCTTCGGCCGGGGCGAAGCCCTTGCCCTTCTTGGTCACCACATGGAGGAACTGCGGGCCTTCCAGGTCGCGCATATTGCGCAGGGTGGCGAGCAGGGTCGGCAGGTCGTGGCCGTCGATGGGGCCGATATAGTTCCAACCCAGTTCCTCGAACAGTGTGCCGGGGACCAGCATGCCCTTGGCGTGCTCCTCGGTCTTGCGCGCGATCTCCCAGGCACCGGGCAGGCGCGAGAGGATCTTCTTGCTGCCCTCGCGCATGCTGGCGTAGGTGCGGCTGGAGAGGATCTTGGCCAGGTAATTGGACAGGCCGCCGACATTCTTGGAGATCGACATGTCGTTGTCGTTGAGTATCACCAGCATATTGGCGTTGACGTCGCTGGCGTGGTTGAGCGCCTCGAAGGCCATGCCGGCGGTCAGCGCGCCGTCGCCTATCACCGCCACGGCCTTGCGTTTGCTGCCCTGGATGCGCGCCGCTATGGCCATGCCCAGGGCCGCGCTGATGCTGGTGCTGGAGTGGCCGACGCCAAAGGTGTCGTACTCGCTTTCCGAGCGGCGCGGGAAGGCGGCGATGCCGTCCTTCTGGCGCAGGCTGGCCATCTGTTCGCGGCGCCCGGTGAGAATCTTGTGCGGATAGGCCTGGTGGCCGACATCCCACACCAGGCGGTCGTCCGGGGTATCGAAGACGTAATGCAGGGCCAGGGTCAACTCGATCACGCCCAGGCCCGCGCCGAAATGCCCGCCAGTCTGCCCGACCGTATACAACAGGTACTGACGCAGCTCGTCGGCCAATGTTTCCAGCTCGGCCTCGCCCAGACGGCGTAGCTCGTCCGGCGTGTTGGCGCGGTCTAAAAGGGGCGTCAGCGGGCGCTCACGGGGAATCGCGTGGAAGGTCGTCGGCATCAGGCAGATCGTTATAGGTGCAAAAGATGCGGCAGTTTACCTGAAAGTAGCCATAAGCTTTAAGCAACAAGCTGCAAGCAGGGCGCTTTGACTTGCAGCCTGAGGCTTGCCGCTTGCGGCTGGGTTACCAGCTATCGACGCTGCGCTTCTTGCCCGTGCGCGCCGCTGGCTGTGGTACCGCATTAAGCCCGCGCAGCAGCCAGGCGCGGGTCTCCAGCGGGTCGATCACCGCGTCTATCTCGAGAAAACTGGCCATATTGATGCCCTTGCCGTTCTGGTAGGCCTTGGCCACCAGCTTGTCGAACAGCTGCTGGCGTTCGCCGGGATCTTCCACGGCCGCCAGTTCCTTGGCAAAGCCCAGGCGCACCGCGCCTTCCAGGCCCATGGCACCGAATTCGGCGCTGGGCCAGGCGATGGTGAACAGCGGCGAATGGAAACTGCCGGCGGCCATGGCCTGGGCGCCGAGGCCGTAGCCCTTGCGCAGCACCACTGTGAAGAACGGCACCGTCAGGCTGGCGGCGGCGAGGAACATGCGCGATACGTGACGCACCGTGGCCTGCTGCTCCGCCTGCGGGCCGACCATAAAGCCGGGGGTGTCGCACAGCGACAGCAACGGGATATCGAAGGCGTCGCACAGCTGCATAAAGCGCGCGGCCTTGTCGCCGGCCACGGCATCGATGGCGCCGCCCAGGTGCGCGGGGTTATTGGCCAGCAGGCCGAAGGGCTTGCCTTCGATGCGGATAAAGGCAGTGATCAGCCCGGGGGCGAACTGGCGACGCAGTTCCAGCACCGAGCCGCTGTCGGCCAGGGTGTCGATCACCTGGCGGATGTCATACACGCGCAGGCGGTTTTCCGGGATCAGGTGGCGCAACTGGCGTTGATCGGCGCATTGCCAATCGTTGAGTGGGCCCTGGAAATAGCTCAGATACTGCTTGGCCACCCGCACCGCCTCGGCTTCATCGGCCACCAGCACGTCGATCACCCCATTCGGCCCCTGCACACTGACGGGGCCGACTTCCTCGGGCTTGAAGCTACCCAGGCCGCCGCCTTCGATCATCGCCGGGCCGGCCATACCTATGCTGGCGTTTTGCGTGGCGATAATCACATCGCAGCAGCCGAGCAGGGCGGCATTGCCGGCGAAGCAGCGCCCGGAGACTATCCCAACTGTAGGGACGAGTCCGGACAACCGAGCCATAGCGACAAAGGTATGGCAGTCCAGTCCGGCCACACCGACGAAATCGGTATCGCCCGGCCGCCCGCCACCCCCTTCGGCGAACAGCACCAGGGGCAGGCGCCACTGCTCGGCCAGGCCGAGCATGCGGTCGGTCTTCTTGTGGTTGATCACCCCCTGGGTGCCGGCGAATACCGTGTAGTCGTAGGCGATGACCATGCAGCGCGCCGCCTGGCTGCCGAAGGTAGCTGCGTTGACCGTGCCGATGCCGGCCACCAGGCCATCGGCCGGGCTCAGTTCGATCAGCTCTTCCAGCGAACGCCGGCGGCGCTGCGCGGCCAGGGCCAGGGCGCCGTATTCGCTGAAACTGCCGTCATCCAGCAGTTCGGCGAGATTCTCCCGCACCGTGCGTTGGCCGGTCTTGCGCCGCTTGGCCACGGCCTGCGGGCGGCGTTCGTCGCGGGTGATGGCGTGGCGTTCGAGCACTTCGGCCAGGTCCGCGCGGATATACGCGAGGTCCAGGCTCTGTTCGCTATGGCTGTGCGTGCCGTCGACTTCGGCCGGCTCGATAAACAGCAGCGGCTGGCCTTTACCGATGGCACTGCCGGGCTGCACCGTCAGGGCGAGGACTATGCCGCTGTGGCTGGCCTTGACCACGAATTCCATCTTCATCGCCTCCAGCACGGCGATGCTCTGGCCGACGGCCACGGCATCGCCCTCGGCCACCTCCAGGCTGACCAGCACGCCGCTGCTGGGGGTATTAAGCGGCAGACAGCCGGGCGGGGCATCGATCGAGGGTTGCGCACTCTGCGCGGTGGCCTGGGCACCGGCAAAAAACCTATGGGGATGGGCCTGCTGCTGGGGAGCCAAGAGTTGCGCCAGCTGGCTTTCGACAAAGCGCGTCGTCAGCTGATAAGTCGCGACCTGCGGCAAGCGCAGCAGGTTCTGCAGCAGGTGCAGGTTGCTCGCCACGCCCTCCAGGCGGAATTCGCACAGGGCGCGGTAGGCGCGGCGCAGGGCGCTGGGGTAGTCCGGGCCGTGGGCGATCAGTTTGGCCAGCAGCGAGTCGTAGCTGGGGCTGACCGGGTAGCCAGCGTAGCCGTAGCCATCCACCCGCAGGCCCGGCCCGCTGGGCGGCTCGTAGGCGGTCAGGGTGCCGACGGCCGGGCGGGTGCTGCCATCGGCGCCCATGCTTTCCAGGTTGATCCGCAGTTGCACGGCGCAGCCATTAAGGGCCGGCGGCGTGAGCAAACCCAGCTCGCTCAGGGAGATGCCGGCGGCCAGCCTGAGTTGGGTCTGCAACAGATCGACACCTGTGACCTGCTCGGTGACCGTGTGTTCGACCTGGATGCGCGGGTTGGCCTCCATAAAGTAGAAGCGCTCGGGCTGCTCGGCATCCAGCAGAAATTCGAAGGTGCCCAGGCCCTGATACTGCGCCGCGCCGGCCAGCTTGAGCGCCGCGGCTATCATGCGCTCGCGAGTAGCCGCAGGCAGGTCCGGGCTGGGGGCGATTTCCACCAGCTTCTGCTGACGCCGTTGCAGGCTGCAGTCGCGTTCCCATAGATGGCTCACCACGCCCGTGCTGTCGCCTAGCACCTGGATTTCGATATGCCGGGCGTGGCGCACCAGTTGTTCGATATACAGCGCGTCATTGCCAAAGGCGGCGCGGGCTTCCGACTGGCAACGGGCAAAGGCTTCGTCCAGCTCAGTGGCGCTGAACACCGGGCGCATACCGCGGCCACCGCCGCCGGCCAGGGCCTTAAGCATGACCGCGCCGCCGTCGCCCAAGCTGCGCAGAAAGCCATGGGCTTCGTCCAGGCTGATCGCGCGGTTGCTGCCTGCCACCAGCGGCACGTCGCAACGCTCGGCCAACTCGCGGGCGGCGGCCTTGTCGCCGAACAGTTCCAGTACCTCAGGCAGCGGGCCGATAAAGCACAGGCCGGCGGCCTGGCAGCGGCGGGCGAATTCGGCGTTTTCGGCGAGAAAGCCATAGCCAGGATGCACCGCCTCGCAGCCTTCGGTCTGGGCGATGGCGATCAGCTGATCCATATCCAGATAGGCCGGCACTCCACGGCCCTTAAGCACCACCGCGCTGTCGGCCTGGCGCAGATGCAGGGAGGCGGCATCGTCCTCGGCGTACACCGCCACCGAGCGAATGCCCAGCTCGGCGGCGGCACGGGCGATACGGATGGCGATCTCGCCACGGTTGGCGATCAGCAGGGCTTGGAACATGGCATGACTCGCTGGCTGAAGGATACTGGGGGCGGGTTACAGCACCGCGGTTTGGAGTTCTCTCTGCAGCCTGATCAAGGTGTTCGCCAACTGCTCATAAGCGCTGCGCCAGGCCTGGATGGCGGCGTCGCACAGGGTTTCTCGATCCAGAACTTGGCGAAAGGCGGTGAACAGTGCGCTGGCCACCATCTCGAAGTGCTCTTCCTGCAGGTCGATCCGGTGATGCACCTGGGCAATCTTCGGCGCGTGCTTGAGGAAGGGCTCAAGGTTGTCGATGCTGGCCGCATAGCTGGCCACGATACTGGCCAGTGGCGGCAATCCGGCCCGCTGCAAGAGGGCATAGGCGGTTGGGTGGTATTGGTTCAGGTTTTGATAAACCAACCGGTTTATTTCCGCTGATTGCCCCTTGATGGCCGCAGCGCTTTGCTTGATCAACTGAATTGCCGCGTTATCGAGAGCCATGCTCATTCCTTGATGCGGGTTGTGTGGGGGAGGCAGCAGCCTTTCTACCGGCGGGGTATCAGCAGGCTGTCGGCCTGGCGCAGGTGCAGGGAGGCGGCATCGTCTTCGGCATACACCGCCACCGAGCGAATACCCAGCTCGGCGGCGGCGCGGGCGATGCGAATGGCGATCTCGCCACGGTTGGCGATCAGCAGGGCGGCGAAGGGCGCGGTCGTAAAGGGCATGGTGGCTCCAGATGTTTTTATTCTGGAGCCATCTTAGGCGCTCTGCGGGCCGGGTAAACCAAGGCCTAGTGGGCGTA
>NZ_JAUYNP010000299.1 GCF_030696055.1 Pseudomonas sp. | reverse complement strand
CGCTTTTTCGGCCGTTTTTGCCTTGTCTCGGCTGCCTCGCCTACATTTTTCAACAGCCTGTTAGCTGGAACTCCAGCGCAATCTGCAGAAGTTCCCGCTCTCCAGCCATAGCCTCATGCTTGCCACAGTGGCGGTCACTGTCTTCACTCACTATCTGGCCTATGGCGTATGGGTCGGGGGGCTGCTGACGGCGACGTGCTTCGCCAACAAGATCGGCCACTTCCTCTATGTTTAACGCCCCTGGCTTGTATCCAGAGGGGCGACCTAGGTCGTTGTTCAACGGCCTGCTAGCAAGGAGAACAACGTGTCCCACGTAATGGCTTGTATCGATGGCTCCCTGTCGTCCCCGACTGTGTGTGATTACGCCGCCTGGGCCAGCTTGCGCCTCGACGTACCGCTGACCCTGCTGCACGTCCTGGATCACAAGCAATACCCGCCGCCCACTGACCTGTCCACTATCGACCTGGGCAGCCGTGAGCAACTGTTCCAGGAGTTGGCGGAGCTGGACGAACAGCGCAGCAAACTGGCCCTGGAGCAGGGCCGCCTGGCCCTGGAAGCAGCCAAGCAACGGACCCAGCGCGACGGTGTGATTAATCCGCAGTTGCGCCAGCGCCATGGCGACCTGGTGGACTGCCTGCAGGAGCTGGAACAGGACATCCGCCTGCTGGTGATCGGCCGCCAGGGCATGACCAGCGACAGCCTCAGCCAGTTGGTCGGCAGCCACCTGGAGAACGTGATTCGCACCCTGCACCGGCCGATCCTGGTCAGCTGCGGCGAATTCAAGGCGCCGCACAGCTATATGCTGGCCTACGACGGCAGCTTCACCGCGCACAAAAGCCTCCAGATGATCGCCGCCAGCCCGCTGCTCAAGGGGCTGCCCGCCCATCTGGTGATGGTCGGGGCCGATACCAGCGCGGCCTGGGAACAGCTCAAGAGTGCCGAGCGCGTGCTGCAGGACTCGGCCAGCTCGGTGCAGCTGGCGATCTGCGCCGGCGATGTCGAGCCGGCCCTGCACGCCTACCAGATCGAGCAGGGCATCGACCTGCTGGCCATGGGCGCCTACGGCCACTCGCGGATTCGCCAGTTTCTGGTCGGCAGCACCACCAGCTACCTGCTGCGCACCAGTACCAGCGCGCTGCTGATCCTGCGCTGAGTCAGCCGCGAGCCTCCTGCGCCCAGCCCGGCAGCTGAACTCAGTGGGTAGATTTCCCCGGATTTTATCCGGGCTACAAAAAAAGGCTATGCCCCAATTACGTGTTGCACGCAGC
>NZ_JAUYNP010000297.1 GCF_030696055.1 Pseudomonas sp. | reverse complement strand
AACGCCCTGCTGGTGCCTTTGGAATACCTCGGCGTGCCGCTGCGCCAGGCCGACGCCAACCTGCTGCGTACCCTGGAAGAACACGCCCTGACCCTGATGGCCGGGTTGGACGATGACGAGCCGCTGCCGCGCCGGGTGAAGAACGCCCTGCGTCTGCTGCTCAAGGATGGTTTGCCGCGCAAGGAGCGGGTGGCGGAGAAATTCAATATGACGGTGCGCACCCTGCAGCGTCATCTGCAACTGGCCGGCACCAGCTACCAGCAGATACTCGATGAACTGCGCCAGGAACTGGCCGAGCACTACCTGCTGCGCAGCGACCTGGCGATTCAGGATATCGCCTGCTACCTGGGCTTTACCGAGTCGCGCTCTTTCCACCGCAGCTTCAAGACCTGGACCGGGCAGACCCCGGGCGAGTTTCGCGAAAGCCAACGCCAGGCGGCGCAGCTCAAGCCGTAGGATGGGCCGCGCAGCGGCGTAACCCATCAATGGCCAGATGGGTATCGCTGCGCTCAACCCATCCTACGACGTCCTACCCGAGTATTTCGCTTAGGGGGATAAAGCGCAGGCTATCGCCCTCGCTCAAGGTGGTATTTTCCAGCACCTCGGCCAAGCCCTCGGCCCAGGCTGCGCTGCGTAGCACGCCGGAACTCTGGTTCGGATAGGGCACCACCCGGCCATTTTCCAGGCGCGCGCGCAGGTATTCGCGGCGGTTGCCCGGCTTGCTCCAGATGAAGCCGGCCGGCATCGGGAAACCCAAGGGCTCGACCCGCTGCACGCCCAGACGGCGCAGCAGATAAGGCCGCGCCAGCAGGCCGAAAGTCACCAGGGTCGAAGCCGGATTGCCCGGCAGGCCGATCACCGGCACACCGCGAAACTGCCCGCAAGTCAGCGGCTTGCCTGGTTTGATCGCCAGCTTCCACAGCGCCAGCTCGCCCTCTTCGCGCAGGGCCAGGCCAAGGAAATCCGCCTCGCCCACCGATACGCCGCCGGTCGACAGAATCAGGTCGACGCCACTCAGGGCGCCCAGCGCCGCACGGGTCAGCTCCAGGTCGTCGGCCAGGATGCCGCCATCCACCACCTCGCAGCCCAGACGCTGCAACCAGGCGATCAGCAGGCGGCGGTTGCTGTTGTAGATTTGCCCGGGGCCAAGCGGCAGTCCCGGTTCGATCAGCTCATCGCCGGTGGACAATACCGCCACCCGTGGGCGCCGCCGCACACTCAGCTCGGCACAACCCAGCGAAGCCGCCAACCCCAGCTCGATCGGGCCCAAACGGCTGCCGGCCGGCAGCACGGAATCGCCGATACGGGTTTCCTGACCCTGGGCGCGCACATTCTGGCCCAGGCGCAAAGGCTCGCTAAAGGCCACCCGGCCATCCGCGCCGAGCACGGCGTTTTCCTGCATCTCCACCGTATCGGCGCCCTGGGGCAGCGGCGCGCCGGTAAAGATCCGCGCGCAAGTGCCGGGCTGCAGCGGCTCGGGCGCGCTGCCTGCCTGGATGCGCTGGCTGACCACTAGCGGTTCGCCCGTCCAGTCGGCCAGGCGCAGGGCGTAACCGTCCATGGCGCTGTTGGCCCAGGGCGGCAAATCCAGCTTGGCGATCAAGGGTTCGGCCAGCACCCGGCCATCGGCTGCGCTCAGGCTGACTTGCTCGATCTCGCCAATGGCACTGGCCTCGGCCAGCGCCAGCAAGCGCTGCAGCGCCGCCTCGACCGGCATCAGCCCAGGCTTGTCACAGCCGCTCATCCACGGCTCTCGCAGGCCGCCACTTGCTTCAGGTGCGGAACGAAATTGCAGGGACGATGGCGGGCATCCAGTTGCTCACCGAGGATGCCATCCCAGGCGGTACGGCAGGCATTGGTCGAGCCCGGCAGACAGCACACCAAGGTGCCGTTGGCCAAGCCGGCCAAGGCGCGGGATTGAATGGTCGAGGTGCCGATATCGGCCACGGAAATCTGCCGGAACAGCTCGCCGAAACCATCGACCTGCTTGTCCAACAAGCAGGCCACGGCTTCCGGGGTACTGTCACGGCCGGTAAAGCCGGTGCCGCCGGTGATCAGCACCACCTGCACCTGATCCTCGGCAATCCAGGTCGCGACCTGGGCGCGAATCTTGTACAGGTCGTCCTTCAGCAAGACCCGCGCCGCCAGGTTGTGCCCGGCCGCTTGCAGGCGGTCGACAAACAACTGGCCGGAGGTGTCGGTGTCCAGGCTGCGGGTGTCGCTGACGGTGAGAACGGCAATATTCAGGGGCACGAAGGGTGCGTCGGCCTTGTGGCTCATGGCAGGCTTCCGGTTATGGGCGATAATGCCCGCATTTATATCACAGGCCCATCCCAGGAGGCTCTGCCATGCCCGCTAGCCCTGCTCTACCCAGCTGTTCCGTATTGCTCTTGGCGGGCGGCCGCGGACAACGCATGGGCGGCCAGGACAAGGGCCTGCTCGACTGGCAAGGCCGCCCCCTGATCGCCTGGCTGCATGCCTTAGCGCGGCCCCTGACCGATGATCTGATCATCTCCTGCAACCGCAACGCCGAGCGCTACGCACCCTACGCCGACCGCCTGGTGGCGGATGAGGTGGCCGACTTCCAGGGTCCCTTGGCCGGCATTCGCGCGGGGCTTAAAGTCGCCCGCCACCACTGGCTGCTGGTGCTGCCCTGCGATGCCCCGGGTCTCGACCTGGCGCTGCTGCAGGCCTTGCTCAGCCAAGCGGGCGAACGAGCGGTAGTGGTGCGTCAGGGCCAGTACCTGGAACCTTTGTTCTGCCTGATTCCACTGGCCCTGGCGCCCGCACTCGAGCGAGCCTGGCAAGCCGGCGAACGCAGCCCGCAGCGCTGGCTGCGTTCCATCGATCCCCTGACCGTCGATTGCCCAGCCGAAGATCCGCGCCTGGCTAACCTGAACACCCCCGAGCTGTTGAGTACGCCCACTACTAGCGGTGGTTAACAGGGAACTTGGCGGCCAAGGCCTCGTCTTACAAGAGTAAAAGCCTCTAAAACCCAAGGAGATTCAAATGATCCAGCGAACCATTCCGGCCCTCTTGCTCGCCCTGGGGCTGGTCACTCTGGCAGGTTGCGCAGCGCCCTCGGTGATCACCCTGAATGACGGCCGCGAGATCCAAACCGTGGACGAACCTGTCTTCGACGAAGAGTCGGGTTTCTATGAGTTCGAGCAACTCGACGGCAAACCTGCCAAGGTCAACAAGGACCAAGTGCGCACGGTCAAAGAGCTGTAATTCTTGCGCCCCTCAGGCGCCCCCATGCCGCCATGGCGTGGCGCCTGAGGCCGGCCGAGCGCTCTGCCGTTTTAAAAAATTCGCCCCTAACCCCTTGTGTAACAAAACTTTTTGAGTACAATCTCAACTTATTCGGAGTGTAGCGCAGCTTGGTAGCGCGTCTCGTTCGGGACGAGAAGGTCGCAGGTTCGAATCCTGTCTCTCCGACCATTTCCCAGTCTTGAGTAGCTCACACTGAGCATCCAAGACCCACAAAAAAGCCCGCTAATTGCGGGCTTTTTTGTGGCCGACTAAAACCCATCAATTCAGGCTTTCAAACGCGCGCACCAAAGCCTTGCTCAGGTCGATGGTGGAGAACTTGGTCAGCACATCGTTGGCCCCCACCGCCTGGGCTTTTTCGGTATTCATAGTGCTGTCCAATGAGGTGTGCAGCAGCACATAGGTCTGACCGATGTCCGGGTGTTTGCGGATAGTGCGCACAAGGTCATAGCCATCCATCTCTGGCATCTCGATATCCGACACCAGCACTTCTATCGGCCGCCCGGCTGCATGCTCCGCCAGCAATAGCGCCAAGGCACTAGCGGCGCTTCTGACCATCTGACAGTCCAGTTCCAGCTTGCGCAGGGTGATCATGGTCTGGTGCAGGGCCACATGAGAGTCATCCACCACCAGCACGCGGCGCCCCCTGAGCAGACTGCGCTCGCTTTCCGACAGCAGCTGCTCATCGAGGTCTTCGACTATTGCCGGCGCGAGCTCGTGCAATACCTTCTCGATATCGAGTATCTGCACTATCTTGCCGTCGATCTGGGTCACCCCGGTGATAAAGGCTTTGCCGCCGGAACCTGCGGGTGGCGGACGCACATCGCGGGTATAGCACTGCACTATGCGCTCAACGCTTTGCACGTGCAGGCCCTGACGCGAGCGGCTGAGTTCGGTGACTATCAGACAGCCATCGCGGCTATCACTGACGCCCTGCTCGCCAATCGCGCGGGCCAGGTCGATCACCGTCAAGGCCGAACCGCGCAAGGTAGCCACGCCACGCACATGGGGATGGCGACTGGGGAGCTTGGTCAAGGGCGGGCATGGAATGATTTCCTGAACCTTGAGCAGGTTAATCCCCAACAAACGACCACTGTGCAAGCGAAACAACAGCAGCGACAAGGCATCACCCAGCACCATGCTCATTGCTCTTCATCCTTTAATAATTCAATGACCCAGCTGCCCGGCAGATCGCGCCGGCAGGCTTAACGCAGGAAGTCCACAACTTGCTCGGCCTCGAATGGCCAGCTCAGCTCGGCGCCGGTATCGCTGCGGCGCAGCACAGGTATGCGCAGGCCGTAGTGTTCGAGCCAGCCTTCTTGTTCGGCGATATCCACCACTTCAACCAGCAAACCGTGCTCGACAAAAGGCATCAGTAACGCCTCGGCCACCTCACACAGGTGGCAGCCGAGGGTACCGAATAATTGACATTCCGGGAGCATCTGTACGCCTCAACTATCTGCTAAGCGTACAGTCTAGCATCGCCTTGGATCAGGCCGCGGGTGCCTCGCCGGCATTCTGCAGCTGCTCATCGAGCAAGGCTTGCAGGCCATCGAGCAGACGGCTGTTGAGCTTCTCGGCCTTTTCCAGACGTTTGCTGTCGAAACGCTCATCCAGGGCAAAACCGCCCTTGAGCAAGTCAGACAGGCTGCCCTTGCCGTCCTCGCTGACCTGGCTGGCACTGCGCAATGCCTCCAGCAGACCCTGGGCATAATCGAGCAAGCTGCTATTGACCGCACTGGCGGCCTGACCACCCTGCTCAGCCACCGCACTGTAGGCGTCGGTGGCTTGGCGCACGCTGGTCTGCGTCAGGCGCAGGGACATGGAGGCAAGTTGCTCGCCATCCATATCCAAGGCCATGGCCCGATCAAACGCCCCGCTCAGATCACCGGCGTAGAACTTGTCGGACAGCTCCTGCACCTGGCCGAAGAGTTTCTCCAGGGCCTCGCGCTCTTGCTCATCCAACTCGCCTTCGATGCTGACCTGCCAACCACCGATCTGCAGGCTGCCCGATTGACTGCCGGCCACCAGCGCACTGCCGTTGCCATCGCTCGTGGCAGCGACGCCGCTTTGCGACCAGTTGGCCGAGGCCTGGGCGATGGAGATGCGCAGGCGATCGCCGTCACGGGTGGTCACCGCCATCTCGAAGGTTTCTGCCTGGGCGGCAAAGCGTTCGCTGTAGGCGGCCACTGCGGCGGAACCGGAGGTGCCGGTACTGTCGGTGTCAGGCTCTGCGGCAGGATTGAAGCGCTTATCCAGATCGGCAAAACCGTCCTGGATACGCTGATAGGTGTCGTCGATATCAGTGGCCACCTTGCCTTGCAAGACGCCCATGCCATCGAGAATCTTGCGCGCCTCGGCAAAGCCTTGTTCCACACCGCTGCGCGCTTGCTCCAGCAGGCCTTGCAGCTTACTGGTATCGGCCCCCGCGGCCTTCTCACTTTCTAGGCGCTGCTCGATAAAACCGAGAATGCGCCCGGCCACTTTTTCCGGGCTGTAGTCATCCGCCTTGCCGACCAGGGAGCCCGGCGGCAAGCCCAGCCGCTCGGCCAGGCGATTGGCCAACACCGCATGGGCATCGGCGGCATTGCGCACGGCAGGCTGGACGTTGCTAGAGGATGGACGTGATACGGCGGGTGAAAGTGAGGCCAGGGGAGTCATGGCAAAGTACCTAGGCGGTGTATCTGATTGGTTGACGGCCGTAATGGATAAAACTTTAGCCATAGGTTTGTAGGCGCCGATCAACGGTATTACGCGGCCAGACGACCTAAAGCCAGCTCAACAAAAAACCCGGCACTGCGCCGGGCTTCTTTATGTCGTGCGAACAGCCATCAGTCCTGGCTAAGCGCACCTATCTTATGCACCGACAGGTCGGCGCCGTAGTATTCCTCTTCCTGGGTCAGGCGAATGCCTACCGAGACTTTCAGCACGCCATACACCAGGAAACCACCCACCAGCGCCACCAGCACGCCCAAGGCGGTGCCGGCGAACTGGCTGGCCAGGCTGACGCCGCCCAGGCCGCCGAGCGCTTGTTGGCCGAAGATGCCGCAGGCGATGCCGCCCCACACCCCGCACAGACCGTGCAGCGGCCAGACGCCGAGCACATCGTCGATTTTCCATTTGACCTGGGTCGCGGTGAACGCCCAGACAAACAGGCCACCGGCGATAGCCCCGGTCACCAGAGCCCCCACCGGATGCATCAGGTCGGAGCCGGCGCAGACCGCCACCAGACCGGCCAGCGGGCCATTGTGCAGGAAGCCCGGGTCATTGCGCCCAACCAGCAGGGCCGCCACCGTGCCGCCGACCATGGCCATCAGGGTGTTGACCGCCACCAGGCCGCTGACGCTGCCCAGGGTCTGCGCGCTCATCACGTTGAAGCCGAACCAGCCGATAATCAGAATCCACGAGCCCAGGGCCAGGAACGGAATATTCGATGGGGCGAAGGCCACCAGACGCCCGTCGCGATAACGGCCATCGCGGCGGCCCAGCAGAATCACCGCGCCGAAGGCCAGCCAGCCGCCCACCGCATGCACCACCACCGAGCCGGCGAAGTCATGGAAGGCCGCGCCGAACTGCGCCGTCAGCCAGGCCTGTACGCCGAAGTTGCCGTTCCAGATCAGGCCCTCGAAGAAGGGGTAGACGAAGGCCACGATCAGCACGGTGGCGCACAGCTGCGGGCCGAACTTGGCGCGCTCGGCGATGCCACCGGAAATGATCGCCGGAATCGCCGCGGCGAAGGTCAGCAGGAAGAAGAACTTCACCAGGCCATAGCCATTGCCTGCGGTCAGCACGCTGGCCGGCTCGAGGAAGGTCACCCCATAAGCGACCCAGTAACCGACAAAAAAATACGCCAGGGCCGAGACCGCGAAGTCGGAGATGATCTTCGACAAGGCGTTGACCTGGTTCTTCTGCCGCACCGTGCCGACCTCGAGGAAGGCGAAGCCGGCGTGCATGGCCAGCACCATGACGGCGCCGAGCAGAATAAACAGGGTATTGGAGCCGTGAATCAGGGTTTCCACAGCACTGTTGAGGTTTTCCATCTACGAAGAAAACTCCGTCGCAGGGAAAAAGCACCAAAGCGGACCACAAACAACCATCAGCGCACCACAAGGCAGCACAAATCGCGTTCCATTCCACCGCAGACAATCGGGCCCGGCACCATAGTGGTGCCTGAGCGGATCGACTCCGAGGTACTTAATCCATAGTTATTAAGGGGGTTGTTGGCGCATCACGGCGTCCTGGCCAAATCCCTCACAGCCCCATAAAAGAGCAGACCAGTGAAGAAGCGCACCAACCTAATGCAAGCGCTATACCAGCCGAGGGCCAGGCCACCTGGCATTTAAGCAAGAAGGAACCCTTACCGCCCCCAGCGTCGATAGCTCGCAGCGGCGCTTTGCCGGTGCCCTGCTCGGGTGCAATCCACCTCGGCGTCCAGACCCCGCCACGACTAAAGAGGCAGACGCGCAGGCTAAGCCTGGCCACGATCTTGCTTAGGCGATAGCTGCGCCACCTGCCGGGGGCGTTCTGCTTGCCTAAGGATTTGCTCGGTGTTCGACGGTCAACCCCTCGCTGTCTTTCAACCCTTTATCGACACCGCCACCGGCCGCATCGCCGGTGTCGAGGCGCTGGCCCGCTTGCGCGACGCGGATGGCCGCCTGCATTCCGCCGGCCCGCTGTTCAGCGACCCTAAGACCCCGCCGGCCGCCTTGCGCCGCCTCGACCGCGCGGTGCGCGAGCAAGCCCTGGCGCGCTTTCACCAAGCCCCGCCGGACTGGTTTCTCAGCCTGAATATCTCACCGCGCTGGATCAGCCGGCTACGCCCCGAACAACCCCTGCCCAGCCTCAAACAGTTGCAGCGCAGCGGCATAGACCCGACGCGTATCGTCTTTGAAATCACCGAACTGGGCGGCGCCACCCTGCGCTTGCCGCGGGTGGTCGAGCGTTATCGCGAAGCCGGCGCGCGCATCGCCATCGATGACTTTGGCGCCGGTTATTCCCAGCTCGATCGGGTGCTGGCGCTGCAGCCGGACATCCTCAAGCTGGACATGCGCCTGTTCCAGCAGGCCGCCCGGGGCGGGCCGAGCAGCGAAGTGGTCAAGGCCCTGGCGCAGATGGCGGAAAAGACCGGTTGCTGGATCATCGCCGAAGGGGTGGAAACCGAAGCCGAACTGGACTTCGCCCTGGAGTGCGGCGCGCGCTACGTGCAGGGTTATCTGTTCGCCAGACCCGAGCAGGAGTTCTTCGACAGCGCTGCCTTCGTCCAACGCTTCGCCCAACTGCGCGACCACTATGTTCAGCAGAAACTCGCCGAACGCGCCCGCTTGATGAACCTGCGCCAGCAACTCGGCGAGCTGATGAACAGCTTTAAACACTGGGTCGAGGCCGGCTCACCAGTCAGCCAACTGCCACTGCCGCATGCCGCGCCCTGGCTGCTGCGCATCTACCAATGCGACCGCCACGGCACCCAGCTCAGCGCCAACCTAGAACGCCGCGACGACAGCTGGCACAGCGACTCCCGGTATATCGGGCATAACTGGTCATGGCGGCCCTACTTCTACCAGCTGCTCGCCGAAGGCTGGGATGAGCGCCGACTGATCCTCTCCAACACCTACCGCGACGCCACCACCAACCAGTACTGCCTGACCGCCGGGCAATTTATCGACAACGGCAAGCGGCTATTGCTGATGG
Source organism: Pseudomonas sp. (assembly GCF_030696055.1). Taxonomy (GTDB): domain Bacteria; phylum Pseudomonadota; class Gammaproteobacteria; order Pseudomonadales; family Pseudomonadaceae; genus Aquipseudomonas. The sequence goes on along the minus strand of NZ_JAUYNP010000297.1, from coordinate 33,131 downwards.
ATATAGATGCGGCGGGGTTGTGATGGCGCGTCTGCTGCCAGGCCTGGCCCCGCGGCGCCGGCCTCAGTCCGCTGCGGTCTCCATGGCGGCCCGCCGGCCGCGGGCAACGTCGATCCCGCTCAGCAGCAGCAAGCCCACGACGAAGTAGCTGCCGGTGATCAGCATCGCCAAGCGGTGGTCGCCCCCGCTCAGCCAGGACACCAGGCCGTAGGTGATCGGGCCGAGGATCGCCGACAGCTTCACCGCCAACCCCCACAGGCCGAAGAACTCGGCCCGCCGCGCCGCCGGGCTGAACAGGCCGACCATTGCGCGCCCGGCCGACTGGCTCGCGCCCAGGCACAGCCCAGCCAGGTTGGCCGACAGCCAGAACAACCCCGCCCCCTGGGCGAGCCAGGCCAGCAGGATCATGAGGATCCAGCCCGCCAGCGTCGCGGCGAGCGCCGGCAGGTGACCGATGCGGTCCTGTACGTAGCCGAAGCCGAACGCGCCAGCCGCCGCCGTGAGGTTGACCACGAAGATCAGCTGCAGCGTGTCCTGGGTGGTGAAATGCATCGCCTGCTGGGCATAGATGGCGGCCAGCGTGATCACCGCCTGGATGCCCGCCTGGTAGAACAGGATGCAGATCAGCAACCGGCGCATATCGCGGTAGTGGCCAGCCTGGCGGATGGTCCGGGCCAGGCGGCCGAACGCCTCGCCGACCAGGCCGCGGCTGGCCGGGTGGCCTTGGGCTGGCGCCCGCTCGCGCAGGAACAGAAAGGTCGGCAGGCTGGCCAGGGCGAACACGGCGGCGGTGATCCACAGGGTCACCGGGACAAACTCGCTCGCCGCCAACCCTTGGCCCTGGGCCCAGGTCACATACGCCAGACACAGCCCCAGCGTGCACAGCCCGCCCAGATAACCCAGGCTCCAGCCCCAGCCGGACACCTTGCCCAGGCTATCGGCCGGCGCCAGTTCCGGCAGGAAGGCGGCGATGAGGTTTTCGCCGCTGCCGAAGAAGAAGTTGGACAGTGCCACCAGCAGCATCCCGAGCAGCAAGTCGCCGGGGCCGACACTGGACAGCGCCGCGGTACCGGCCACGCAACCCAGGGTGGTGGCGACCAGCAAGCGCTTCTTGGCGCCATGGGCATCGGCATAAGCCCCGAGCATCGGAGCCGTCAGCATGATCAGCGCGTAGGACACGCCCAGCGCGCCGGTCCAGGCCAAAGACGCCCAGGGCTGGTTGCCCGCGACCTGCGCCACGAAGTAGGCGTTGAAGACGGCGGTGATGACCACGGTGGTGTAACCGGAGTTGGCGAAGTCGTACATCGCCCACGCCCAGGCTTCACGGCCGCGCACGCCTGGCGCCAGCGCCTGGCTCATGGGACCTCCTTAGCGGCAAGGGAGGCAAAAAGGCGCCGCGGCGAGGGCCGGCGGGCGGATTGATCGTTCAGCTACGGCCCACCCTGGACCTGCTTGGAAAATAAATCCGTCCCCGCATCCCAAGTCACCTCGCCTACGCATTCGGCGTCGGCTCGCGCCTGTTACCCGGCGCGCTTGGCATCGATGCTGTATGCACCAGCCCCTTGCACATAGAGCAGAAGAAAACCGCCGGCTATGGCGAAGTTTTTCATAAACATGATCATCTGCATTTGATCGCTGAAATTGCGGTGGAAGATCAGCGCCGCCACCAGACAGAATCCGCTCAGTAACAGAGCGGCCCAGCGGGTAAGGAAGCCAAGGATCACGGCAAGGCTGCCGCCAATTTCCAGCGCTATCACCAACGGCAACAGCACCCCGGGTACGCCCATGCTCTCCATATAGCCCTGCGTGCCGGCGTAGCCGGTGATCTTGCCCAACCCAGCCAGCAGAAAAATATGGCCGAGGAGCAGCCGTGCGACCAAGACGATTGCATTATTCATACAGCCTCCTGTTGCGAGAAAACCGCTTTATCTAGCGCCTAACATCGAGCTCACCGGCCTGCTTTTAGCGGCTGCGCTCCTGTTGGGGGGTGCTTAGGGATGAGCCACGCAACCCCGCGAAACCAGCCCAGTACTGGCGGGATGCCGCCACTCGCACCTGGGTGTGACCTTAGCAACGCTAAACGCCGCTCGCCACCCGCGACTCGATTGAGCCGTCGACAAGGCAGTGCCGGCCAACCAGAGCCGATGGCGCAGCAACGTCTGCAGGCTTGCAGCCAGACGCCAGAACCCCGAAGCTAGCCAGCAATAAGCCACCTGACGGCGAGGACCTGCTTTGGATTGGCAAACCCTGCTCAACCGCGAACGACTCGGCAAACCGACCCACAGCGTCGATGAGTTGGGCCGCACGCCCTTTCACAAAGACCACGACCGCATCATCTTCTCCGGGGCCTTTCGCCGTTTGGGGCGCAAGACCCAGGTGCACCCGGTGTCGAGCAACGACCATATCCACACCCGCCTGACCCACTCCCTGGAGGTCAGCTGCGTCGGCCGCTCCCTGGGCATGCGTGTCGGCGAGATGATCCGCGACGAGCTGCCCGAATGGTGCGCGCCGAGCGACCTGGGCATGGTCGTGCAATCGGCCTGCCTGGCCCATGACATCGGCAACCCGCCCTTCGGCCACTCGGGCGAAGATGCCATTCGCCACTGGTTCCAACAGGCCGACGGGCGCGGCTGGCTGGATTCGATGAGCGAGGCCGAGCGCGGCGACTTTCTCAGTTTCGAGGGCAACGCCCAGGGCTTTCGCGTGCTCACCCAGCTGGAATACCACCAGTTCGATGGCGGCACCCGCTTGACCTACGCCACTCTGGGCACCTACCTGAAATACCCCTGGACCGCCCGCCATGCCGAGGCCCAAGGCTACAAGAAGCACAAGTTCGGCTGCTACCAGAGCGAGCTGCCGCTGCTCGAGCAGATCGCCGGCAAACTGGGCCTGCCGCAACTGGAAGAACAGCGCTGGGCGCGCCATCCGCTGGTGTACCTGATGGAGGCCGCGGACGACATCTGCTACGGCCTGATCGACCTGGAAGACGGCCTGGAAATGGAGCTGCTCGACTACCGCGAAGTCGAGGCGCTGCTGCTCGACCTGGTCGGCGACGACCTGCCGGAAACCTACCGCCAGCTCGGCCCGGACGACTCCAAGCGGCGCAAGCTGGCGATCCTGCGCGGCAAGGCCATCGAGCACCTGACCAACGCCGCCGCCCATGCCTTTGTCGAGCAACAGCAGGCGCTGCTCAAAGGCACTCTGCAGGGCGATCTGGTCGAGCATATGCACGGCACCGCCAAGCGCTGCGTGCAAAGCGCCAAGGACATGGCGCGGCAGAAAATCTTCCAGGACAAGCGCAAGACCCTGCACGAGATCGGCGCCTACACCACCCTGGAGATTCTCCTCAACGCCTTCTGCGGCGCCGCCCTGGAGCAATATGGCGGGCGCACGCCGTCGTTCAAGCACAGGCGCATCCTCGACCTGCTCGGCAACAACGCCCCCGATCCGGACTGGCCGCTGTACAAGTCCTTCCTGCGCATGATCGACTTTATCGCCGGCATGACCGACAGCTACGCTACTGAGATGGCCCGGGAAATGACCGGCCGCTCGAGCCCGGTGTAAGCGATGAAGACAGCGCTCAAACAAGCCTTTAGCTGGCATGCCGGGCCACCCGCCTGGGGCCCGGCCATAGTCGCCGGCCTGGGCTGCGCCTTGCCGCTGCTGCTCGGCCTGTTCAGCGGTCACCCGGGCTTTCTCTGGGCCTCGGCCGGCGCCTACCAGGCCGCCCAGGCCAACCCGCTGCAGCGCCTGGGCATGCTACGCATGTTGCTGCTCTGTGGGCTGGGGGCCTGCAGCGCCGGGCTGGGCTTCTGGGCGGCCAGCCAGCCGCTGAGCAGCTTCTGGCTATTCGCCGCCTTCGGCTTCCTGCTCGCCTGGCTACAACGCTTCGGCAGCGAAGCCGGCAAGCTGGGCATAGGCCTGGCCATCTGCCTGTGCCTGGGCCAGGGCCAATACGGCCTGGGCAACCTGAACAACCCCTACGCCATCGCCATGCTGTTTATCCTCGGCGGCCTCTGGGTGATGCTGCTGGCCTTCGGCCTGCGCGGCCTGCATGGCCTGCGCATGTGGCCCTATATGCCGCGTTTTATCAGCATCTGCAAGGTGCTCAAGCGCCACGCCAAGCGCCTGCCGCAACAGCAATGGCGGCTGCACGCCTTCGGCTGCACCCTGGCCTTCGCCCTGGCCGGTTTGCTGGTCAACCTGGCGGAGTTGCAGCGCGGTTACTGGCTGACCCTGATAGTGGTCAGTACCCTGCAGCTGGATTTCCAGGGCAGCCTGGTGCGCGCCCTGCAATCGGTGCTGGCCAGCGTAGCCGCAGCCGGTCTGTTGGTCCTGCTTGGCCACAGCCTGCAGAACCCGGCCTTGATGGTCGCCACCCTGCTGCCGCTGATCTTCCTCAGCCGCGCCGTACAGGCCAACCACTACGGTTTGTTCGTGCTGCAGACCAGCCTGTGCTTCGTGCTGCTGGCGGAAAGCCTGGCGCAGGACTGGCAGCTGGCCCAGGGGCGCCTGCTCAATGCGCTGTTCGGCGTGGTGCTGGCGCTGCTGGTCGCCCTGCTGATCCATGGCCTGCGCCAGCTGTTGCTCAGCCGCAGCCAACGCACAGCGACCAAGCAGACGCAGCCCTGAGAACCTGTCTCGGATCTGCTGCGCGTCGGCGATACTGCGTTAAAAACAGCCTCGGCAAGCCGCTTGCGGCTAACGCGCTTTAGCGCGACCCGAAGGGCGAGTGAAACGAGTCATGCTCATTTACAACCCGTAAACTCCGCTCCCTCGGCGTTTTGACCAGCCTTCGGCTGTTACTACGTAGCGCCTTGTCTTGCTCTAGCTCGCGAGATCCGAAACAGATTCTGAGGGAGTTGCTTAGAACAGCTGGCAATAATAAAAGGACCTGTGCCGGCACTTTTAGCCGGCAAGCTGCCGCCCCTTCACTATGCTTGGCTGCATGCTTTGCAGCGAAGAGCTGCAAGATCAAGGAGTGAGGCGTATGCCCGAAAAAGTCCGCGCACGCGAGCGCCGTGTTCCGCTGCATATCCATATCAGTGCACTGTTCACCCTGCTGCTCCTGCTCACCGGCATCGCCCTCGGCGTCTTCAACTACAAGCAAACCACCCAGATCATCCTGTCCAGCAGCAGCACGCTGTTCCAACGCATCAAGCATGAAGTGCAGCAAGACCTGGTGCACACCTATCAGCCGATCCGCCATCTGCTCAGCCTGCTGGCCCTGCATGAGGCCACCCAAGCGACTGACCTGAAAGCGCGTCTGGCCTTGCTCCAGCCCATGGCCCAGGCCCTGCGCGATAACCCCAAGCTGGCGTCGCTGTACCTGGGCTATGCGGATGGCGACTTCTTTATGGTGCGACCGCTGCGCAGCGACATGCTCATACAGCGCTTCGATGCCCCGCCTAAGGCCGCCTATCAGGTCTGGTCGATCGATCGCAGCGGCACCGGCACCGGCATCGACGCCAACTACCTGTTCTACGATGACGCCCTGAACCTGCTCAGCCGGCGCCAGCGCCTCCAGGAAGATTACGACCCGCGCCAGCGCAGCTGGTACAGCAGTGCCCGCGCCGATGGCGGACAGATCACCACCGCGCCCTATGTGTTCTTTTCCACCGCCGAAGTTGGCACCACCTTGGCCAGACGAGCCGGGCCGACCACGGTGCTGGGAGCCGACCTGACCCTGGCGGATCTGTCCGACACCCTGGCCAAGCACAAGGTCACGGCCGCCACCGAGGTGATCCTGTTCGATCCCCAGGGCAATGCCGTGGCCTACCCGGGCACTGACCGCCTGGTGAGGATCGATGGCACGCCCCAGCTGACCCCGGTCAGCGCTCTCAGCCCGACCTTTGCCGCCCTGCTCGCCAACGGCCTGGATGCCCCGCAGGAGGAGGTACTGGAACTGCAGAAAAGACGCTGGGTGGTGTCGCGCAGCCATATGCAGGAAGGCGGCCCCCAGGGCCTGCACCTGGCCTTGCTGGTGCCGGAAGACGAGCTGCTGGCCGACGCCTATCGTATCCGCTGGCAAGGCGCGCTGGTGACCCTGACCACCCTGCTGCTGTGCCTGCCCCTGGGTTGGCTCAGCTCCAGAATTATCGCCAGACCCCTGCGCGCCCTGGTGCTGGAAGCCGAGGCGATCCGCCGCTTCGACTTCAGCTATCCGGCCAGCTGGCACTCGCCGGTGCTGGAGGTCGATCAACTGGCCGTGTCCATGGGCCATATGAAAGAGACCATTGCCAGTTTCCTGGAAATCGCCGCCAGCCTCTCCGCACAGACCCGCTTCGACGCGCTGCTCAAGCGCGTGCTGGAAGAAACCATGGAAATCAGCGAAGCCCATGGCGGCCTGATCTACCTGAGCGACAATGGCCAGCTGGAACCCCACGGCCTGATTATCCATGGGCAACCGCACAGCCTGGGCAAGCATGGTCTGGCCGACTACGACCTCGGTGACAAGCAGATACCCGACTGGCTGCGCCAGCCGGCCAGTGGCGGCGGCAGCACAGCCACCTCCATCGGCTTCGACCAGGCCGGCGACTTGCAGAGTCTGCTGCTGGCCCTCGACAGCCCGCGCGTGCACCTGGTCGCCACCGGGCTGCATAACCGCCAGGGCGACACCCTGGGCGTGCTGCTGTTGCTGCATCGCGACCAGGGCGAGGAGTCGGACCGGGCCATGCTGCGCCCCGAGCGCATCGCCTTCGTCGAAGCGGTGTCCGGGGTCGCGGCCCTGTGCATCGAGAGCCAGCGCCTGCTGGAACGCCAGAAGCAACTGCTGGATGCCTTTATCCAGCTGATCGCCGGCGCCATCGACGCCAAGAGCCCTTACACCGGCGGGCATTGCCAACGCGTGCCGGAAATCACCCTGATGCTCGCCCGCGCGGCCGCCGCCAGCGACGAACCGCCGTTCAGCGACTACCGGCCCAGCGACGAAGACTGGGAAGCCCTGCATATCGCCGCCTGGCTGCATGACTGCGGCAAGGTCACCACCCCGGAGTACGTGGTGGACAAGTCGACCAAGCTGGAGACCCTGTATGACCGCATCCATGAAGTGCGCATGCGCTTCGAGGTGCTCAAGCGCGACGCCTGGATCGACTACTGGCAAGGCTGTGCCCAAGGCGGCGCTGCCGCGCAACTGGCCGACCTGCGCGATGAGCTGCTGACCGCACTGGATGAGGAATTCGCCTTTGTCGCGCGCAGCAATCTGGGCGGCGAAGCCATGGCCGAAGCCGACCTGCAACGCCTGCAACAGATCGGCGCGCGCACCTGGCTGCGCACCCTGGATGACCGCCAGGGGGTGTCCTGGGAAGAAGGCCAACGCCAGGAACGCAACCCGCCCGCCGCGCTACCCGTCGTAGAACGCTTATTGGCCGACAAGCCCGAGCACCTGATCGAGCGGCCGGCCGCCGAGATCATCCCGGACGATAACCCCCTGGGCTTCAAACTCCAGGTGCCGCAGCACAAGTTCAATCGCGGCGAGTTGTACAACCTCAGCGTCACCCGCGGCACCCTGACGAGCGAAGAGCGCCATATCATCAACCACCACATAGTACAAACCATCCTGATGCTCGACCGCCTGCCCTTCCCGCCGCATCTGCAGAATGTCGCCGAGATAGCCGGCGGTCATCACGAGAAATTGGACGGCAGCGGTTACCCGAAGCGCCTGCGCCGCGAGCAGATGAGCCTGCCGGCGCGGATGATGGCGATTGCCGATATTTTCGAGGCGCTGACGGCGGTGGATCGCCCCTACAAGAAAGGCAAACTGCTCTCCGAGTCGCTGAATATCATGGCCGGCATGTGCCGGGGCGTGCACATAGATGCGCCGCTGTTCGGTTTATTCGTGCGCAGGCAGATCTACCGCGAGTATGCCGAGCGGTTTCTGGGCAGAGAACAGATAGATGAGGTTGACGAGGCAGCCGTATTGGCCAAGGCAGGCCTGACGAGCTGAGCAGGCCGTTGAAAAATGTAGGCGAGGCAGCCGAGACAAGGCAAAAACGGCCGAAAAAGCGCAGTTTACGTGTTGTAAATGAGCATTTTGAGGCCGTTTTTAACGCCGTATCGGCAACGTAGGTAGTTTTTCAACGGCCTGCTAGACAGCGAGGGGGAAACGGCGGAACAGGCGCGCGGTCCGTTCCGCCGACGGATCAGGCCTGATTGATCGGGCTGTCCGGGTACCACACATCCATCAACGGGCTGGCGCTGAAGTCGGTCAGTTCATTGCGGCCTTTCAGCCAGGCTTCAACGCTGGCGCGCTGTGCTTCATTGACCGAGCCACGCTTGCCCAGGCACACCAGACCGTAGTCATCGCCGCCCACATAGCCCAGGCTATTGGCGGTCATGGCGTCACGCAGGAACTGCTCAAGAAACGCATCGATGACTTCATCGGTCAGATCGTCTTTGAAGTTCAGGTTCAGCTCAAAACCCAGCTCCTGGAATTCATCCACGCAGAGTTTTTTGCGCAGACGGCGGGAACGGTTAGTAGCCATGGAACAATCCTCAAGAGTGATAACGCGCGGCACTCTAGCAGTTTCGCCGCCTGAGCGCCTGTTTCTCGGCCAACCACTCGGCGGGGCAGATAAAGAAAAAGCCCCGAGTAGCCCATGCACAAGCGCTCAATAGGCCCTAATTTGGGGCATAATTGCCCGCATCAGTCCTTCTCGCGCTGGGTTCCCTCTCCATGTCTCGCGTCACCTTTAACCCTCATCTGGAGGGTATCTGCCCATGATCAACTCCCTGCGTCATCTGGCCCTGACCGGTCTGCTGCTGTCCTTGGCTTTACCTGTGCCTGCGGCCGGCAACAGCTTGCCGAACAAGGTTCAGCAAGCGCTGAAAGCCAACAAGATCAGCACCCAATCGCTGTCGCTGGTCACCCTGCCGCTCAATGGTCCCGGCCACAGCACCTATTTCAATGCCGATGTGTCGGTCAACCCCGCTTCCACCATGAAGCTGGTGACCACCTATGCCGCGCTCGAACTGCTCGGCCCGACCCATCAGTGGAAAACCGAATTCTTCACCGACGGCCAGCTGAACGACGGCGTGCTCAACGGCAACCTGTACCTCAAGGGCGGCGGCGATCCCAAGTTGAATATGGAGAAGCTCTGGCTGCTGCTGCGCGACCTGCGCGCCAATGGCGTGCAACAGGTCACCGGCGACCTGGTGCTCGACCGCAGCCACTTCGTCCAGCCCGCGCTGCCCAGCTTCAACGATGATGGCGGCGACGCCAATAAGCCCTTCCTGGTGGCGCCCGACTCGCTGCTGATCAACCTCAAGGCGCTGCGCTTTATCGCCCGCACCGAGGGCGGCAAGGTGCATATCGCCGCCGAACCGCCGCTGACCAATATCCGCATCGAGAACCGCGTCAAAGCCTTGCGCGCGGCCAAATGCCCGGGCTGGCCGGATGTGCGTTACAACCCGGTGAGCGAGTTCGACGGCACCAAGGTCATAGTCACCGGCCAACTGGCCGAAGGCTGCAGCTCGCAGACCTACCTGTCGCTGCTCGACCACCCCAGCTACGCCGCCGGCGCCATCCGCGCCATCTGGCAGGAACTGGGCGGCAGCATAGCCGGCAAGGATCGCCTGGCCACCGTGCCGGCCAAGGCGCGCCTGCTGGCTCGGGCCTTCTCTCCGGACCTGGTGGAGATCATCCGCGATATCAACAAGTACAGTAACAACACCATGGCGCAGCAGTTGTTCCTCAGCCTCGGCGCGCAGTTTCGCAACGAAGCCGACCTGGACGACAGCAAGGCCGCACAACGGGTGATTCGCGCCTGGCTGGCGCGCAAGGGCATTACCGCACCGCACCTGGTGATGGAGAACGGCTCCGGGCTGTCGCGCGCCGAGCGGGTCAGCGCACGGGAAATGGCCACGCTGTTGCAGGCAGCCTGGCAGAGTCCCTATGCGGCCGAATTTATGAGTTCGCTGCCGCTGGTGGCCATGGACGGCACCATGCGCAAACGCTTGAAGCGCACGCCCTTGGTGGGCGAGGCGCACATCAAGACCGGCACCCTGAACAACGTGCGCGCCATCGCCGGTTACAGCCGCGACAGCAATGGCAACAGCTGGGCCGTGGTGGCCATCCTCAACGACCCCAGACCCTGGGGCGCATCGTCGATTCTCGATCAGGTGCTGATCGATCTGTACCGCCAGCCCAAGCTGAGCGCCCAGCGCTAAGGACTTGCCGTAGCGCCTCCGCCGACGCGCTACACCTTCTCGCCCGCCAACGCCTCGCCGCAGGTCAACCAAGCAGTGGAGCACCACGCCCCGATAGCACACACCGCCCCTGTTCCTAGAGGCGGGAAGCTGTTGCGCCAGCACCATCAGGATGCTTGAAGGCCAGCGCGCATGCGGGCAAAGTGCTATAGAGGAAAGGGGGCGGTTTGCCCCCGTATAAGAATAAAGAGGTTTGTGCATGCCTCGTATATGGCTGGCGCTGTTGTTGTACTGGCTGTGCGGCCCAGCCTGGGCGTTATCGCCGGCAATCCTGGACACTGCCGATTTGCGTCTGTCGCTGGGACCCGCCATGGGCTATGTGGAAGACCCCCGCGGCGAGTTGAAGGTGGACCAGGTCAACGCGCTGGGCGACGAAGGCTTTACCCCGGTGCCGGGCGAGCACGCCAACCTGGGTAAGAATGACTCGGTGTGGTGGTTCAAGGCCCAGCTGGACAACCGCCTGCAACAGGACTTGGCCGGCTACCTGGAAGTCAATTACCCGCTACTCGACCACGTGCAGGTGTTTCTCTCCACCGCCGATGGCCAGTGGCAGTTGCAGGAAAGTGGTGACCACTACGCCTTTTCCCAGCGCCCGGTACAGGTGCGCAACTTCTGGTTTCCAGTCAATCTGCCGCCTGGCGCCAACACTCTGCTGATTCGCGTCGACACCACCAGCACCATCTTCCTGCCTGTGTTCTTCAGCACCTACCATGCCAGCGCCGCCGCCCAGGAAAACCTGATGGGCATCAACGGTGCCTTCTACGGCGTGCTGTTCGCCATGTTCTGCTACAACCTGTTCCTGTTCATCTCGCTGCGCGAGCCGGCGTATTTCTGGTACCTGGTATACACCCTGAACATCGGCCTGTTCGGCGCCTGCTTCGACGGTTTGCTGTTCAAACTGCTGCCCGAGCATATCGCCTTCCAGTCGGTGAGCATCTACATCCTGATGTACCTGCATTGCCTCAGCGCCACCCAATTCAGCCGCCACTTCCTGCACACCCGCCAACATTTCCCGCGCCTGGACATGGGTCTGCGCCTGATGATGCTGCTGGTGGTCGGCTGCCTGCTGGCGCTGCCGCTGATCGGCTTGCAGATCTGGAACACGCTGGCCAGCCTGACCGTGCTGACGGTGTCCCTGGTGCTGCTGCTCAACGGTATCTACATCTGGCGCAAGGGCGTGCGCTATGGCTCCTACTACATATCCGCCTGGGGCATTCTGCTGGCCTCCTTTATCGTCGCCACCTCCGGCTCCCTGGGCATCGACTTCCTCGGCATCTACGGCGCGACCGTGATCAAGATCGGCGTCACCTTCGAGGTGATCACCCTGGCCATGGGCCTGGCCGACCGCATCAACCTGCTCAAGGAGGAAGGTTTCCAGTCGCGCCGTGCCGCCGAACAGGCGGAAATCGAAAGCCTGGCCAAGAGCCGCTTTCTGGCCAAGATGAGCCACGAGATCCGCACCCCGCTCAATGGCGTGCTGGGCATGTTGCAACTGCTCAAGGAAACCGCCCTGGATCGCAGCCAACGCTTCTATGTCGACACCATTTCCAGCTCGGGCAGCTCACTGATGGCTGTGATCAACGACATCCTCGATTACGCGCGCATCGAATCCGGCAAGCTCAGCCTGGAACATATCGACTTCGACCTGGAAGAGCTGATTTCCAGCACCTTCAGCCTGTTCACCGGCCAGGCCATGGACAAGCGCCTGCGCCTCTATCTGAGCCTGGAAGCTGGGGTGCCGCGACGCATTCAGGGCGACCCGACGCGGCTTAAACAGGTACTGATGAACCTGCTGAGCAATGCCCTCAAGTTCACCGCCGAAGGCCATGTGTCGCTGAATGTCTGCCGGCGCAATGACTCCCAGGGCACGCCGCACCTGGTTTTTTCCATCAGTGACAGTGGCATAGGCATCAGCGATCAGGCCCTGGCCCAGTTGTTCGAATCCTTCGCCCAGGGTGACTCCAGCACCACCCGGCGCTATGGCGGCAGCGGCCTGGGCCTGGCGATCAGCAAGGAGTTGGTGGAAATGATGGGCGGCCGTATCGAGGTGCAAAGCACGCCGGGGCAAGGCACTCGTTTCGCCTTCGATATCCCGCAAGCCGCCGAACCGATCCCGGCCGACCCCTTGAGCGAGCTGCTCAAAGGCCGCACCGCCCTGCTCACCTCCCTCGACGGCCTCGGTCTGGACGCCTTGAGCCGCCTGCTCGGGCGCTGGGGCATGCGCACCGAACGCTGCCAGAACCCGGAAAGCCTGCTCGGTTATCTGGAGGATTTCGCCGCACCCCCGCTGTTGGTGCTGATGGCGCCCTGGCCCGGCAGCATTCAGCATTGGCTGGACTCGCTGCGCCCGCTGCTGCAGCCCGGACAACGGGTCTTGCTGCTCTGCACCCCCGAGCAATCCCAGCAACTGCCCAGCAGCAGCGGTTTGCGCCTGCTCAGCCTGACACAGCCAGTGGCCATCACGGCCCTGCGCAGTGCACTGCAGGAGCTGTATGAAGAAGGGCGTAGCCCGGAAATAAAACCTCTGCCGCAGGTGCGCCACGACAGCAGCGGCGCCCCCTGCATCCTGGTCGCCGAAGACAACCCGGTGAACCAACTGGTGGTGCAAGGCTTCCTGAAAAAACGTGGCTATAACGTGCGCCTGGTCACCAACGGCCTGGCGGCGGTCAACGAGTACCAGCGCAACCCGGCGGCGACTCAGCTGATTCTGATGGACTGTGAAATGCCGGAAATGGACGGCTTCGAAGCCACCCGGCAGATCCGCCGCCTGGAGCGCCAACAGAAGCTTCCGGCAGTTCCCATAGTCGCGCTGACCGCGCATATCCTCGATGAACACCGCCAACATGGCAGCGAAGTCGGCATGAATGATTTTCTCGGCAAGCCGCTGGACAGCGCCAAGCTCTACAGCACCCTGGAGCACTACCTGCAGCAACCCGCAGCGGACACCGCGCTATAAGCAGTGGGCAGAAGATTCGGGACAAGCATGGCCAGCTCACCCAACGCGCGTTAGCATCGCCGCTGCGTCTTGGAGAAATAGCCGTGCTGATCCCCTCAAACATGCTGGAAACCGACACCCTGACCCGCCTGATCGAGGACTTCGTGACCCGCGACGGTACCGATAACGGCGATGAAACCCCACTGCCCACCCGCATTCAACGGGTGCGCCGCGCCCTCGATAAAGGCGAGGCGGTGATTGTCTTCGACCCGGAAAGCCAACAATGCCAGTTGGCGCTAAAACGTGAGGTGCCCAAGGAGTGGCTACAGGCGCTCGAGGAGTAAGTCGCGAGCAGCGCAGGACGACAGGCTAGCTGCGCACCCCACCCTCGCGCTCCCAGGCGCAACGCACCCGTAATTCACCCTCGTCGGGGCTGTGCAAGCCGTTGTCCGACTCCCAGCGGAAGGTATGGGTCCCGTTCAACTCGGTTTCCAGATGCACCACCGCACTGGCCCAGTACAGGCGCTTGAGCAAGGCCTCGAACTGCTTGATCCACAGGCTCCACTCGTACTCCACCGTACGGTAACTGGCGCCGAAGTGAATCACCTGGGTCTGGTACAGGCCATCGCCGGGTTGCTGACAACAGGCGAACATTTCCCGACCGAGAAAGCTCCAGGCGTCGCCCATAGGTAACTCATCGAGCACCTGTTGGTTGATTGCGCGGCGCAAACGGCTCTCCGCTGGACTGTCCGACGGCCAGTCACGGATACAACCATAAACGATGGATTCTGACTCCACGCGGGCACTCCTGAAAAACCAGGCTGCCTTCTATCACAGCCTCAGGAACCAAGGAAGGAACTGCCCGTAAATAAGCGCAATACGGCGCTTAACACCCGTTAGTTTGGCCGCCTAGCGCCCATGATCCAGGCCAGCAGGGTCATCAGTAGCCCCAGGCTGGTCAGCACCATAAAGGGCAGTTGGTAGTTACCCGCCACATCACGGGCCAATCCCGTCAACACCGGCGTCACACAGGCCATGCTGTAACCGACAAACAGCATCATCGCCGTCCAACGGCTGACCGCCAGGGGCGAACCCGCCTCATACAGCGGCAACACCAGCGACAAGGCAAAGGAGCCGCCCAGCCCCAGGCCGATGCTGACGGCCCACAACTCGGGCAAGAAGGTCGGCGCAAAGCTGATCATCGCCAAACTCAGCGAAGACAACAGGCCACAGCCCAACAACAGCAAGTAACGGTTGCCCAAGCGCTGCGCCAACCAGGGCAACAGGAAGGAACTGGGCAAGCCCATCAACATCGAGACACTGAACAGGCTATTGCTGTGCAGCAGGCTCAGACCGGCCTCGTGGTAACGTGCCACGGCCCAGGTCGCCAGGGCGTAGAACAAACCGGCCTGAATCGCGAAGAAAGCACTGATCAACCAGGCGCGGGGCTTGCGCCACGGCAACCCGGCATTGCTGTCGCTCAGCTCATCGGCGTCGAGGCGATTGGGCAGACACGACCACAGCAGCAAGCCCAGCAAGGCCGGCAGCGCCCACAGCGCCAACCCCCGCGCCCAGTCATCGCCCAACACTTGAGTGGCAGGTGCGGTCAATACAGCCCCACCGGCCCCACCAATCGCCATGCTCAACGAATACCAGCCCACCACGCTGCCCATGCGGTCCATAAAATAGCGCTTGATAAACCCCGAGAGCAGCGGCCCCGCCAGCGCAATAGCGGCGCCCAGCAGCACTGCGCTGCCAATCAGGATCACAGCGTTATGCCCCGCCAGACGCAACAACAAAGCCAGGGCAATCACGCCCATGCACAGGGCGATGGTGCGCTCCAGTCCCATTTTTAATGCCAGACGCGGAGCCAAAGGAGCCAACAGCCCCATGCACAGGACGGGCAACGCCGTGGTCAGGCTGATCAGGCTGCGGCTCAAGGCCAGCTCGGCGGCGATCCGCTCGATCAGCGGAGCCAATGAGGTGATGCCGGGGCGCAAGTTAATCGCCGCCAGTATCAGGGCCAGCAAGAGCATGACCCGCGGGAAAGGTTTCACAGAACGTCCATCGTGTCGCGGCTAGGCCGGCAGAGCCAAGAACCCTAACGTTCGGACCTGCCACAGGCAAGCCCGAAGGCGGGTTAAGCTGACCAAGTAATCAACTAATCGGTGCGCGACACTCAGCCCTGCTTAGTCTTAACCCGCATCTTGTCGGCCATGGCGGCCATCTCGCTGTACAGCTGTTGCGGATTTGCCTGCTTCAACGCCCAAGCCAGACGCCCTTGCTCGTGGGGCAGAATCATAAATTCGCCCTTGGCAATCTCGTCATACATGTAATCGGCGATATCGGCGGCACTGATCGGCGAGCCTTCCAACAACTTGCCAACCTGGGCCTTCATCGCCGGCGTCGGACCGCGGAAGGAGTCGAGCAGATTGGTCTGGAAGAACGACGGGCAGACCACATGCACACTCACTTCCTGCATTTTCAGCTCGATCAACAGGCTTTCCGACAGCGCCACCACACCGGCCTTGGCCACGTTGTAGTTACTCATGGCCGGGCCCTGCATCAATGCCGCCATGGATGCGACGTTGACGATCTTGCCCTGACTGCGCTCCAGCAGCGGCAAGAACGCCTTGCAGCCCTTGACCACGCCCATCAGGTTGATTGCGATCTGCCAGTCCCAGTCTTCCAACGACAGCTCGCTGAAGAAGCCGCCCGAGGCCACACCGGCGTTGTTGACTAGCACATCGATGCCGCCGAACTTCTCTTCGCAGGCCTGCGCCAGGGCAGTCAACTGACTGTAATCACGCACATCGCAACGCTGGGTAAAGCCATCGCCGCCAGCAGCGCGCACCAGCTGCAGGGTCTCAGCCAGGCCTGGCTCATTCACATCCGAGAGCGCCAGCTGCCATCCCTCACGCGCCCAACGCAGGGCGATTTCACGACCCAAACCCGATCCCGCGCCGGTAATCATCATGCGATTTTGCATACAAAGGCTGCCTTGTTGTGCTGTGGTAGATGGGCCCAGTGTAGCCAAGGAATTAAGCCACCCCATGTACCATCAAGTTTATGAATGACTGGCTAGCACTGGCTGCAAGCTGAAGCGTAAACACGCCCAAAGGCCTCAGGTGGCTCTCGCCGAAAGCCCCCTCCAGGGCGCACCCGGTGCGACGCCCTAGCGCCTCACGCGCAGCAGAACCACCGCATAAATCAGTCCATTGAGCAGCAGCACAACAGCCCCCAGCCAGAGTTGAATCTGTGGCGTCAGGCCAGCTGGATAGATGATCGGCATCAGGTAATGCTCGACAAAACCACCCGCATAACCGGCCTGCCCGGCAGCCTGACGTAAACTGTTCTCCAGCGGCGTGAGCGGACATTGCCAGCGCATCGACTCCACCACCACACCCCAGACAACGGCAGGCAGATGCAGCCAGACCAGCCGACGCCAACGCAACACCAACAAACCGCCAAGCAACACGAAGGCAATAAACAGCAGATGAACGAGCAACACAGCATCTGCCGCTAAATAAAAGATCATCGCGATCCCCGTTCGATTTACACCTTAAATAACCAACAGCACCGCAAGCAGCGATTTAGTAATGAAGAACTTCACCTGCAGTAACTGCACGCTTGCGGATTGATATTGATATTTACCAACCCACAGAAAGCAAAAAGGCCGGTTAAAAACCGGCCTTCTGGTCAACATCCAAGAGCGTCAGTTGATGCTCAACTTCTCGCGATTCTTCTCCAGTGTCGCCTCACCAATACCCTTGACCTCCAGCAACTCATCCACCGAAGCAAAGGCCCCATGTTCGTCGCGGTAGGCCACTATTGCCTCAGCCTTAACCTGGCCAATACCCAGCAACTCACGCTCAAGCGTCGCGGCATCGGCAGTATTGAGATTGACCTTGACGGCTTCGGCAACCTGAACAGTTTCGGTTGGGCTGACTTGATCCGCGGATACTTCGGCCGCTGAAACCGCCAGCGACATCGAAGCAAGCAGGGCGAACAGCAGAGAAGAGAATTGAGTTTTAAGCATGTTGTGCATCCTTTCGTAAGTTTATCCAAGTACGTGGGACTTCCAAGCTCCACGCTTTCCAAAATTAGCCGCTGGGATCAGCCTGTCAAATATCCCAAGGAAAATTTTACTCAGCTTGCTTTACCACGAGCTCAGACCTCACCACATGCTCCAGAGGTTGTGCGCCACGCGCTGGCGATGGTGAGCCGCCTTTGGAAGATCATTTAATCCGATCAATTATGCTCTTGACTGCCTTAATTCCTTACAATACAGTAAGGAATTAAGGCAAATTTATACATTGGAGAGTGAAATGGCTACCGCAACACTTACATCAAAAGGGCAGGTCACGATTCCTGTGCAAGTCAGGGCATCATTGGGTCTTGGCGCAGGTGATCGGATTGAATTTGTAGAGCTGGAGAAGGGCAAATTCGCCATCATGGCCGCGACACACTCAGTAAAAGACCTGAAGGGAATGATCCGCAAGCCAGCCATTCCTGTGAGCATTGAGAGCATGAATGCTGCCATCGCGGCTCACGGGGCTGCTGCACAATGATCGGGCTGGATACCAACGTGCTAGTCCGCTATGTGACACAAGATGACCCTGTGCAGTCGCCCAAGGCGACTGACTTAATCGAGTCGCTTACCGCTGGTGATCCCGGTTTCATCGCTATGGTGTCGGTCGTTGAGTTGGTGTGGGTACTTCAAAGTTGCTACCAGTCAACCAAGAGCGAGGTTGTGGACGTACTCGAAACACTGCTGAGAACTAAAGAATTGGTGGTTGAGCGTGCGGAGATTGTTTGGCAGGCACTACGCCGTTTCTCTGACGCGAAAGCCGACTTTGCAGACTGCTTGATTGAACGCTGCGCCAATGCAGCGGAGTGCGACTACACCATCACTTTTGACAGTAAGGCCGCAAAAACAGCAGGAATGCGGCATATCCGCTAAACACCTCATAAATAACGAAGGGATTCAGGCCATGCAGACGCAATTCATGGACCACGCCCCGAAGGCTGCCCGCGACGTACTTGCTCGCCATCGAGCAGATGCCCAGTCGGCCAGGCACTGAAAGGAAGAGCACAATGCGCTGGCTCATAATCACCAGCGAGGTGGGGCACATTCGTTAGATTGGGTGGTGCTCACAATCCTCTGGAATTCGCTGTCACAATCACCAGCGCCTACCTGCGGATCTGAGCGAAAAACTACATCGACAACGCCATCGGCTGGCTGCTACCTTATCCAAAGGTAATACCTGATGATAATGAGGGGCCAGCATGGCGACTTCGATCAAGATCGACGACGAATTGAAAGGCCGCATCCAGCACCTGGCCAGCCTGCGGCAGCGCTCGGCTCACTGGATCATGCGCGAGGCAATAGCCCAGTACGTAGAGCGCGAGGAAACGCGCGAGAGCTTCAAGCAGGAAGCCCTGGCATCCTGGGCTGCGCACCAGGAAACCGGGCTTCATCTGACGGGCCAAGAGACCCGTGCCTGGCTCAACACCTGGGGGGCTGAGGCGGAGACGGAACTTCCCAAGTGTCACGACTGATCATCACCGAGGGTGCAGGGCGGGGGCTGGAACGCTGCCGGCAGTTCCTGACCGAGAAAGATCCGCAGGTAGCCCGACGAGCCGGTCAAGCCATTGAGCAACAGTTCGCCCGTCTTGAAAAAAACCCAGACATAGGTCGTCCGTTCCCTGAACTGCCGGAATTGCGAGAGCTGATCATAGCGTTCGGGGAGTCCGGCTATGTCGCGCTTTATCGTCACGAGCCTGCTGACCGGGCCGTGTATGTACTAGCCTTCCGACACCAGAAAGAAGCAGGGTATTAAGCAGATCAAGTAGAACAGAAAGAAGCCACGCGTCGAAGACGGCGGGTGGCCAACAGGCGCCTACGGAGCCAAGACCACCCCACCATGCAGGCCCGCGCCCGCTACCGTCGGGCTTGCAGTATTTCCCACATCCATGTGGGTCACGCGACCCGCGGCGATAGCGGACGCAGTCCGCGCAAAAAACCAAGGCCTCGCGCCGGGGCGGCCCTCCTACAAAAGCAGCAGACACCCCATTCCCCTGTAGGAGGCGCGCCCTCGCGGCGATGGCGGACAACGTCCGCCCAACAATCAACAGCATCGCGCCGGGGCGGCCTCCCACAAAAGCAGCAAACGCCAACACACTCGCTAAGGCTCAATCCGCCGCTGCTGATGAATCCAGTCGACAATCTCGCCTTCCGGCTTGTAACCACTTACAGTCTCACGCAACAGCTGACGTACCCGGTCGTAGTCATCACGTTCCACTGCCATCAGAAGTTCACTCAAGGCCTTCTTGAACGCCTCCCAAGGCAGATGCTCTTCATTGGCCCGCATGATCATCGGATGCTCGGTCGGGCTAACGTTGTCACCGATCAGCAGTTCCTCATACAGCTTCTCGCCAGGACGCAGGCCGGTGAACTCGATGGCAATATCACCGTGCAGGTTCCTATCCGAGCGCACGCTCAACCCACTGAGGTGAATCATCTTCTCCGCCAAGGTGGCAATCTTCACTGGCTGGCCCATATCCAGTACAAATACATCCCCGCCCTGCCCCATGGCTCCGGCCTGGATCACTAGCTGGGCCGCCTCGGGGATGGTCATAAAGTAACGAGTGATATTCGGATGGGTTACGGTGACAGGCCCGCCCTTGCGGATCTGCTCATGGAAAAGCGGAATCACCGAACCGGACGAGCCCAGCACATTCCCGAAGCGCACCATGGTGAAACGGGTCTTGTTGACCTGATGCACAGACTCATCGTCGCGGAACAGTACAGGGGCCAACTCACGGCTCAGTGCCTGCAAGACCATCTCCGCCAAACGCTTGGTACTGCCCATCACATTGGTCGGGCGTACGGCCTTGTCGGTGGAAATCAGCACAAAATGCTCAACTCCAGCCTTCACCGCCGCTTGCGCAGTAAAGGTAGAACCCAACACATTATTCAACACACCCTCGGCAATATTGTGCTCAACCATAGGCACATGCTTGTAGGCCGCCGCGTGATAGACCGTACTAACGCTCCAGGTACGCATCACATCCAACAAGCGCCCGGCATTGCGGATTGACCCCAGGATCGGCACCAAACGAACAGGCAGCGACTCACGGCGAATACGTTGTTCCAGTTCGCTGTGAATACTGTAGAGATTAAATTCACTGTGCTCGAACAGCAGCAAGGTAGTAGGCCCGGTCGTGACTATCTGTCGACACAACTCAGAACCAATGGAGCCCCCAGCCCCTGTCACCATCACCACCTGACCGCGGATACAACGCTCAAACAAAGCCTGCTGCGGCGGCACCGCATCGCGGCCAAGCAAGTCGGCGATGTCCACCTCCTGCACATCATCGACCTTGACCCGGCCACTGGCCAAATCCATAAAGCCAGGCACACTGCGTACATGCAGCGGATACTGCTCTAACCGCTCGAGCACCTCGCGCCGCCGCCCACGTGAAGCCGAAGGAATCGCCAGCAGTATCTCGTCAGCCCCTGTCTCATTGATCATCTGCTGAATATGCTTGGGGGTATAAACCCGCAACCCTGCAATCACGCGGTTGGCGATACCCGAGTCATCATCGATAAAGGCTACGGGCCGCATCCCTCGCCCCAGTCGCAGGGCCGCAACCAGTTGATTACCTGCAGCACCTGCACCATAAATCGCGACCTTCGGCAAGCCAGCATCGCGTCCCTGCAGACGGTAGGGCTGCGCAGATGAATACCAGTCGCCCATAAAATACTGGCGCATAAGCAGACGCAAACCACCGATCATTACCAGACTTAACCACCAGTAGTTAAACACCATGGAGCGGGGTATTACCTTGGGGGCGCCCTGATACCAATACACCACCAACGCCAAAATCAAGGCTGATAGTGAAACCGCCTTGCCAATAGCCATCAAGGCATCATTGCCGAAATAACGCATCACCGCCCGGTACATGCCGAAGCGAATAAACAAAGGGATCGCTATCAGCGGCGCGGCTATAAATAACCACGCATGTCCCAAAAAAGGTTCAATGCTTTTTGAATCACCTAGGCGCACGACAAACGAAAGCCACAATGCTGCCCAGACCAGCACCACATCCGTGGCGACTTGTATCAGCCGCTTGTAGCGTCGTGGCAAATTGACCAGACGGCTACGCAATTTCTCGGCAAGTCTTAACACAATCATCCCTCAATTTTCTCAAGCCTTCTTTGAACCAACTGCTGCAACGAATACTGCGCAACAGCATAAAAACAAAAAGCCTATGCACCGACCTTCAACCACGCACTGACACCCAGCAAACAAAAAACGCCCTCCCTACCTCCCGTAGGAGCCAGCTTGCTGGCGATCCCAGACGCCGCCTGAAGCATCAATCCCCAACCAGTTCACACACATCAAAGCCGCAGGAAACCTGCCAAACCCCAGAGCGGCAACCGGCACAACACTGATAAACCGGCAAAACCAAACTCAGCAGGCTTCACGCATTACCTGAGTCAGGACGTCGCACGTCTTATTAATTTCTGCTTCGGCAAGCGTTGGGTGAACCAGAAACATCAAGCTGGTCTCCCCCAGCACTTTAGCAACCGGTAAACGTTCTGCCGGGCGCCAGCCGGTGTCATCGAAGGCCTTCTCCAAATACACCTCAGAGCAAGAGCCAGAAAAGCACGGAACACCACGGGCAGCGATCTCCGTAAGAATACGATCACGATCCCAACCGGACTTCAGCTGAGAAGGCTCGACAAACACATAGCACTTATAGGCTGCATGCTTGATATTTGCTGGCATGTCAGGCACACGCAAGCCAGGCAAAACACTGGCAGATGTCCAAATTTTCTCGGCATTGGCCAAACGCTTCGTGTGCCAAGCCTGCATACGCTGCAACTGAATGCGGCCAATAACCGCCTGGACTTCCATCATCCGCCAGTTAGTACCGAAGCTGTCATGCAACCAACGAAAGCCCGGAGCATGCTGCCGCTCGTAAACGGCTTCCCATGACTTGCCGTGATCCTTGATCGACCACATGCGCGACCACAACTCGCGATCATTGGTAGTCACCATGCCGCCCTCGCCACCGGTGGTCATGATCTTGTCCTGGCAGAACGACCAAGCGCCGACATGACCAATCGACCCGACAGGGCGGCCCTTATAGTGCGCGCCATGCGCTTGGGCACAATCCTCGATCACTTTCAGATCATGCTCGGCGGCCAGCGCCATAATCGCATCCATATCGCAGGGCCAGCCGGCCAGATGCACGCAAATTACCGCCCGAGTACGCGGAGTGAGCACGGCGCAGATGGTTTCGGCGGTGATGTTCTGCGACTCGCTATCGACGTCTGCAAAAACCGGTATCGCACCGGCATTGACGATGCTCGAAACCGAAGCAAGGAAGGTGCGCGGCGTGACAACCACCTCATCACCTGCGCCTATACCCAAAGCCTGTAGAGCTAGATCCAGCGCAACAGTGCCATTGGCCAAGGCGACCGCATGCTTGCTACCGGCCCATGCCGCAAACTCCTTCTCGAACTCACGACACTCCTGCCCCGTCCAGTAGTTGACCTTGTTGGAGAGAATTACATCGCGAACGGCATTGGCCTCTTCTTCGCTGAAGCTCGGCCAGGGGGAAAACGGGGTGTTGAGCATAAAACCTCTGGTTACCTCATCCTTTTAGCCGGCACGCCAGCCACAGTCACATCATTCGGAATATCACTGACGACTGCCGAACCAGCGCCCACCATCACACGCGGGCCGATGCGAATCAGTTGGCGCACGTTGGCGCCGATACCGATCCAACTCAAGTCGCCCACCTGCACACCGCCCGCTAGCCGCGCACCGGGACTGATATGCACGGCATCGCCCAACACGCAGTCGTGATCGATGCTGCAGCCGGTATTGAGAATGGCGCCCAGACCTATACGTGCTTCGGCATTGACCACCGCGCCAGCGAATATCACCGTCCCCTCACCAATAGCGGCATAGCGACTGACGGTGGCGGCGGGATGAGCCAGTGTCACTAAGCGAGCGCCCGCCGCCAGCAACTCAAGCAGCTTGGCGTGACGGATACGGTTATTGCCGATAGCAACCACCACACCATCAAAGTCGGCTAACCGCCCCATTAGAGCTGCCGTATCGCCCACAACCGACCAAGCACCATTTATCTGAAGCCCTGGCCAAGCATCATCGAAGAACTCGACAGACTGCCAACCACAGCATTCGGCTGTATCCGCAACCACCTTGCCATGACCGCTAGCGCCCAGGATGGCCAGTCTTTTCACAACTTACGACCCGTGAATTTGGCCATAGTCGCCTCCCCATCCGCACTGATACCGTCACGCACCACTACCTTCTTGATGGTTAAAAAGATAATTTTCAGATCCAGCCACAACGAGCGACTGTCCACATACCAAACATCCAGCTTGAACTTCTCATCCCAACTCAGCGCATTACGACCATTTACCTGCGCCCAGCCAGTCACACCAGGTCGGGCTTCATGGCGACGATACTGTTCAGGGCTGTAAAGCGGCAGGTACTCCATCAGCAGTGGACGCGGGCCAACAAGGCTCATGTCGCCTTTCAGCACGCTCCACAGCTCGGGTAATTCATCCAGGCTACTGGAACGCAAGAAGCTGCCGAACGGTGTCATGCGCTCGGCGTCCGGCAAAGGGTTACCACTGGCATCCAGCGCATCGCGCATCGTACGGAACTTGATCATCTCGAATGGCTCGCCATTCAAGCCGGGGCGCACCTGGCGGAACAGCACGGGAGAGCCGAGCTTGCCCCGGATCTGCCAGGCGACGATGGCAATAACCGGTGCTAGCAGTAACAGACCGCAAAGGGAGGCGACGATATCGAAAAGGCGTTTGCTCACCGCTTAACCCCCTCCAACCAATCGACAAAGCGATTCGCCAGCAGTTCGCGATCAAACTCTCGCTCGGCCAACTCACGGCTACGCTTACCCATCTCCTTAACTGCCGCACGGTCATTCGCGGCCCGCTCCAAGGCATCGGCAAAAGCATGAGGGCTTTCTGGCTCAACTGAAAAGCCGCATTGATTGTCGCGGATCATCCCTGCCAACCAGCCGGGATAATTGTTGAGTACCGGCAAGCCGGCTGCGATGTAGTCGAAGAACTTATTAGGCGAGGTACCAAAGTAGAATGCGGGCACATTTGCCAGCACCTGCAAACCGACATCCGTACCAGCCATCAAACCTGCAAGATGCGCTTTATTAACCGGGTCATGAAATACCACTCCCTCCAACGCCTCACGTTGTGCCCGCGCCTGTAAAGCCGGTTTGAGTTTGCCCTGCCCGATCAGCAACAACTTGATGTCATCGCGGCCACGGCGCTTCAGTTCGGCGGCAGCATCGAGCGCTGCATCTAGGCCATTGGCTACACCGTGGGTGCCAGCAAAGACGGCGAGCAGGTCGCCTGCCTTCACCTGTTCTGGGCGCCAAGGCTGCACTTCACCAGCGAAAATCCCCAGGTCGCAGCCGTTGGGAACAAGGGCAATGCGCTCTTGCGGCACACCGCGGTGGGCAATACCCTCCACGATACCCGGCGACAAGCCGATCAGTCGGTGAGCCGAGCGATAGCTTGCCCATTCCAGCATTGACAAGGCGCCCAACACCAATGGGTTGCGGATCACACCCATGGCCTTGGGAAGTTCTGGCCACAGGTCACGCACCTCGAACACGAACGGCTTACCCCGTAGCCAGCGCGCAAAAATACCGGGGATGCCGGCAGTCAGAGGCGTAGTGGTGGCGAACACCAGGTCATAGTGTTCGGTCAACGCCAGCCCAATACTGCGCAAAGCGAACTTTACAAAGGTCATGGCCCGCTTAACCAAGCCATCACTGTTGGAGTAGGCAAGATCGAACTCGACGATCTCTATGCCATCGACCGTGCCGCGCCTACGGCCGTTAATGAAGGGCAAGGCCAGTCCCGTCTCCCCTCCCCCATAACTACCGCAGACCATAGTTACCTGGTGCCCACGAGCCAGCAAGCGACGAGCCATTTCATAGGAGCGAATACCAACGGCACCGTTGGGCGTCGAGAAATGTTGATGAAAATACAGAACTTTCATGAGACCCAGCGATACTCCGTTGTCAGCGATCCCGGCTGGCGGACTTCAATTTCCAGCACCGGCACTTGTTTTTTCTCCAGGTAATAGCGCGATTCCCAGCCCTGAAGCAGCTCATAACGCACGATTGGCATGGAAGTCCGCACCTCCAGAACATGCTCACCGTTGCTCAGGCTATTGCCTTCGATTCGCCACTGACCAGGCTCGAGCCGCCAGCGCAGCACTGCCTTATGTTTGAAGCCCTCGATCTGATCCACCACCTGCAGAGCATTGGCGCTCAGACGAACATGGCGATTATGACAGGCCTTCTGCCCATCCCGATAACCGGCGGCAAAAGTAGCTGCGCCATCCTGCTCATGCAAAGATTCGATGTACGAGGTTTTGAGCCAGTCGCCGAACAGGAAGCGACTTAGCCGAGGCATCTGGTCGCGATCATCGAATTGCACCGTGTTATGGCTAGCCGTGCCGGGGAAGTACTCCAGCCACAACGGATCGGTGTTATAGCTGAAGGTTCCAGCATCACGCAGAAGGTTGCGACCGCCAAGCCACAGATCGACATGCAGGGCGTCGGCCTGACTGGGGCGGAAACGGAAACGCGGATAGCGCAGCATGACCATAGCGGTTCCTCGACGCAGCACAGCGAAACCACCGTCGTCGAACAACCGGCTAGCCGGCTGATCAGCTACCGCTTTCGGCAGATCCAAACCCAGCCAGCTTAAAGGTAGATTCCACGTACCCTCTTCGGCATAAGCGCGGGCATTGGCAAACAGTGCCATGGCCAACTGCACGGAAGGCCGGAAATCACGATAGTCAGTATCGGTCAGTTGCAGCAGCCGCGCCCCATCATTGGCGCCAAGATTCGGGCCATCTCCGGTTTCAGCATTCACCATGGCATGCTGCCACTGCACTGCTGCCAAAGAACGCGCATACCAGCGAGCGGAAAAACGCGGTAAGTCCAGATACCGACGCCACACCTCAACCATGCAGAAGGTGTCGAGCATGACGCGGTGATAGTTCAGCGAGTATTGACTGAAACTGCCATCCGCACCGATCAGGCGTGCTGCACGATTCTCCAACCACTTGCGGCCAAGCCGCTGCCACCGCTCACCCTCAGCCATGCCCTGGGACAGCAACCAACTGCCCCCGATGAACAAGGCAGCCGCTTCCGAAGTGCCATGGTTATTGTCCTGCGCCATGGCATAGCTAATGGTCGGTGCAATACGCTGCAAATGCAGACGCACCAGTTCCAACAGGCCAGATGCCGATGCTTCGGCCTGCCCCAGAATCAATGCCGCCATGGCAAGATGCATCACACGGATGGAGGCTTCCTGCCCGCACTTCCAGTTCGCCCCTTTGTAGGGTGGGTTCTGCGCGCACCAGTCACTCAGCCAAACGTTCAGACACTCCAGGGAGGCGGTTTCACCAGCGCGGGTATGCTGGGCAAAAGCCAGTACCCAATCGAAGCGTGAAGCCTCCCAGATCAGCTTGATATCACCGACTGCCGGATCAAAGTCGGGAATATGCCACCAGTCGGCCTCGGGAAGCTCAACCCGCCCCCCCGTCAGCGGACTGCTGTGCCAGTCCGGCGCAGCCGTGCCGACCGCATACGGCCAATAGCTGAACAATCGAGCAGTCTGCTGCCAGTTCAGCAACGGTGGCAGAGCCAGCGCAGTAACTGTTACAGGCTGGAAGAATGGCGCAGGTGGAACATCAGCACGCAAACGCCGCACCACATTAAGGCCAATCCTGACACCCAGACGATAAGAAATCGCCCTAGCCAGATTAGGCAGACCCAATGCCAATGCAGTAGAAGCTCTTACCTTCAGCATAGTCATTGGTTACGCAGAAGCTCGGCTACTTCTATGGTAACACGCGCCACCTCGAAGATTTCATCCACGGGAATGGCTGCAGTACCCTGCTCGATGGCTTCCAGGAAAGTGGCGGCGCAAGCATTCTGACCCTTGTCCTGCTTCCATAGATTGAGCTTGCTGAACCCCGGCCAACCGAAGCCCTTGAGCTTGCGGAAGTTATCCAGTTGCAGAACGCGACCGGCCGCAAACACTTCGACGCGCTCTTTCGGAAAGCTTGCAGCACCATTGGCCAGATAGAGGATGGTGCCAAAGGAGCCATCCTCGAAACCAAGGGTGATAGAGGCCTTGTCTTCGGTGATTTCTACGCCAGGGGTATCACCCATGCGCCGCGCTTGAATAGAGACGATCTTGCTTCCGGTGAGGAAACGCATCAAGTCTATGAAGTGGCAGGCTTCACCAATGATACGACCGCCACCGACTGCATTGTCCTGCGTCCAGTGGCTAGCCGGGATGGCGCCAGCGTTCATGGTCATGATGAACGACTTGGGCTCTTTGACCGCTTGCAACAGCGCCTTCATCTTCTGCACCTGCGGCGAGAAGCGGCGGTTGAAGCCCACCATCAGCTGCGGACCCGAGCCGCTGGCATGCGCCTCGTTGTAGGCGGTTTGCACCTCATCAAGTTCCGCATGAGCAATGGCCAACGGCTTTTCAACGAACACATGCTTACCGGCTTGCAGTGCAAGGCCGACAAAACGCGCATGGGTGTCATGCTGGGTAACGATAGCCACAGTATTGATCGTTGGATTGGCCAGCATTGCGCCCATATCGGTGGAGGCTTCGGCAAAGCCGGCTTTCTCACCATGAATCACACCATTGATACCACCCGCAGTTACAATGGTATGAAATTGCGCACCAGACGCCTTGAATGCCGGAATTAGCATGCGCGAGGCATAGTTGCCTGCACCGATAAAGCCCATCACCGGACGCTGGGCATTGAAACTAGCAGACGAATTCAAGGTTACTTGCCGGATGGTCCGTTCAGCCACATCCGAGCGGTACTCCAGGAGAATGCCGAGGCCCGACTTGTCTTCGGTCAGGGTCTGGTAGGCCTGGGGCGCGTCTTCAAAGGCAAAACGGTGGGTGATCAGCGGCTTGACGTCTAATTGGCCGCAGGCAAGCATGTCCAGCACCGCCTCGAAGTTGCGCTGCTCAGTCCAACGCACAAAACCCAACGGATAGTCCTGTCCTTTTTCCTCGTAAGCAGGATCGTAACGGCCCGGGCCGTAGGAACAGGACACCTGGAAGGTCAGCTCTTTCTCATAGAAGTCGGAACGGTTCAGTTCCAACCCCGTGACGCCAACCAGGATGATGCGCCCACGCTTACGGCTCATGCGTGCTGCTTGCGTAACCGGGTCGCTGGCCTTAGTCGAAGCCGTAATGATCACCCCATCGACGCCCTGGCCTCGGCTAAAGGTCATGCCGGCAGCAACCGGATCTTCACCTTTGCCAGGGTTGCAGGTAACTGCACCAAACTGGCGAGCTAGCTCCAACTTGGATTCATCGAAGTCGATGGCCAACACACGACAGCCATGGGCGCGTAGTAACTGAACAGTGAGCAGACCGATCAGCCCCGCGCCAGTGACGACAAAGGCTTCACCCAGGGTTGGCTGGGCCAGGCGGATGCCCTGCAGGCCGATACTGGCGACCACGACGAAGGAGGCCGACTCATCATCCACATTATCCGGAATACGGGCGCAGAGATTTTTCGATACTTTCACTACATCGGCATGCGGGCCATTGGACACAACTCGGTCACCGATTTGAAAACCCTCGACACCCTTGCCAACTTCCGCCACAACACCAACATTGCAGTAACCTAGCGGCAATGGTTGAGCTAACTTGGATTGTACTGCTTCGATGGTGGTCATCAGACCATCTGTCTGCACCTTTTCCAGAACCATTTTGACTTTGTCTGGCTGCTGGCGAGCTTTTTTAAGGAGAGAAGCTTTCCCAAAATCTACAAGCATTCGCTCGGTACCGGCGGAAATTAGTGTTTGTCTCGTCGATATTAAAAGACTCCCGGAAGACTGGAATGGTGTCGGCGCGGAGCACAATAAAGTTTCACCGCTATCTAATAACTGAAGTACCTGCCTCATCTGATGACACCCTCACGCTCAATCCATCTTGACTTTGCAAAATAGGCAACAGCCCCAATACAAAGCATCAGTAAATTTCCGACCAAAGAAAAACTAATAATCGGTTGAAAAAGCCCATTAATTAGAACACCAAAAAAACCACCAAAACTCAACATCGCAATTGCTTGCCGGCTGTATACAGGAGTACTTTGATAAACCTGCACCACTGAGGCAACCGCGAGCAAAAAAAGCACAAATAAAAGCACCAGCCCCACAAAGCCTATTTTGTACAACCACTCTAGATACTGATTATGCGGCGTATCAAACCCTGGCATATACCTAGAAAATGATTCAAAATAGTACCCGAACAATGGTTTTTGCGAAATTAAATCAAGGGCTCGCATCCAAATATCTGCTCGCCCCGAAGTCACATCACTGCGCTCCATCGAAAAAGAGAATTTATTCAAAACACCAGCAATCAAATCCCCTCCCATTAAAAACAAAAGAGAAATACCAACCAAGAAAAAAACAAGGAATACGATGCCGATCGACCTTGATGGAGCCACCAACATTCTATACCCATCTAGAAGAATCCAAATTAAAAAAACCCAAGCTATGAATATCCACGCAGCTCTTGAGAGACTTAACACCCCCAGTATAACCGCAAGAAAAGCGGTAGAAATAAAAAACAACTGACCACGCAGCCGAGCAAAATAAGCAGAAAGGACAAAAACCAGCAAGATAACAATAAAAGAGGCTGCAGAGTTCGGGAACCCATAAACTTCATATCCCCCAACACAACCTCCCCACCGCCCCTCAACGCCACACCCATGTGGAAAATCACCATAAACCAAATCAGAAAAAAATATACCAACCAATACAAAGCCAGCGACATATGCCATTCGACAAACACCGTTATAGCCGAAAGCTTTAGCCCACCACCACCCCATACCAATAAAGAAAAAGGGCTTGATAAATTTAAACATTGAGAAAATCGGTAAAACATCGCCAGAAAACATGACGCCAAAAATTGCCAGAACAGCACAATACATTACAATGAAAGAAGCAATATACGTAACCAGCCCATCAGGAAAAGCAGCCGAACCTCGAACTAATAACCCGAAAATCGAAAACAGATAAAAACCCACTAACACTAGATCAGACAAAACAAAATCAATCGGCTTACCTGATACACCGCCACCACTTATCGATAGCGGTAAGAGAAACACAATCGCAACAATCCAAGAAAGAAAAGAATCAGAAACTTGAATTTTCACCGGATCAGCCCATACAAATCATTCACCTCTGGCAGCGCAGCATCCATCGTAAACCTCCCCAACTTTTCGAACATATCACGACGACAGTACTCATAATCACCAGACAACATCATCTCGTAAGATCGCTTAAATACAAGATCATAGCTACCAGCACTACCCGGATTCGGTATCTTAAACAAAACACTGAACCCACGAACTGGCGCATAAGACTCCAAGTCTGCAAGTAGCGGAATCGCCCCACATACGGCGCCCTCTAAAATTGAACTAGATAACTGATCGCTTTCAGGTACAGAAATCGAAAAATCTGCCGCGGATAGATAACCACGTAAATCATCTTGCGCCATAAAACCCCGAATCAACTTAACTCCATCGACTTCACCACAGATACGCTCAACCTCAGCCAAATAGCCAGAATCTGAATCCCCCTCAAGCACCATGAGAAATCCAACACCTGTCGTTTTACGAAAGCTGGCGAATGCTTTAACTAACTCTATCGTATGGTAAAGTGGATGAATTCGACGGTTCACAATCCAGACCGGGGCAAAATGAAAACCAAGATTCTCTCTAATCCGACGCCTATTCATTTTATCGAAAAAGAAAGCACTCGAGACACCAAGACTAAACTCATGAATCTTAGTCCGATCAACTCCAAAGCTCCGAACCAATGAATCCGTCATTTTTGGCGAAGTAGAAGTAATCGCAGTAGCCTTCCTTAAAATTGCACGAATAACCACGCAATAAAGCCACCCTCTGGCCTGGGAATCAAATATCTCACTACCATATGTTGTAACTATGTAAGGGCGACCAGAAAGCAGAGCAGACAGTCCGTACCCAGATGTATTGTGAGCATGAACAAAAGGGATTGTTTTTTTATTGCAAAAAAATCGAATATACAACCCCAAAAGAATATAACGCAGAACAAAAGGTATCTTATCTAAAACCCCAGGCAATAAATTATAAACAGGTACAGATACAAGAGGGTCGCTCTTAGCTCTATGGGCTGTAATTACGGCCATTTTCCGACTACCATAACCGAGCAGGCATTCCCAATGCCGCACATGTGGACTATAAGGGTTGGCTAAAAAAAATATATTTGCCTTATCGAAGGATCTCTTAGAGTTCGGCATTTCGCTTCCTATTTTCAGACCAATATATCAACTGCAGAGCAATATATGCCACCAAAACCCCAAAAACCGCCCCTAACATTTTATCCTGAACAAGCATGGGGACAGCAGTCGCAAGCACTGCCCATACCCCTCCGCCGAACAGCAAGAATGAGTATTTACCACGAGAAACCAACAATTGATTCTGAATAGCCCCTAATGCAGCAATAGCCCCTGCTACCTGCCACAAAATCACTATATAAACTGTGTAGTTAGTGTGGGAAACCCCATAAAATTTAAACAAAACAGGTAACGCGAACCACACAAGCAGGACCCAGCCTCCACCAATAGCTGCATATACCAAACTTAAGCTCTTGATCATTTTAATTTTGGCTGCACCTGTTTCTTGCGCGAACTTAGGCACGAAAACACCACCGAGAACACCAGGCAAAAATGTCGCAATCGCAAACAGTTGAAATCCTAAGAAGAATGCTGACTTATCAATAATTTGTATTTCTGCGTTGAGGCTCACACCCAGCCAAAAAAACACAATCAAGAATGGAAGCCCAAACAATCCACTATACATAGTGCCAAGCATAGCGCTTGCAAGACGCTTAGCGCTTATAGAAAAACTCTCCGCATTAGCACCAAAAAAACCAAGCAGATAAAGATTCAATCCCGCACAAACACCACATACCGCCCAAACTGTAGAAAAAATGATTGAACTATAATTATCAACACCAAATAGAGCAATCCCGCCAGCTACACAAAATGCAAAAACACTAGTAAAAAGCCATAGACCACCAGCCAAATGATGCCTTCGCCCCTGATTCCAAAGTGCCGACAATAAAGAAATAAAAACAAATCCAAAACTATAAAGAACAATAGAAATTAACGCTAAACCACTATCATCCAAAAAAGCTTTAGAAAAACCAATATCAAATAAATAAGCAAAAATCACTATTGCAAGTGCAACCATAAAATTTGCAATAGACCCTCTTAACAAGCCCGCTGCCAATGCTCGCTCATCTCCAACAGCAAGCGATAAAATCCGAGGAACAACGCCCATTAACGAAAAACTAGTCACAATATTTGACAACGTCAGAAACAGAACATAACTGGCATATTCTGACTCCCCGAAAATGTTAGCAATAATAGCCCCAAGCAAAATCAGCAAGAGTCTTGAACCGCCAACCCCTCCAACGTAAATTAATCCGCGAATCAAGGGCAAAAGCCTCGTGTTTTTAAAGCAGTTTTGTGTCGTTTCAAATCTTCTTCACTGAACCTTTGCTTTATTACCTTTGCAGGCACCCCAGCAGCAACAGAGTAACTGGGTATCGACTTAGTAACCACACTACCCGCAGCAATTATGACGCCCTCACCGACCGTAACGCCTTTTAATATGGTGACATTCGCACCCACCCATACATCATTTTGGATAGTAATGCCGGAAGATCCCGACAACCCTGTCTTCTTTGCAAAATACATTGGAGCGCCCACTTCACGAATCTCATGGTCACCACATAAAAGCGTCACACTTGGGCCAAACATTACACAAGAGCCAATTTTAATCAT
>NZ_JAUYNP010000292.1 GCF_030696055.1 Pseudomonas sp. | reverse complement strand
CGAGAAGATCGTATCTATCCACGCGCCATCAGGCTCAAATCGTCGAAGTATCCGATCAGAAATAAAAATGCCAGTCAGCTTAACTGACTGGCATTAACCCGCGTGGCGCCTTTTTTATTGCCGGCTTGTTCAGGGCCGGATTTCGATCAGGGTGCCGTCCTTGACCAGCTTCCAGACCTCGCGCATATCCGCGTTTTTCATGGCGATGCAGCCTTCGGTCCAGTCCAGGGTATGGAAGAACCACTCGGGGTACTCCGCGTCCAGTGGCGTGCCATGAATCATGATCATGCCGCCTGCCGGCGCGCCTTTCTTGCGGGCGTTGGCCTGGTCCCGTGCGTTGGGGTAGGAGATGTGCATGGCCAGGTTGTATTTGTCGCTGGTTTTGCGCCAGTCGATCCAATAGAAGCCTTCGGGGGTGCGCCGATCGCCTTCGCGCTGCTTGGCGCCCTCGGGTTGTTTGCCTAGGGAGACGCGGTAGGACTTGAGGGGGGTGCCGCGGCTGAGCAGGTGCATCTTGTGCTCGGATTTGACCACCAGCACCTTGTCGATGATCCGCCCATTGAGGGTCGGGGTGGCCGTGGCCTGTGTGCTCAGGGTGAAGGTCAGGCAGAGTAGAGCGAACAACCAGCGCATCGTATTTCCCGTGAATCAGAAGGTTTTCTTATAGTGTGCGCGCAAGGCTTCAAGCGGCTCGTTGCGGACTGGGTAGCGCTGTTGCTGACGGTCCGCGAAATAGCATTCTAAGGTACGGCCGATGGTCGGGAAAGCCAGCTCTGACCAGGGGATCTCCTGTTCGTGGAACAGCCTGACCTCTAGGCTTTCTTCGCCGGCGGCAAAGTCCAGGTCGACCAGTTCGGCGCGAAACAGCATATACACCTGATTGATATGCGGCAGGTCGAACAGGGTGTAGAGCTTGAGGTCGCGCACTCGCGCGTTGGCTTCCTCATGGGTCTCGCGGGCGGCGGCCTGTTCCAGGGTTTCGCCGTTCTCCATAAAACCGGCCGGCAGGGTCCAGTAGCCGCGCCTGGGTTCTATGGCGCGGCGGCACAGCAGTACTTGCTCGCCCCATACCGGCAGGCAGCCGGCGATGATCCGCGGGTTCTGGTAATGGATGGTCTGGCAATGTCCGCAGACATAGCGCAGGCGGTTATCGCCCAGGGGGACGACTTGGCTGACGGGGCTGCCGCAGTTGCTACAGAACTTCATGCCGGCTCCTTCGCGAGTGTGGTTTATCTTGGCGTGCGGAAGGCTCGCTCGGCAAGCCTCTTGCTGTGCTCGATCGACCGGCTGAATGATCGGCTGTGCCGGTGCGGGGCTTGGGTGTGGCGCTGCTTTCGTGCCATCATCGAACGCAGAATAAAGACCGAGAATGCCCATGCTGGATGAGCTGCTCCATCGCATGCGTGCCTACAGCCCGCGCCTTCTACAGACCGATAGATGTTATCCGGAAGCGGCGGTGCTGGTGCCCATCACGCGCAGTGACGAACCCGAAGTGGTGTTGACCTTGCGCGCCAGTGGCTTGTCCACCCATGGCGGCGAGGTGGCCTTTCCCGGTGGTCGGCGCGATCCGGAAGACCCCGATCTGATCCATACCGCGCTGCGTGAGGCGGAGGAGGAAATTGGTCTGCCGCCGGGCCTGGTCGAGGTGATAGGACCGCTGAGCACCCTGGTTTCGCGTCACGGTATCCAGGTCACGCCCTATGTCGGGCTGGTGCCGGACTTCGTCGAGTATCGGCCCAATGACGGCGAAATTGCCGCGGTATTTGCCGTGCCGCTCGAGTTCTTTCGCAACGACCCGCGGGAAACCACCCACCGCATCGATTACCAGGGGCGCAGCTGGTATGTGCCCAGTTACCGTTATGGCGAATACAAGATCTGGGGGCTGACGGCGATCATGCTGGTCGAACTGGTCAACCTGGTATATGACGATGTCGGCATCGATCTGCATCAGCCCCCCGAGCACTTTATCAAGCTCAGCTAAGTGTGAGACGAGGACTATCCAATGAAATATCGTCTGGGCCAGGCCCGAGTCGAAGCCCATCCCGACAGCTGGGTCGCGCCCAATGCCACCCTGGTCGGCAAGGTCAAGCTGGAGCCAGGTGCGAGCGTGTGGTTCAACGCCGTGCTACGGGGCGACAACGAGCTGATCCATATCGGCGAGAACAGCAACGTGCAGGACGGCGCTGTGATGCATACCGATATGGGCTTTCCATTGAGCATCGGCCAGGGCGTGACCATCGGCCACAACGCCATGCTGCACGGCTGCAGCGTCGGTGATTACAGCCTGGTCGGCATCAATGCGGTGGTGCTCAACGGCGCCAAGATTGGCAAGTATTGCATTATCGGCGCCAATACCCTGATCGGCGAAGGCAAGGAAATTCCCGATGGCTCCCTGGTGGTCGGCTCGCCGGGCAAGGTGGTGCGCGAACTCAGTGAGCAGCAGAAGAAGATGCTCGAAGCCGGCGCCGCCCACTATGTGCACAACGCCCAGCGCTACGCCCGTGATCTGGCCGAGCAGGACGATTGATGGACGCCGAACGCCCAGTCGCCTCGCCCTGCGTGCATATCTGCGCGCTGGACGATGAAGACCTCTGCATCGGTTGCCAGCGCAATGTCGCCGAGATCACCCGCTGGAGCCGCATGCACAACGCCGAACGCCGCCAGGTGCTGGCGCTCTGTCACGCGCGCGCCAAGGCCAAGGGCGTGCTGTTGTAAGCCCGCCACCTACTTTTATTCGCTGCAACCCGAGGAATTCGTATGCCCCGTATCGGAACCCCTTTGTCGCCGAGCGCGACCCGTGTGCTGCTGTGTGGCTCTGGCGAGCTGGGCAAGGAGGTGGTGATCGAACTGCAGCGCCTCGGTGTCGAGGTGATAGCCGTGGATCGCTACGCCAATGCCCCAGCCATGCAGGTGGCCCATCGCAGCCACGTGATCAATATGCTCGACGGCGCGGCGTTGCGCGCGGTGATCGAGCTGGAGCAGCCGCATTACATAGTTCCGGAAATCGAAGCCATCGCCACCGCGACCCTGGTTGAACTGGAAAATGAAGGCTTTACCGTGATTCCCAGCGCCCGCGCCGCGCAGTTGACCATGAACCGCGAGGGCATTCGCCGTCTGGCCGCCGAGGAGCTGGGGTTGCCGACTTCGCCCTACCAGTTCGCCGACTCCTTCGAGCAATGCCAGGCCGCGGTCGAGAGCATCGGTTTTCCTTGCCTGATCAAGCCGATCATGAGCTCCTCCGGCAAAGGTCAGTCGGTGCTGAAAAGCCGGGATGATCTGCAGGCCGCCTGGGATTACGCCCAGGCTGGTGGGCGTGCCGGCAAGGGCCGGGTGATAGTCGAGGGCTTTATCGATTTCGATTATGAGATCGCCTTGCTCACCGTACGCCACAGCGGCGGCACCACCTTCTGTGCGCCGGTCGGCCACCGTCAGGTCAAGGGCGATTATCAGGAGTCCTGGCAGCCGCAGCCGATGAGCGCCAAGGCCCAGGCCGAGGCCGAGCGTATCGCCCTGGCGGTGACCGGCTCCCTGGGTGGGCGCGGGCTGTTCGGTGTCGAATTGTTCGTCAAGGGCGACCAGGTGTGGTTCTGCGAGATATCGCCACGGCCCCATGACACCGGGCTGGTCACCCTGATTTCCCAGGATCTGTCCGAGTTCGCCCTGCATGCCCGGGCCATTCTCGGCTTGCCGATTCCGGCCATTCGCCAGCTCGGCCCCAGCGCCTCGGCGGTGGTGCTGGTCGAGGGCGAATCGCAGCAGGT
The DNA here is from genome assembly GCF_030696055.1 of Pseudomonas sp. Classification (GTDB taxonomy): domain Bacteria; phylum Pseudomonadota; class Gammaproteobacteria; order Pseudomonadales; family Pseudomonadaceae; genus Aquipseudomonas. Next base: position 6,249 of record NZ_JAUYNP010000292.1, on the reverse strand, counting down.
CAGCTTCGGTAATCTGGCGGCTGCTCTGGCCGAGGCGGACACCGCCTTGCGCCTATTCGGTAAGCCCGAGGTCAGTGGCCAGCGCCGTATGGGCGTGGCCCTGGCGCGGGATGAGTCGCTGCAAGCGGCGCGGGCCAAGGCGGCGCGGGCGGCGCTGGCGGTCAACGTCGAACTGTGAGTGGTCTGCGCGCCTATGCCTGGTGGCTAGGCCTGGTGCTGCTGGCGCCGGTGCTGTTGCCGCAGGCCATACGCACCCGCCGGCAGGCGCTCAGGCTGCCGCCGGCCGCGGGGCCGCAGCGCGGACTGGCGGGTGCTGAACTGCCCGGTGAGCCGCTGCGTTTGCTGGTGCTGGGCGAATCCACTGTGGTGGGTGTTGGCGTGAGTTGCTTGCGTCTGGCCCTGGTCGGGCAGTTGGCCGAGGCGCTGGCGGTGCAGCATGCCCGGCCGGTGGCCTGGCGCGCCTGCGGCGAGAATGGCATCACCGCCGGGCAAGCCTGTGAGCGACTGTTGCCGCAGGTGCTGGATGAGCGCTATGACCTGGCCTTGCTGGTGTTCGGCGTCAACGACAGCACCCGGCTCAGTTCGCTGCGGCGCTGGCACTCTGCGCTCGGCAGCATGGCTGAGGCGTTGGCGGCGCGTGGTGCCCGGGTGGCGTTTAGTAGTGTGCCGCCCCTGCAACATCTCACTGCCTTGCCCTGGTTGCTGCGGCGCGTGCTCGGCATGCGTGGCGCCTTGCTGGATGCCCGCTTGCGCCAGTTAGCGGGTGAGCTGGGGGCGGGGCATCATGCGGTGAGTCTGGAATTTTCCGCGGACTATCTGGCCGTCGATGGCTATCACCCCTCGAGCCTGGGCTATCGCGTGTGGGCCGAGGGGCTGGCCGCTAGTCTCGCGCGGGTTCGGCGTTTGCCTTAGGGGTCGCTTGCCAGGCGCGGACGCTCTTCACCCGGTTTTCCGACGATTGCAGGATTTCCAGGCGATAGGGGCCGATTTTCAGGCATACGGCGCTGTCGGGAATGCTTTCCAGCGCCTCGGTGATCAGGCCGTTGAGAGTCTTGGGGCCGTCACAGGGTAGGTGCCAGCCCAGGGCCTTGTTCACCTCGCGGATATAGGTCGCACCATCTATCACCTGGGTGCCGTCTGCTTGCGGGTGAATGTCCGGGCTGCGCAGGCTGTCCTGGTTGCTGAAATCGCCGACTATCTCTTCGAGAATATCTTCCAGGGTGACGATGCCGATCACGTCGCCGTACTCGTCGACCACTATGCCGATGCGGCGTTTGTGCTTCTGGAAGTTGATCAGCTGAGTCGACAGCGGCGTGCTCTCGGGCACGAAATAGGGTTCGTTGCAGGCGGCCAGCAGGGCTTCCTTGCTCAGCTCGTTGTGCGTCAGCAGGCGGGCGATCTGGCGCATATGCACTATGCCTTCGATCTGATTGATATCGCTGCGAAACACCGGCAGGCGGGTGTGGGTCGTGCTGGTCAACTGATTGATGATGGTTTCGAGGTCGTCTTCCAGGTCGATGCCGGTCACTTCGTTGCGCGGAATCATGATGTCGTCCACCGTGACCCTTTCCAGGTCGAGAATGCCGAGCAGCATGTTCTGGCGATTTTTCGGCAGTTCATGGCCGGATTCGCGCACCACGCTGCGCAGCTCCTCGGTGGTCAGGCTGTCACTGGTTTTGCTGGCGGGATCGATGCCGAGCAGTCTGAGCAGGCCATTGCTGATCCAGCCGAGCAGTAGCACCAGAGGGTAGAAGAGCTTGAGCAGCAACAGCAGGGGCAGGCTGAAGGGGTAGGCGATTGCTTCCGGGCGCAGGGCTGCCAGGGTCTTCGGGGTGATCTCACCAAAAATCAGCAGCACCAGGGTCAGGCCGATGGTGGCAATGGCAATCCCGGCTTCGCCCCAGAGCTGCAGGGCCAGCAGGGTGGCGATGGAGGAGGCGAGAATATTGACGAAGTTGTTGCCGATCAGAATGGTGCCGAGCAGGTGATCCGGGCGACTGAGCAGGATGCTGACCCGTTGCGCGCCGCGGTGCCCTTCCTTGGCCAAGTGCCGCAGGCGATACCGGTTGAGGCTGAGGATGCCGGTTTCCGAGCTGGAGAAGAATGCCGAGCAAGCCAGCAGGAAGATCAGCAGGCCAACAAGAAAACCTGGGTGTACGTCGTCCACTTAGGAGGCCTTGGGCATCAGATATGTAGGATAAATTCGCGGACCAGTTTGCTGCCGAAATAGGCCAGCATCAGCAGGCAGAAGCCGGCCAGGGTCCAGCGAATGGCCTTGTGTCCACGCCAGCCGAGCTGGTGTCGGCCCCACAGCAAGACGGCAAACACCACCCAGGCGAAGCACGACAGTATGGTCTTGTGTGCCAGATGCTGGGCGAACAGGTCATTGATAAACAAGGCGCCCGAAAGCAGCGAGAGCGACAGCAGTAACCAGCCGCCCCAGAGGAAACCGAACAGCAGGCTTTCCATGGTTTGCAGGGGCGGGAAATTCTTGATCAGGCCCGAGGGGTGCTTGTGCTTGAGTTGATGGTCCTGCAGCAGCACCAGCAGCGACTGCAACACGGCGATGGTGAGCAGGCCATAGGCGGTGATCGACAGCAGGATATGCGCCAGTATGCCGGGGGCCTCATCGATGGCCTGGGTGGTGCCGGTGGGCATAAATTGGGCGAGCAGTACCGTCAGGAAGCCCAGGGGGAACAGCAGCAACAGCAGGTTTTCCACCGGAATTCGTGCGCAGGCCAGCAGCGTCAGCAGGATCACCGCCGCGGCAATCAAGCTGGCGGCTTTGAAGAAATCGAGAACCAGGCCGCCGCTATCGAACATCTGCATAAACAGGCTGCCGCCATGCAACAAAAGGGCGAGCACGCCGAGCAGAACCAGCAGGCGTTTGTTGGAAGTGCTGCGCTGTTGCAGGCGCAGGCCCTGGTAGAGGGTCGCGCCGGCATAGAGGCAGGCGGCGGCAAGGCTGGGTAGCAGAGGGTGCATAAATCCTTGTCAGGCAAACCCGAAAGGCGCCCAGTGTGGCATATAACCCCTGCGCCACGAAAGCGCCTGGGTAGTCGTCGGCTTGGGCTCGGTCGGCCAGCCTTGGCTTGGCGCAGCCGACAAAGATACGTCAACAGCGGCTTGAGTCTTGGTTATAATCCGCGACCTGTTACAAGCCTAGCCTCGGCTCGACTGAGCCTGAAAGGAACGTGCATGTTCGAAAATTTGACCGACCGCCTCTCGCAGACCCTGCGCAACGTCACTGGCAAAGCCAAGCTGAGCGAAGACAACATCAAGGACACCCTGCGCGAAGTGCGCATGGCCTTGCTGGAGGCCGACGTGGCGCTGCCGGTGGTCAAGGACTTCGTCAATAAGGTCAAAGACCGTGCGGTCGGCACCGAGGTGTCGAAAAGCCTGACCCCGGGCCAGGCGTTCGTGAAGATAGTGCGCGCCGAGCTGGAAGAGCTGATGGGCGCCGCCAATGAAGACTTGGCGCTGAATGCCGTGCCGCCAGCCGTGGTGCTGATGGCGGGCCTGCAGGGTGCCGGTAAGACCACCACGGTCGGCAAGCTGGCGCGCTTCCTTAAAGAGCGCAAGAAAAAGACCGTGTTGGTGGTGTCCGCCGACGTGTATCGCCCGGCCGCGATCAAACAGCTGGAAACCCTGGCCAATGAGGTCGGCGTGACCTTCTTCCCCTCCGATCTCAGCCAGAAGCCGGTGGCGATCGCCGAGGCGGCGATCAAGGAAGCCAAGCTCAAGTTTATCGATGTGGTGATAGTCGATACCGCCGGTCGTCTGCATGTCGATGCCGAGATGATGGCGGAGATCCAGGCGCTGCATGCGGCGATCAAGCCGGTGGAAACCCTGTTCGTGGTCGATGCCATGACCGGCCAGGACGCCGCCAACACAGCCAAGGCCTTTGGTGATGCCCTGCCGTTGACCGGCGTGGTGCTGACCAAGGTCGACGGCGACGCTCGCGGCGGTGCGGCGCTGTCGGTGCGGCATATCACCGGCAAGCCGATCAAGTTTATCGGTATGGGGGAGAAGACCGAGGCGCTGGAGCCCTTCCATCCGGATCGTATCGCCTCGCGCATCCTCGGCATGGGCGATGTGCTCAGCCTGATCGAGCAGGCCGAGCAGACCCTGGATCGCGAGAAGGCCGAAAAACTCACCAAGAAGCTGAAGAAGGGCAAGGGCTTCGATCTCGAAGACTTCCGTGATCAGCTGCAGCAGATGAAGAATATGGGCGGCCTCGGCGGCCTGATGGACAAGCTGCCGCAGATGGGTGGCGTCAATCTGGCGCAGATGGGCAATGCCCAGGGTGCGGCCGAGAAACAGTTCAAGCAGATGGAAGCCATCATCAACTCGATGACTCCGGCCGAGCGTCGTGATCCGGACATCATCAGCGGTTCGCGCAAGCGCCGCATCGCCATGGGTTCCGGCACCCAGGTGCAGGACATAGGGCGGCTGATCAAGCAGCACAAACAGATGCAGAAGATGATGAAGAAATTCACTGCCAAAGGCGGTATGGCCAAGATGATGCGCGGCATGGGCGGGATGATGCCGGGCGGCCTACCGAAGATGTAAAGGCAGTAATAAAGGCTGCAGGCAGGGCGGGCAATTGCGTTCGTCGACATGGGCTGCAGCCAGCACCGACCGGCGGCTTGAAAAAGAGATTTGCAAAAAGCCGGATAATCCTTAGAATATGCGGCCTTTCGGGCCTAGTGCCCTATGCTTGCATTTCAGTTTTGCAGCACCGACTACAGGAACGAAGTTCAATGGTAACCATCCGTCTTGCCCGTGGCGGCTCCAAAAAGCGCCCGTTTTACCACCTGACCGTGACCAACAGCCGCAATGCGCGCGATGGTCGCTTCGTTGAGCGCATCGGTTTCTTCAACCCGGTTGCTTCGGGTGCAGAAATCAAGCTGTCCGTTGACCAAGAGCGTGCCGCTTACTGGCTCGGTCAAGGTGCGCAGCCGTCTGAGCGTGTTGCTCAGCTGCTCAAGGAAGCTGCTAAGGCTGCAGCCTAAGCACTTATGAGCATGACGCCAGCTCCCGCCGAGGACCTTGTAGTTCTCGGCAAGATTGTCTCGGTGCATGGCGTAAAGGGTGAAGTGAAGGTGTATTCCTTTACCGAGCCTTTGACCAACGTGCTCAATTACCCTCACTGGACGCTCAAGCGTGACGGCGAGGTTAAGCAAGTTGAAGTAGCCAGTGGACGTTTGCAGGGCAAAGTCCTGGTAGCACGGCTCAAGGGTTTGGATGATCGCGAAGTGGCTCGTACCTTCGCGGGTTTTGACATTTGTGTACCCCGCGGTCAGTTACCTGAACTTAGCGACGGCGACTACTACTGGTATCAGTTGGAAGGGCTCAAGGTTATCGATCAGGCGGGGCAATTGCTCGGCAAGATTGACCACCTGTTTGAGACCGGCGCCAACGATGTGATTGTGGTCAAACCCTGCACCGACAGCCTGGATGGTCGCGAGCGCCTGTTGCCCTACACCGAGCAATGCGTGTTGTCGATTGATCTGGCCGCTGGCGAAATGCGGGTCGACTGGGATGCGGACTTCTAAGCCTGATGCCAAATCTGCGCGTTGAAGTCATTACGCTGTTCCCGGAGATGTTTGCCGCCATCAGCGATTACGGCATCACCAGCCGTGCGGTGAAGCAGGGGTTGTTGCAAATGACCTGTTGGAACCCGCGGAGCTACACCACTGACCGTCATCACACCGTGGATGATCGGCCTTTTGGTGGTGGTCCGGGCATGGTGATGAAGATCAAGCCGCTTGAGGATGCTTTGCTCGATGCCAAGCAGGCCGCAGGTGGTGTGGCTAAGGTGATTTACCTGTCGCCGCAAGGTCGCCAGCTGACCCAGTCAGCGGTACGCGAGCTGGCCAATGAGGGGGCTTTGATCCTGATTGCCGGCCGCTACGAAGGCATCGATGAGCGCTTTATTGAAGCGCATGTCGATGAAGAATGGTCGATTGGGGATTACGTCTTGTCCGGCGGTGAGCTGCCGGCCATGGTGCTGATCGATGCGGTAACGCGCCTTTTGCCTGGTGCATTGGGTCATGCAGACTCGGCCGAGGAGGATTCCTTTACGGATGGCCTGCTCGACTGCCCGCACTACACCCGCCCGGAGGTGTATGCGGATAAACGTGTTCCTGCGGTGTTGCTGAATGGCAACCACGAACACATCCGGCGCTGGCGTTTGCAGCAGTCCCTCGGTCGGACCTGGGAACGTCGCGCTGATCTTCTGGAAAG
>NZ_JAUYNP010000266.1 GCF_030696055.1 Pseudomonas sp. | reverse complement strand
TCCAGAAAACGGGCAAATTCTGGAATGTCGACTCGCTTCTTGCTGGCGTGACCAGACATATCAAAGCTAACCGTGGCAATGCCTTTTTCCCGGAAATAAAGTGCTGGCGTGACGTAATCCCCCGCATGCGCCATGCCTCCGTGCAGCGCCAGAATAATTGCTCTTGGCTGTTTTGGCTCCCAGATATGGATAACGCGCTCAACTTGATCAGAGCAATAAAGCGCTGCTAGTTTGTCCTCGGAAAATCTCATTGGCTGACTCCGAATTATGCTTGGCGGTTGCAGGAGCTAAGTGCAACACGGTTATTGAATTGAAGCAGGAGCAGCACGCCGCATACGGACTATGTCGATAGCAGACCTTCATTCGGTGCATTGGACTATTGAAAAGGAAGGGCTTGCAAAAGCAGCTTGGCTGCCAGACTTATCCACCGTTGCCGATGCAAAAAACAGCAAGCATTCCTCAATAGTCGACAGATGGGCCGACAGCTTGCCCGGCGCGCCTGAACGGGGCGCATCATGCAGCCCCGCAAAGCCTTTGCTCAGCCTCTGTTGTCGAGGCTCATAGACAGTTTGCGTGCATACCCCTTGGGTCTCGGCCACTACTTTGGGCGAATCGCCGCGAGCAAGTCGTAGCAGGGTATCTGAGCAAAGATTCAGAGGCCGCTATGCGCCGTGACTGGAGCCAGCGACTGAGTCTGGCAGTGCCTGCCTCCGATAGAAGGCATCACGTGCCAGATTAATCTTGGCTGTCTGTTCTTACTTGAGGGCCTCCCGCGAGATAATCTCCTTCATGATCTCGGAGGTGCCGCCGTAGATCCGCTGCACGCGGGCGTCCACATAGGCGCGAGAGATGGGATACTCGGTCATGTAACCGTAGCCGCCAAAGAGTTGCAGGCAACCGTCCACCACCCGACCCTGCATCTCGGTACAGCCGAGCTTGGCCATGCTGACCGACGCCACATCCAGCGCCTTGCGCGCGAAGCGCTCCATGCACTCCTTAACGAAGGCCTTGTGCACCCGGATATCGGTCTGCATCTCGGCGATCTTGAAGCGGGTGTTCTGGAATTCGGCAATTGCCTTGCCGAACGCCTTGCGCTCCTTCACATAGGCGATGGTCTGCGCCAAGGCGCCTTCGGCTGCGGCCACGGCCATCACCGCCAAGCTCAGGCGCTCACGCTGCAGTTCGTTCATCAGCACGAAGAAACCACGGTGCAACTCACCCAGCAACGCCGACTGGGGCACCCGCACATCCTGGAAGAACAATTCCGAGGTATCGGCCGAATGACAGCCGATTTTGTCCAGGTTACGACCGCGCTGGAAGCCGGGGCAGTCGCTTGCAACGATAAAGAGCGAGGTCCCCTTGGAACCTGACACAGTGGGATCGGTCTTGGCTGCCACCACGACCAGGTCGCAATGCTGCCCGTTGGTGATAAAGGTCTTGGAACCATTGATCACATAGTGGTCACCCTCCCGCTTGGCGCTGGTACGGATGCCCTGCAGATCGGAACCGGCACCGGGCTCGGTCATGGCAATGGCCCCCACCATCTCGCCACTGGCCATCTTCGGCAGGTAGTTGCTCTTCTGTTCTTCAGTACCGGCGTTGAGGATATAGTGAGCCACGATATCGGAATGCACCGCCAGACTACCGCCCAGCGCGCCACAACCAGCGCGTCCAAACTCCTCTGCCACCACCATGGAGAAGTCGAAGGGCGCGCAGGCACCGCCGTATGCTTGCGGTAGATCGACGCACAACAGCCCCGCCTCCCCCAACTGGTTCCACACCTGACGGGGCATGATCCCGCCCCTCTCCCACTGCTCATACTGGGGCACGATCTCGCTCTGCACAAAGCGGCGCACGTTGTCGCGGAACAGCTCTAATTCGGCTTGATCTAATTCGATGCTCATTACCAACCTCGCTCTTATAGTTTTAGCGTCACGCTCGTGGCCCGGACCTTGAGCCCCGGCGCAGAAATTTAGATATTGCGCCAGCCGGCTTCCCGGCCGCGCAAGAGGCTCGGCAACCCGGCCTGCGGCGGAGGAGTCACTAAACTCGCGCCACCCACGGATTGCACCTCACCGCCACTGGCGCTCTACAGCGCCACCAGCGCCTCACCGATCAGGGTCTGCTCGCCTGAAGCCTTGGTCGCCGCGATCTCCAGACGCACTCGCCGCTCGCCCTCTTCTTCGAGCAGTTCCACCACGGTGCCGGTGCAGGTAATCACATCCCGTACCTGGGTGATGGCCGCGAAGCGGGTGCTGAACTTGCGCAGTTTCGACTGAGGTTGCCAGTTGGTCAGCATCCGGCCCAGATAAGCCATGGACAACATGCCGTGGGCAAACACATCGGGCATCCCCGCTTGCTTGGCAAAATCTGCATCCACATGAATCGGGTTGTGGTCGCCGGAGGCGCCGCAATAGAGCGCCAGGCTGTGACGGGAAATGGGCGGCAGCTGCAAGGAGGGGATTTGACTTCCGATCTTAATTTCTGACATGACCACTTGCTCCCGTTAGTTGCGGTACACCAGGCTGCACCGGGCCTTGGCGACCAATTGGCCGTCTTGATTGGTATAGGTGTTTTCGGTCACCACGAACTCCAGGGCGCCCCCCTTCTTGTCGAAGATATCGACAATCTTGCGGGTGGCGGTGATCTCGTCGCCGGCATAGATAGGCGCGAAATACTCGAAGGCCTGGCTGCCATGGAGAATACGGCCCACATCCAGTTGCAACAGCTCCACCTCCGGCGGCAGATCGGCCGCGCGTTCCATATCCAGCACCATGGGGAAGGTGGGCGGTGCCGGAATCGTCCTGTGGCCTGCATCCCGGGCGGCTGACTCGTCTGTATAGATGCGGTTGCTCTCGCCAATGGCCTTGGCGAAAAAGATCAGCCGCCCCTTCTCCACCGGCACCACTATGGGTGGGAACTCGGTACCTATCTTGCTGCGATCCAACATGGCGTTCTCTCTTGATCGTTGCTGAGCTGTTCGGGGCTATAGCTTGCGATACATAGTCACCACGGCCGCGCCGCCCAGCCCCAGGTTGTGCTGCAAGGCCACGCGGGCGCCCTCCACCTGGCGCTCCCCTGCTTGCCCACGCAGATGCCATACCAGCTCGGTGCATTGCGCCAGGCCGGTGGCACCCAGGGGGTGGCCCTTGGACATCAGCCCGCCGGAGGGGTTGACCACGAACTTACCGCCATAGGTGTTGTTGCCCGCGGCGATAAATTTCTCGGCCTCGCCCTCACCGCACAGCCCCAGGTCTTCATAGGTGATGACCTCGTTGGGGGTGAAGCAGTCATGCAACTCCACCACCTGGGCCGCCTCGGGGCCTAGACCGGCCTGCTCATAGACCTCCTGAGCGGCCTTGCGAGTCATGTGGGCACCGATCAGCTCGATGGGATCGTTCCAGCTGTCTTGCAGGTCGGTGGCCATCGCCTGGCCGATGATCTCGACCCCCGCTGCAACCCCGTGCTTCCTGGCAAAGGCCTCGCTGCAGACGATGACGGCGGCGGCACCACAGCTGGGGGGGCAGGCCATCAGGCGGGTCAGGTACGGCGCATAGATGGTCGGCGCCGCCATCACCTCTTCCACAGTCAAGGGTTTGGTGAACATGGAATAGGGATTGCGCACTGCATGGCTGCGGGTCTTGACCGAGACCTTGGCGAAGATATCCGGGTTAGCGCCGTACTTCTCGATATAGGCGGTGCCGGCGGAGCCGAACATTCGCAACGCCAACGGCCCCTCAGGTGCATCGGCCACCTCATCCAGGCGCCGCAGCATGGGCTCGAACGGCGACTCCCGATCATCCCAGTGGGAGCCCAACGCACCGGGCTGCATCTCTTCGAAGCCCAGGGCCAGGGCACAGTCCACCGCCCCGCAGGCCACCGCCTGGCGCGCCAGGAACAGCGCCGTGGAGCCGGACGAACAGTTGTTGTTGACGTTGATCACCGGTATCCCGGTCATCCCCACTCCATAGAGGGCATGTTGCCCACAGGTGCTGTCGCCATAGACGTAACTGGCGTAGGCCTGCTGCACCAGGCGGTAGTCGATGCCGGCGTCCTCAAGGGCTGCCTTGACCGCCTTGGTCGCCATCAGCCGATAAGGCTCCTGGGTGCCCGGCTTACAGAACTTGACCATGCCAACACCGGCAATACGTGCCTTAGCCATGACTCTATCCTCTTGTTTTGTCGGTTTATTTCTTGGTCGCCAGCAGGTCGATGCCGACCATCTGGCCAACGGCCGTGAAGGTGCTGAGGATGCTTTCGGCAGGCTCGGCATCGCTGAAGTCGCAGATCTCGTCCCAGCGCTCGGCCACCTGCTCGGCGCTCACCCGACCCTCGACGCCAAAGGCAACACCCTGGCTGCGCTCGGTACGAATCTTGGCGAACCAGCTGGCGCCCACCTCAAACACCCCACCGTTCTCGGTACTGTCCTCGGCACACAGCTTGACTGCCAGGGGCACCACGTAGTCGGGGCTGGTGGCCTTGAGCACTTCTTCCGGCCAGATGGTTTCGGTCAAGCGGGAGCCGGCGATGGGCGCGATCACATTGGTGAAAATATTGTTACGGGCGCCTTCCAGCGCCAAGGTACGACCCAGGCCCAGCAACGCGGATTTGGCCGAGCTGTAGTTGGCCTGGCCGAAGTTGCCGTAGATGCCGGCGGCGGAGGTGGTGAAGAGGATGCGACCGAAGTTCTGCTCGCGCATCACCGACCAGGCGGCCTTGGTCACCTTGTAGGCGCCGTCCACGTGAACGCGGTAGATCAGCTCCCAATCCGCATCGGTCATCTTGGCAAAGCTGACATCCCGCAGGATGCCGGCGTTGTTGATCACCACATCGACGCGGCCGTAGCTATCCAGGGCCGTCTGGATGATCTTGTCACCATCTTCAACGGAGTCGTAGTTGGCTACCGCCTCACCACCCAGGGCGCGGATCTCTTCCACCACCTGGTCAGCCGCCGCGGAACTCTGGCCCTCACCATGACCGCTGCCGCCCAGATCGTTAACCACCACGCGGGCACCGCGCTTGGCAAACTCCAGCGCATAGGCCCGACCCAGGCCGTTGCCCGCGCCGGTAATGACCACAACTCTTTCGTCGAAACGCATCCGATCCATTTCTATTACCTTAATTTGCTTAAGCGCTGAATGACTAAAAGGGCTGGATTAGACTGTCTCAACCGAGAAGGGCGAACAATGTCGGCAAGTCCCATTTAAATTAACAATAACCATCAAGTTCGAGCCCTGCCGTCCGCGCAGGCTCAAAAAAATCCGCCAGTAAAAGGCGGATAAACAGCCGACTACTACAGGGAAAGTCCTATTCGTCGACTGAGAGGCAAGCAATCACAGCAAGTTAGTTAATGGCCCGCCCCTTACCCTCCCAATAGGGCTTGCGCAGATCCACTTTGCGCAACTTGCCAGCCCCGCTCATTGGGAATGGCTCTTCCCGGAACTCCACGCTACGCGGGCATTTGTAACCGGCAATATGATGGCGACAATGATCGATAAGCACCTGCTCCGTGGCCTCGCCCCCGGCCTTGAGGCGCACAATGGCATGTACGGCTTCGCCCCAGCGTTCGCTGGGGATACCGATCACCACCACTTCATGCACCGCAGGATGTCTGGAGATGGCACTTTCCACTTCGGCCGAGAACACATTCTCGCCACCGGAAACAATCATGTCCTTGACCCGGTCCACCAGAAACAAGAAGCCGTCTTCATCCAGATAACCAGCATCCCCGGTCATGACCCAACCATCGATCAAGGCGGCCTTGGTCTGCTCCGGGTTATTCCAGTAGCCAAGCATGGTATTGGGACCACGCACGGCCACTTCCCCTATCTCGCCCGGCGCTAGGTTCTTGCCTTCGGCATCGACAATATTCAGCTCCACGCAGTAACCCGCCCGGCCTGCCGAGCGCAGCCGGCCGGCATTGGGGCCCTCGAGTACATGGCATTCAGGACCCAGGATAGTGGCGAGGGGGGCCAATTCGGTCTGCCCATAGGCCTGGTAAAACGCCACCCCGGGCAGTTTTTCCATGACCTGCCGCAAGGTGCCCTCCGGCATGGGCGAGGCGCCATAGAAAACCTTCCGCAACGAGGACAGATCGGCCTCTGCCAGGGCTGGACTAGCCAACATCATGGAAATCATGGTGGGGACCAGCAGCACATCTGTGACCCCATACTCGGCTATTGCCTCAACTGCCCGGGAAACCTCGAAGGCGGGAATGAACGCGTGGGTGGAACCGGCGATGGTATTGGCGATGGAGATGGCGGCGTCGGCCAGGTGGAACATGGGCGCCGCATGCAGATAAATGCTGTCTGGCGCCTGAAGATTGAGTCCCGCCATGATGGAGATGCTGCTGGCCCATAGGTTCTGATGGGACAGCATCACCCCTTTGGGAAAGCCCGTAGTGCCGCCGGTATAGAAGATCCCAGCCAGATCGGCATAGCCGCGCATGGCATCCTCGGCTGGCTCGGCGGCCTCAAGGATTACCTCATAATTCAGCATCCCCTCCGGCGTCTCGCCATCGCCGACATAGATGATCGTCTGGATACAGTCGGTCTTCTCGAGAATCTCTCGGGCCGTCTCTTTGAAGGTCTCATCAACTATCAGTAGCGTGCAGCCGGAATCCTCTAGGGAGTAGACATTTTCATTGACCGACCAACGTATATTCAGGGGCACCAGTACGCCACCAGCCCAGGGCACCGCAAAGTAGGCTTCGTAATAACGATCAGAGTTCAGGGCCAAAATAGCTACCCGATCACCAGACTTGACCCCCAGCTCCTGTAACGCCCCAGCAACCTTGGCCACTCGTTCAGTTAGTTCGACCCAGGTGCGACGGCGAACACCGCATAAAGTTGAAAACTTATTTGGATAGAGCTGGGCATTGCGCTTAATTGACTGAGTTAAATACATCACAACCTCTTTACTTTTATAATTATTACCTAAAGCGCACAGATCAACTCGATCCCAGCAGAGCCAAGGTGTCGCTCATATCGCCACAAGCTCAGCGCTCATTAAAGCTCCATACAACCCAAGCACACCTAACAAAATCACGCCTAACAAAATCCTGCAAGGAGGAGAAGATCGGCCTCTAAAGAAGCGGTCTGCGGTTAATTGATTTAATTAGCCTTTCTCCCTCCACGCAATAGCGAAAACGCACAGATAAATATGCAGAAACTACCAAGGGACCGGCGAGCATATGTCGTATCTTTCCAAGGGAAGTCCTAAGAAGATTCCCCAGTGCTGGTGCAATACTCTTTCCCTGATCCGAGCCGCCCGATGAAACAGCAGCCCTTTGCCGATACTGAGTACGCCGGCAAGCGCAAGCAGACCCGCAAAGGCCGCTTCCTGATCGAGATGAACCAGGCAGTAGCGCCGCCCTGCTCGCGCTGATCGAGCCGCATTACCTCAAAGGAGCAGGCGGCCGCCTGGCCTGCCCGCTGATAGCGATGCTGCGGGGGCATCTGTGGACTATCGCTGCGCCAGGGCACCCTAGTCGATGCTGCGCTGGCCCATGCACCGAGCTCATCGAAGGACAGGGACTATAAAAGTGGCTTGTTCTGGAGTCGGTGGACGGCTGGAGAAACTTCGAACAGGCTATGCCCAATTGGGCACTGACTTGTTCGAAGTGTCCTTAACATGGCCTTGGAGCGCATCGCCACACGAGAGCCAAGCGCGTGCTTCCGAGCGTCGATTGCTTCGATCATCACTCCCCACAGGCTGGTTTAATGATGGGGCCGTCGAAAAGGGAAAAGCTCCGCATTAATCGATGCGGCGATAATCTCCAGGGGTGACGCCGGTCCAGCTCTTAAAGGCTCGGATAAAGGCGCCTGGCTCAGTAAAGCCGACCCTTAGAGCAATATCACTGACGGGCAGCCCTTGCTTAGTCAGATGGTAGATCGCGATATCACGACGAATGATATCCTTGATCCCTTGATAGGAAGTGCCTTCAACTTTCAGCCTACGCCTGAGGGTTTGGGGGCTCATGTTGAGCCTAACAGCTACTGTCTCGAAATCTGGAAATCCCTTCTCGGCCGTGGTTTCGATCATCAGCCGGATTCGAGTGGTGTAACTTTCGTCATTTTCTGGTTCTAATAGAATATCTACCGGCGTCCTGCGGAAATACTCTTTCAGCGACACCTCGGTCTGGACGATCGGCAGGAGGAGATACTTCTTATGGAAAGTCAGACTGTTGGTCGACTGTGCGAACTCATGGGCGCAAGGAAAGAGGAATTTATACTCGTCTACATGAGAGGGTCGAGGGTAGACGAAAGTGCTGCGCCTAAGCACAATATGCTTACCCACCAGCCAGCTGGCAAAGCGGTGCCACGCGATCATAGTGAATTCAGCCAAGAAGTGGTCTGGATCCAACTCTGGATGATGGAAACAGTAACTCAAGGTGACTTCGTCTCCCTCATGCGTTAGGCAAAGGTGGTAATCATCCTCCACCAGATCATAGAAGCGAATACCGATTTTTAGGGCTTTATCTAGGCAGGGCTCGTGGATAGCGAGTTTACCCATTAGATAGAAAGCTCCCAGCTTGCAGGGATGGGGGGTGAAGCCCATATTTTCATCCTGCAGGGCATGCCAAATTCCTTGTGCCAATTTGGCCAGTTTCTCGACGGCTATTCGGGCCTGGGGTTTTCCCAGGATCTCCTCGGAAATGCCTGCGCCGCGTAGTAGTTGCTCGGCATTAACGCCATGGGCGGCCGCCTGGTTAAGGAGGACGGTCACATAATGATTAGCAGCGGTATAATTTTTCATTGGACAACATCTATGGCTTCAGCCGTTTATAGCGGATCGACTGCGGCAAAAACAAGGCCCTGTGCATTTAAGTGACGAGCGAAAAAGTTCATACACTTGTCACTTTATGTCATTGTGTTGTTGGCGCTAATGGAATTAACCCACCCTGTCGATTGAAATTTAACCCAGGGCAGATTGCTGATTTCTGCATCAGCAACTGTGGATAAGTTTAGCAGTCGAACTACTTTTAATACTTCCGCTCAAACGCCCAATCGGGCTGTCCTGGCGGCGTAACTGGGCACGGGTCATCTCGTTCTTCGACTATCCGGCCGAGATCCGCAAGGTGATCTACACCACCAACGCCATCGAATCGATCAACATGAGTTTGCGCAAGGTGATCAAGACCCGGGCCTCGTTCCCCACTGACGAGGCCGTGAGCAAGCTGTTTTATTTGGCGCTGAACAACATCAGCAAGAAGTGGACGATGCCGATACGGGACTGGAAAGCGGCCCTGAATCGCTTCAGTATCCAGTTCGAAGATCGATTGATGCAGGATTAAGAGACATCCCGTTTACACCTAATCCGGGACACCCTCAGTTCGGCTATCTACCGAGCTGAACCTAAGGATGGTCTGAAGTAGTCATGTATTTCTGGCTGACTTCAGCCCTCGCCGATTTTGAAAGCGGTAAATCGATCAAAAATGATCAGATCACCCGCTCATTTCTGTGTTTTTAGCCGCCACGAGTGCCTCGCAGCGGCCATTTCCCGCATTACAGGCGCACCTCTCCTGCACTCGTCAGTAAATGTCTGCGCGCCATCCACAGATTCGACAGCGCGAACAGTGTCACCAGTTGCGCCGTGTTCTTGGCCAAGCCACGGAAGCGAACCTTCACGTAACCGAACTGACGCTTGATCACCCGGAATGGATGTTCGACCTTGGCCCGAACCTGCGCCTTGGCCTTCTCGATCTTGCGCTTGGCTTTGTACAGCGCGCTGCGCTTATCAAGCTTCTTGTAGGTACTGCGGCGTGCCGCGACCTGCCAGATAACCTTGCGCCCGCCATGCTCGGGGCGCTTATCAACGCCGGTATAGCCCGCGTCGGCACCCACCATGTTTTCATCGCCGTGCAGCAGTTTGTCGACCTGAGTGACATCCGCCACGTTGGCCGCCGTACCCACCACGCTATGCACCAGGCCCGACTCGTCATCCACACCGATGTGGGCTTTCATGCCGAAGTAATACTGGTTGCCCTTCTTGGTCTGATGCATTTCCGGGTCGCGCTTGCCGTCTTTGTTTTTGGTCGAGCTGGGCGCATGAATCAGCGTGGCATCGACGATGGTGCCTTGGCGCAGCGACAGACCTCGGTCGCCCAGGTAGCCATTGATCACGGCCAGGATTCCGGCGGCTAGTTCGTGCGTCTCCAGCAGACGACGGAAGTTGAGGATGGTCGTTTCGTCGGGAATGCGCTCCAGGTTCAGTCCGGCAAACTGGCGCAGGATGGTGGTTTCGTACAGGGCTTCCTCCATGGCTGGGTCGCTGTAGCCAAACCAGTTCTGCAGCAGGTGCACACGCAGCATGACCATCAACGGGTACGCCGGGCGGCCACCTTCACCCTTGGGGTAATGCGGCTCGATCAGGGCGATCAAACCCTTCCACGGCACCACCCGATCCATCTCGATCAGGAACAATTCCTTACGGGTCTGCTTGCGCTTACCGGCGTACTCGGCGTCGGCGAAAGTCATCTGCTTCATCGGAAAACTCAGTGCGTGGAATCCGGGTATTTTGCCAAAATCGGGAAGTCTTCTTCAGAGTTTCCCTAAGCGCCCGAGAGGTTCGTCTTGCCGATCAACCGGCAGGCTTGCGCTCGTCTGTCAGGCGGGTTCTTTCACGCTAAAAATTGCTCCAGACAATTTTTTATTGGGCCGAGTTGGTGGCCGGCTCGGCCAACACCAGCTGACCATCCCTGACCGGAATCTTAGAACCCGGATCACTCGCCATACGCACCTGGCTGACCTTGCCGTCCAGCTCGTATTTGACGTCATAGCCCACCAGCTTCTCACTGACATCGGTCACCGTCTTGCAGCGCGTTTCAGTCGCGGTATAGGTAGAGTTGGCCTGCATATTCTCCTGCACCTTGTTGCCGGCATAGCCACCGCCCACGGCGCCCGCGACCGTCGCCAGTTTCTTGCCGCTACCGCTGCCGACCTGATTACCCAGCAAACCGCCAACCACCGCACCTATTGCCGTACCGGCAATTTGGTGCTGATCCTGGACCGGCTTCTGCCGAGTCACAGCGACCTCTTCGCAGACCTCGCGCGGCGTCTTGATGCTTTCCTTGACCGGCTTGACCGCCAGCACTTCGGCGTATTCCGGGCCACTGACCAGGTTATAGGTGGCCACAGCGCCGCCTGCGGTAACGCCTACAGCACCGAGGACTGCACCCACCAGCAATGACTTGTTCATAAGCACCTCCTTAAACCCGCAACACCGGCGCTTAATCACGCCTACTTTCATGCCTTTTGAGCGAAAAAAAGCCGGACAAGTTCAACACTTGTCCGGCCCATTCGCGCCAACTGCGAGCTAACCCACAGTTTCAGGGACGCTCATCGACCTCTTCAGCCACCACCGGCGGAATCAGGTCATCGACTTTCAGATCGAGCCAGATCAGCACCACGTTGGCGATATAAATCGACGAGTAAGTACCCGCCATCACACCAATAAACAGGGCAATGGAGAAACCGAACAGGTTATCGCCCGCGAAGAGCAACAGCGCCACGATCGCCAACAGCGTGGAAATCGATGTAGCGGCCGTACGCAACAGGGTTTGCGTGGTGGAGATATTGATGTTCTCGATCAGGCTGGCCTTGCGCAGCACACGGAAGTTCTCGCGCACCCGATCGAAGACCACGATGGTGTCGTTCAGCGAGTAACCGATGATCGCCAGCACGGCCGCCAAGACCGTCAGGTCGAAGGTCACCTGAAAGAACGACAGAATCCCCAGGGTCACAACCACGTCATGCACCAGGGAGAGCACCGCGCCCAAGGCAAACTTCCACTGAAAACGGAAGGCCAGGTACAGCATGACCCCACCTAGCGCCAGCAGCATGCCTATGCCACCCTGGTCACGCAGCTCTTCACCCACCTGCGGACCGACGTACTCAACCTTCTTCACCTGCAGCGCATCACCCGCCTGCTGCAGCGCAGCAGCGACCTTGTTGCCAAGGCTCGGGTCATCGCCCTGCATACGCACCACCACATCGGTAGTCGCACCAAAGCTCTGCACCACGGCATCGGCAAAACCCGCCGCCTCCAGCTGAGCGCGCACCTTGCCCAGATCGGCAGGCTGCTCGTAGCTCAACTCGATCTGCGTGCCGCCGGTGAAATCCAAGCCAAAGTTCAACCCCTTAAAGAACCAGCTACCCAGAGCCACAAAGGTCAAAAACAGGGTGATGGCGAACGCAATATTGCGCACACCCATAAAATTGATCGTACGCATCGTCTCGGCCCCTTAGATCGACAACTTCTTGAAGTCACGCCCGCCACAGATCAGGTTGACCATGGCACGAGTCACCAGAATGGCGGTGAACATCGAGGTGACAATGCCCAGCGACATGGTCACCGCGAAACCCTTGACCGGACCGGTGCCCATGGCGAACAAGATCCCGCCGACCAACAAGGTGGTCAGGTTGGAGTCGAGAATCGCGCTATAGGCACGATCGAAACCCTCATGGATGGCGCGCTGCACCGACATGCCATTGGCAATTTCCTCGCGAATCCGCGAGAAGATCAGCACGTTGGCATCCACCGCCATGCCCATGGTCAGGACGATACCGGCGATACCCGGCAGGGTCAGAGTCGCACTGAGCAGCGACATCAACGCCAGCAGCAGGACCATGTTGAAGGCCAGCGCAATAGTCGCCAGCACCCCGAAGAAGCGATAGATGGCGATGATAAACAGCGAGACGAACAGCATGCCCCACAAGGACGCATCGACACCCTTGGTGATGTTATCGGCGCCCAGGCTCGGGCCGATGGTGCGTTCTTCGGCAAAGTACATAGGCGCCGCCAGACCACCGGCACGCAGCAGCAAGGCCAGCTCCGACGACTCACCCTGGCCATCCAGGCCAGTGATGCGGAACTGACTGCCCAGCGGCGACTGGATGGTCGCCAGGCTGATGATCTTCTTCTCTTCGACAAAGGTCTGCAGTTCGACTTCTTTCTCGACGCCCTCGACGACCTGACGAACATAGCGGGTCACCGGTTTCTGCTCGATAAAGATCACCGCCATGCTGCGCCCGACATTGTTGCGGGTGGCACGATTCATCAGATCGCCGCCACGGCCATCCAGACGGATATTGACCTGCGGACTGCCATTCTCGTCGAAGCTGGCCTGGGCATCGGTAACCTGGTCACCGGTGATGATCAGGTCACGCTCCAGCTGCGCTGGCGGACGACCCTCCTGGCGGAACTCGAAGCTTTCGGTCGCGGCTTTAGCGGCATCCGGCTCGGCCGCCAGACGGAACTCCAGGTTAGCGGTCTTGCCCAGAATACGCTTGGCTTCGGCGGTGTCCTGCACACCCGGCAGTTCGACCACGATGCGGTTGGCACCCTGACGCTGAACCAGCGGCTCGGCCACCCCCAGCTCGTTGACCCGGTTACGCACCGTGGTCAGGTTCTGCTTGATCGAGTACTCGCGAATCTCCACCAACTTGGCCTGGGTCAAGGCCAGACGCAGCACCTGCAGCTCGTTGCGCTGCACGGTGGTCATGTCGAAATCGGTGAAATCCTTGCGGATCAGCTGCTGGGCTTTCTCCAGCGCGGCCTCATCGACAAAGCCAAGCTGAATCGCGCCATTGAGTTCCGGCAGGCTGCGATAGCGCACGCGCTCTTTGCGCAGCAGGCTCTTAATCTCACCCTCATAGACCTTGCGCCGCGCATCCAGGGCTTTATCCATATCCACCTCCATCAGGAAGTGCACACCGCCCGAGAGGTCCAGACCCAGCTTCATCGGGCTACCACCCAGATTGCGCAACCAGTCCGGCGTGGTTTGCGCCAAGTTCAAGGCCACCACGAACTCATCGCTCAGCGCCTTGCGCACCACGTCCTTGGCGGGCAACTGGTCTTCGGCCTTATTCAACCGCAACAAGCCGGCGCGCCCTTTCTCGGACAGGCTCGACGCTTTTACACTGATACCCGCTTGTTCCAGCGCACGACTGACGCGATCCAGGTCGGCCTGCTCGACACGCATGGCCGAGCTGTTGCCACTGATCTGGATGGCCGGATCGTCCGGGTAAAGATTGGGTGCGGAATAAAGAAAGCCGATTGCCAGCACAGCCAGGATCAGCAGGTACTTCCAGAGGGGAAATTTATTGAGCATGACGCCGCCCGTTATGACGCGGGGCGCATTAAGCGCCCCGTCGAATGGTAAAGGTGTAGTGCTTAGATCGCTTTCAGCGTGCCCTTGGGCAGCGTGGCGGCGATGGCCGCTTTCTGAATCTTCAGCTCGACGGTATCGGACACTTCGATTACCACGAAATCATCGGAAACTTTGAGCACTTTGCCGGCGATACCGCCGCTGGTCACCACTTCGTCACCCTTTTGCAGGTTGCCGAGCAGATTCTTGTGTTCTTTCGCACGCTTGGCCTGGGGACGCCAGATCATCAGGTAGAAGATGACCAGAAAGCCGACCAGAAATACCCATTCAAAACCGCTACCAGCAGGGCCAGCAGCCGGGGCGGCACCTTCAGCGAAAGCAGCGGGGATAAAAAAGCTCATGTAACACTCCTGTTGCAATGGTCTTTAAAAGTTGAGTTATCAGTCCAGAGGCGGAGTTGGTAGCCCGCGTTTGGCATAGAAGGCATCGACGAAGGCGGCCAATGTACCCTGTTGAATAGCCTCGCGCAAACCAGCCATCAAGCGCTGATAGTGACGTAAGTTATGGATTGTATTGAGCATGCTCCCCAGCATTTCGCCGCACTTATCCAGGTGATGCAGGTAGGCGCGGGAGAAATGCTGACAGGTGTAACAGTCGCAGGTCGGGTCCAGCGGCGAGTCATCCTGTTTGTGGAAGGCGTTGCGGATTTTCAGCACGCCGGTATCGACAAACAGATGGCCATTACGTGCGTTGCGGGTCGGCATCACGCAATCGAACATATCCACGCCGCGGCGCACGCCCTCGACCAGATCTTCCGGCTTGCCCACTCCCATCAGGTAGCGCGGCTTGTCGGCCGGCAGCTGGGGCGGCAGGTAATCCAGCACCCGCAGCATCTCGTCTTTCGGTTCGCCTACCGAGAGGCCGCCAATCGCCAGGCCGTCGAAACCTATTTCGCTCAAGCCCTCCAGCGAACGCATGCGTAGCTCTTCATGCATGCCGCCCTGGACTATGCCGAACAGCGCCGCTGTGCTGTCGCCATGGGCTTCCTTCGAGCGCTTGGCCCAGCGCAGCGACAATTCCATGGAGCGCTTGGCCACATCGAACTCGGCCGGGTAGGGCGTGCACTCGTCGAAGATCATCACGATGTCGGAGCCCAGGTCGCGCTGCACCTGCATCGACTCTTCCGGCCCCATAAACACCTTGGCGCCATCCACCGGCGAGGCGAAATACACCCCCTCCTCCTTGATCTTGCGCATGGCGCCCAGGCTGAACACCTGAAAGCCGCCGGAGTCGGTGAGGATCGGCCCCTGCCACTGCATAAAGTCATGCAGGTCGCCGTGACGCTTGATCACCTCGGTACCCGGGCGCAACCACAGGTGAAAGGTATTGCCGAGGATGATCTGCGCCCCAGTCGCCTCGATATCCCGCGGCAGCATGCCCTTGACCGTGCCGTAGGTGCCCACCGGCATAAAGGCCGGGGTCTCCACCACGCCACGCGGGAAGGTCAGACGGCCACGCCGCGCCTTGCCATCGGTCGCCAATAATTCGAAAGACATGCGGCAAGTGCGCGTCATAGCTGTTCCTCTGGCCCGCGTGGCGCGGGATTGCGGGTGATGAACATGGCATCACCGTAACTAAAGAAGCGGTAACCCTCGGCGATTGCGCACTGATACGCCGCCATGGTTTCCGGGTAGCCGGCAAAGGCCGACACCAGCATCAACAGGGTCGATTCTGGCAGATGGAAGTTGGTGACCAGGGCATCGACCACATGCAGCGGTCGGCCCGGGTAAATAAAGATATCGGTGTCGCCGCTGAAGGCCTTGAGCACGCCATCGCGGGCGGCGCTTTCCAGGGAGCGCACGCTGGTAGTGCCCACCGCCACCACCCGGCCGCCGCGGGCACGGCAGGCGGCCACCGCATCGACCACCTCCTGGCCGACCTCCAGCCACTCGCTGTGCATCGGGTGATCTTCGATGCGCTCGACCCGTACCGGCTGAAACGTGCCGGCGCCGACATGCAGGGTGACATAGGCGCTAGCGACGCCCTTCGCGGCAATCGCCGCCAGCAACGCCTGGTCGAAATGCAGGCCGGCGGTCGGCGCGGCCACCGCACCGGCACGTTCGGCATAGACCGTTTGATAGCGCTCGCGGTCCGCCGCCTCGTCCGGTCTGTCTATATAAGGTGGCAGCGGCATATGGCCGACCCGCTCGAGCAGCGGCAACACCTCTTCGGCAAAGCGCAACTCGAACAAAGCTTCGTGACGCGCCAGCATCTCGGCCTCGCCACCGCCCTCGATCAGAATGGTCGAGCCTGGTTTGGGCGATTTACTCGAACGCACATGGGCCAACACCCTATGGCTGTCCAGCACGCGCTCGACCAGTATCTCCAGCTTGCCGCCCGAGGCTTTCTGGCCAAACAGGCGCGCCGGAATCACCCGGGTGTTGTTGAACACCATCAAGTCGCCCGGACGCAGGTATTCCAGCAGATCACTGAACTGACGGTGCGCCAGGGCACCACTGGGGCCATCCAGCACCAGCAAACGGCTAGCACGACGCTCCGCGAGAGGATGGCGGGCGATAAGAACGTCAGGCAGCTCGAAATTAAAGTCGGCAACGCGCATGTCGGAAGGGGGTCGTTTAGCAGGGCGGTAAAGCTTACCGGAAATAGTGCATTCTGACCACGCAAGTGGATTGACCAACCCCAAAGGCATCCCTATACTGCGCCGCCATTGTGCCCCGGTGGCGGAACCGGTAGACGCGGCGGATTCAAAATCCGTTTTCGAAAGAAGTGGGAGTTCGAGTCTCCCCCGGGGCACCATAATCTCTTTAGTTGTTTGCAGCCGCTCGAACAACTTGCAACACCCGCTGAGCACGACGCAAAGCTGCTCAGCCACGCACTTCAAAGCCTCCAAAAAATCGCCGCAAAACAACCCGCAGGCCTGCATTCCTATGCCCTGGCGGGGGTTGGCATTTGCCTAAAAGTTAGCGTAGAGTGCCTCCACTGTGTTTGCATGGGTCGCCGTAAATCGTGACCTGGTGCAGTAGATCCTCAAGATCCGCTACATCCCGCTCGACGTCGCATAACTCCTTGCAACCAGTCTCAGCCCTCTTATATCTAGAGGCTGTCATTAACTTTAGTTTCAAGGAAATACAATATGTCGAATCGTCAGAACGGTACCGTCAAGTGGTTTAACGACGAGAAAGGTTTTGGTTTTATCACGCCAGAAAGCGGTCCGGATCTGTTCGTGCACTTCCGCGCAATCCAAGGCAGCGGCTTCAAGAGCCTGAAAGAAGGCCAGAAAGTCAGCTTTATCGCTGTACAAGGTCAAAAAGGCATGCAGGCTGACGAAGTTCAAGTTCAGGAATAACCCTGCCGCTTTGAAGAACCCCTGATGGCAACATCAGGGGTTTTTTTATGACCTACCATCCATGGTGGCCACCCTACGGGCCGTCGCTACGCGACGTTAAAAATGGCTCCCAGCCATTTTTTATGCCCATTGCTGCAAGTTTGCGTCACCAAGATCCGCCCCTATTTATTGACTAAAGAGCCGACCATGCCGAAACACCTGCTGCGCCCGCAGGGTGACTTCCCTAGCGCCGGACTGATCCGCCGTCTCGCCGCCCTCTTCTATGACTTTCTGCTGTGCATCGCCCTGCTGATGGTCGTGACCTTTATCTACAAGCTGATCCTGATGGGTTTCTATGGCGAAGCGCTGCTCAAGCAGATGTCCGACGCCGGCGCCCTGGACGGGGACCCGCTGCTGTCGACTCTGCTGTTCTTCAGCCTGTTCGCCTTCTTTGCCAAGTTCTGGACCCACAACGGCCAGACGCTGGGCATGCAGGTCTGGGGCGTACGCATCCAGAATGCCGACGGCACCGCCATCAGCCTGTGGCAGGCCATGCTGCGCTTCCTGGTCGCCATAGGTTCCTGGGTGCCGCTTGGCCTGGGCTATCTCTGGGTGCTGTGGGACAAAGACAAACGCAGCTGGCATGACATCTACTCGGACAGCCGGGTCATTCAGCTGCCGAAGAATATTCACAAGAAATAAACTCGCCCATGAAAAATGGCCAGGAGCCATTTTTAACGTCGCGCAGCGACGGCCCGAAGGGTGGCCGCCATGGATGGCAGGCCATAAAAAGCCGGCTTGCGCACTGCTGCGCAAGCCGGCTTTTTTACGCCAGGCTCTTTATCCCGCGCGGCGCAGCAACCAGACCCCGGCCAGGGCGCAGATAGCCGCCGGGATCAGCACCGCCAGCAGCGGCGAGAAGCCGAACACCAGGCTGGACGGCCCGAGCAAGTCCTGGGCGATGCGGAACACGAAGCCCACCAACACCCCGGTAAACACCCGCTGGCCCAAGGTAACCGAGCGCAACGGGCCGAAGATAAAGGAGATGGCCATCAGCACCAGGGCCACGGTCACCAGCGGCTGCAACACCTTGGTCCAGAACGACAGCCAATACTGATTATTGTTGAGGCCCTGATCGGCCAGATAGTGGATATAACCCCACAACCCGCTTATCGACAGCGCATCAGGCGCCAACACCACGGTGCCGAGCAGTTGCGGCGTCAGCTCGACATCCCAGCGCTCGCCGGGCTGCTTGATCACCTCAGTGTTGCGCTCGCGGAAATGCGTGGTGGCCACCTCTTCCAGCTGCCAATGGTCACCCTGGTACTGCGCGCGACGGGCAAAGCTGGCCGACTGCATGCGCTGCTGATCATCGAAGCGGTAACGGGTCACACCGACCAACAGGCCATTGGGCTGCACGGCGTTGATATGCACGTACTCCTGGCCCTGGCGATGCCACAGGCCGCGTTTGGCACTTTGTGCATCGCCACTGCCTTGGGCCATGGCGCGCCGGGCCTGGGCCTGGTTCTCGCTGTAAGGGGCCAGGTACTCGCCAATCAACACACCGACCAGCATCAGCACCAGCATGGGTTTCATGACCGCCCAGACGATCCGCCCGATCGACACGCCGGCGGCGCGCATGACGGTCAGTTCGCTGTTACTGGCCAGGGAGCCCAGCCCGATCAGGCATCCGATCAACGCCGCCATCGGCAGCATCTCGTAGACCCGCCGCGGCGTGGTCAGCACTACATAGCAGAGCGCATCGAACAGGCTGTAGTTGCCTTCGACATCGCCCAGCTCATCGATAAAGGCAAACAGCAAGGCCAAGCCGACTATGATCCCCAGCACGCCGAGAATCGCGACGAACACCTGGATGCCGATGTACTTATCCAACTTAACCACGGGCCACCCCCTGTACCGCATGGCGGGCCGCCCATTTCAAGCGCAGCGTCTCCCAATAGAGCAGAACCAAGCCAATCACTGCGAACACTCCGTGCACCCACCACAAGCCCAGCGCCGCCGGGATCTTTTCCTTGTCCAACGCCCCGCGCGCCGCGATCAGCAAGGCCAGGTAGGCCATATACAGCAGGATGGCCGGCAGCAGCTTGAGGAAACGCCCTTGCCGCGGATTGACCCGCGACAGCGGAACCGCCAGCAGGGTGATCACGAACACCAGCAAGGGGATCGACAGCCGCCACTGCAGCTCGGACTGCATGCGCCCCTTATCGCTGCCCAGTAGCTGGCGGGTCGGCATGGCTTCGCGATCCGTCACCTCGGCCTCCACTTCCGGCTTGGGCAATAACACGCCATAGGTGTCGTACTGAATCGCCCGGTAATCGGCCTGGCCCGGGTTACCGTCATAGCGGTAGCCGTTTTCCAGAATCAGGTAGCGGCTGCCATCGGCCTGGATTTCCTGACGCCCGCCCTGGGCGACCAGCACGGAGATACCGCGCTCCTTATCGCCGTCGGTAGAGAAGCGCTTCTCCGAAATAAACACCCCGGCCAGTTTGCCGCGATCTTCGGACAGCTCCTCGGTGTAGGTCACCCGCGAGCCATTCTTCATGGCCTGGAAACGCCCCGGCACCAGGGTATCCAGTTCGGTAATGGCGCTCTGCTGATTGAGAATCCGCGCCACCTGCTCCACGCCCTGCGGGGCCAAGCCCAGACTCAACCAACCGGCCAACAAGGCCACCAGGGTCGCCGGCGCCAGGCTATAGACAAACAGGCGCTGCTGGCTCATGCCAGTGGCCGACAGCACGGTCATTTCACTGTCCAGATACAGGCGCCCATAGGCCAGCAAAATGCCGAGAAACAGGCCCAGCGGCAGGATCAGCTGCAAGAAGCCGGGAATCCGGTACGCCATGATCATCAGCAGCACACTAGGCTCGAGCAGCCCCTGCGCGGCCTGCGCCAGATAACGGATAAAACGGCCACTCATGATGATCACCAAGAGCACGGCACTCACCGCACTCAAGGTCAGCAACACTTCACGAGACAAATAACGGAAGACGATCAAACCAGACACTCCAGGGTTGTCAGGCTCAGGCGGCTACGATCAAACTAGCCGCACTGCTTGCCGGCTCGCCCAACTGGCGAACCATCGAAAAATTTGCCGGCATTATCCTGTAATACCGACTCGTTGTCTTGGGGACTGCACCTAATGGAATTTATTGTTAAAAGCGCACGCCCAGAAACACTAAAGACCGCCACCCTGGTTATCCCTGTCGGCGAAGGCCGCAGCCTAGGTGAAGTCGCCAAGGCCGTGGACGCCGCCAGCGCAGGCGCCATCAGCGCCCTGCTCAAGCGCGGCGACCTGGCCGGCAAGCTCGGCCAGACCCTGCTGGCGCACAACCTGCCCAATCTCAAAGCCGAGCGCGTCTTGCTGGTCGGCACCGGCAAGGACAGCGAACTGTCAGACCGCCAACTGCGCAAAGTGATCACCGCCGCTTATGCGGTATTGAAAGGCCTGGGCGGCAGCGATGCGGTGCTGGCCCTGCAGGATGTGCAGGTAAAAGGCCGCGACGCCTATGGCAAGGCCCGCCTGATGGTGGAAAGCCTGGCCGACGGCGACTACCAGTTCGACCGCTTCAAGAGCCAGAAAGCCGATGCCAGCGCCCTGAAGAAACTCACCCTGCTTGGCGACAAGGCCGACCAGGCCGAGGTCGAGCGCGCCGCCCGGCATGCCCAGGCGATTGCTGCCGGCATGGCCTTTACCCGCGACCTTGGCAACCTGCCGCCGAATCTCTGCCACCCCAGCTACCTGGCCGAGGAAGCCAAGGCACTGGGCAAGGCCCATAAGAACCTCAAGGTCGAGATTCTCGACGAGAACAAACTCAAGGAGCTCGGCGCCGGCGCCTTCCTCGCCGTGGCCCAGGGCAGCGAACAGCCGCCTCGGATGATCGTGCTGCACTACCAGGGCGGCAAGAAGAGCGAGAAGCCCTTCGCCCTGGTCGGCAAAGGCATCACCTTCGACACCGGCGGCATCAGCATCAAGCCCGCCGCCGGCATGGACGAGATGAAGTACGACATGTGCGGCGCCGCCAGCGTGTTCGGCACCCTGAAAGCCGTGCTGGAACTGCAACTGCCGATCAACCTGGTGTGCCTGCTGGCCTGCGCCGAGAATATGCCCAGCGGCCGATCGACTCGGCCGGGCGATATAGTCACCAGCATGAGCGGGCAGACCGTGGAAATCCTCAACACCGACGCCGAAGGCCGTCTGGTGCTGTGCGACACCCTGACCTATGCCGAGCGCTTCAAGCCGCAGGCGGTGATCGACATCGCCACCCTGACCGGCGCCTGCATAGTCGCCCTGGGCAGCAATGCCTCCGGCCTGATGGGCAATAACGACGAGCTGATCGAGCAACTGCTGGCCGCCGGCAAAGGCGCCGACGACCGCGCCTGGCAACTGCCGCTGTTCGACGAGTACCAGGAGCAGCTTGATAGTCCATTTGCCGACATCGCCAATATCGGTGGGCCGAAAGCCGGTACCATCACCGCCGGTTGTTTCTTGTCGCGTTTCGCCAAGAACTACCACTGGGCGCACCTGGATATTGCCGGCACCGCCTGGATCAGCGGCGGCAAGGAGAAAGGCGCCACCGGCCGCCCGGTGCCGCTGCTGACCCAATACCTGCTGGACCGTTGTAACGCCTAGCTCCCGCGGCAGCAGCTGTAGCCGCGATTAGCGGTATACGCGGCGACAGCCGCTGCCACGAACGCCCCACAAATGAACAAGCCATGCCCCGAATAGAATTCTATGTACTTTCATCCGCCACCCCGGCCGAACGCCTGCGCGCGGCCTGCCAGCTGGCGATGAAAGCCTGGCGCGCCGGCCTGCCGGTGTTTGTCCGCGGCAGCGATTCCGCGCAATGCGCCGAGCTGGATGAGTTGCTGTGGCGCTTCAAGGCGGAAAGTTTCGTGCCGCATAGCCTGCACCAGGACGACGGGCAAGCCCTGGTAGTCATTGGCCTGGACGAGCAACCGGGCACCCAACAGGGCGTACTGATCAACCTGGGCAGTACCCTGTCAGCGCATATCGAGCACTTCAGCCGAGTGATAGAAATCGTCAACCAAGAACCCGAGCTGCTGACCGCCTGCCGGGAGAATTTCCGCAGTTACCGCCAGCGCGGTTATGATCCCAAACGAGTTGAACTCTAGTTGCACAGCATGGACACCCCAAAACCGCCACAAAAGCCCGCGCAACTGCTGAACGACCTGGAGTCGATCCGCGAGTTGCTGGGCGATGAAAGCCTCGAACCGCCGTTGCTGCTCGACACCATCGACCCGGACAGCATTCCCCTGCTCTCGGATATAGTCACGCCGCCGCCCAGCCCGGCCGTGCGCGCTCCAGCGCCCAGCGCCGCGCCTGCCGCACCCGCACCCGCACCCGCACCCAGCCTGCGCGACACAGTGACGCAAAGCATCAGCCGCGACAGTGAAGTCAACCGCCTGGACAGCGAACTGCGCGCCGCCGCGCAACTGATACTGCAGGATGTGATCGACGACTTCGTGCCGCAGATCGAAGCCGAGCTGAAGCGCCGCCTGGAAGCACGCCTGACCCGCCTGCTGCCGCCGCGCAAATAGCGCAGTTGGGTAGGTTGGATTAGCGGCGATTATCGCGGCTTAAGCGACGACATCGCTGTCGGTCGCCGCGTAACCCAACAGGGTCTTCATGTGGTGGTGGTCATGTCGCTCGGCAGCATGGGTATCGCTACGCTCAACCCATCATACGAACTTCGCCATATCCGCCCTACATAAGCCGCCAGCACGCCCACCAGTCAGCCACGCCACGCTCGGCCTTACGCCGCGAGGGCCTTCCCCGCTATACTTGCCGGCTTTTCCGACCAGCCGTCATAAGGGTCCCGCCGCGCATGGACAAGACCTACCAGCCGCACGCCATTGAAACCGCCCTGTACCAGAACTGGGAGGCGAACAACTATTTCGCCCCACAAGGTTCGGGTGAGCCCTACTGCATCATGATCCCGCCGCCGAACGTCACCGGCAGCCTGCACATGGGCCATGGCTTCAACAATTCGATCATGGATGCGCTGATCCGTTTCCGCCGCATGCAGGGCCGCAACACCCTGTGGCAGCCAGGCACCGACCATGCCGGGATCGCCACCCAGATGGTGGTCGAGCGTCAACTGGCCGCCCAGGGCGTCAGCCGCCATGACCTCGGCCGCGACAAATTCCTGGAAAAAGTCTGGGAATGGAAGGAAGAGTCCGGCGGCACCATCACCCGGCAGATCCGTCGCCTGTGCAGCTCGGTGGACTGGACGCGCGAACGCTTCACCATGGACGACGGCTTGTCCGAAGCGGTCAAGGAAGCCTTTGTGCGCCTGCACCAGGACGGCCTGATCTACCGTGGCAAGCGTCTGGTCAACTGGGACACCAAGCTGCACACGGCGATCTCCGATCTGGAAGTGGAAAACCACGACGAGAAAGGCAGCCTGTGGAACCTGCGCTACCCCCTGGCCGCTGGCCACAAGACCGCTGACGGCAAGGATTACCTGATAGTCGCCACCACCCGGCCGGAAAC
>NZ_JAUYNP010000258.1 GCF_030696055.1 Pseudomonas sp. | reverse complement strand
ACCTCAAGCGCCTGCCGGTGGACGTGCTGAAGATCGACCAGTCCTTCGTCCGCGATGCCACTCAGGACGCCAACGACGCGGAAATCATCCGCGCCATAGTCGCCATGGCGCGCAGCCTGGGCCTGGCGATGATTGCCGAGGGGGTCGAGCACAGCGACCAGTTGGATTTTCTCCAGGAGCAGGGTTGCCACCTCTACCAGGGCTACCTGTTCAGCAAACCTGTGCCCATGGACGAGTTTCGCGTCCTGCTGCAGGACAACCGCCTGCAAGCCTTCCCCTAAAACGACCAGGGCAGCTTATGTCCCGGTTGCGTGTTGAACCTTTGTAGGCGGCTGCGTAGGTTAGGTTGAGGCGCGTAGCGATAAAGCCCAACTGCAAAGCCCAACGGCGATGGTACGGGCACAATCCTTGCCACCTTTTTGTACCTTGTGGGCCTTGCGAGGCTTCGCGCAGCTCAGCCCAACCTACGATCCGGACCAGGGTTTGCTTGCAACACATAACGGGGACATAGCCATGCACAAGGTCATGCTAATTACCGGCGCCAGCCGCGGCATAGGTGCCGCCACGGCCAGGCTCGCCGCGGCCCAGGGCTATGCGCTGTGCCTCAATTACCACAGGCAACGTACGGCGGCCGAGGCGCTGGTGGCGGAGATAGTCCAGGGCGGCGGCCAAGCCATGGCCGTGCAGGCGGATGTGGCCGATGAAGCCCAGGTCCTGCGCCTGTTCGCCAGCCTCGATCGGCACTTCGGCCGCCTCGATGTGCTGGTCAATAACGCCGGCGTGCTGGAACAGCAGATGCGCCTGCAGCAGATGGACCTGGCGCGCTGGCAGCGGGTGTTCGCCACCAATGTGTTCGGCAGCTTTCTCTGCGCCCGCGAGGCGATCAAGCGCATGTCGACCGCCCAGGGCGGGCGCGGCGGCGCCATAGTCAACCTGTCGTCGGCGGCCGCCCGCCTCGGCGCGCCCGGCGAATATATCGACTATGCCGCGGCCAAGGGCGCCATCGACAGCCTGACCCTGGGCCTGGCCAAGGAAGTGGCGGCCGAAGGCATTCGGGTCAACGCCGTGCGCCCCGGGGTGATAGACACCGAGATCCACGCCAGCGGCGGCGAACCCGAGCGGGTGACCCGCATCAGCCAAAGCATCCCCATGGGCCGTGGCGGGCGCGCCGAGGAAGTCGCCGAGGCGATTCTCTGGCTGGCCGGCGAGCAGGCCTCTTACGCCAGTGGGGCGTTGCTGGATATCGGCGGCGGGCGTTAATCCGCCTACCCAACGTGCGTTAGCAAGCCGTAGCCTGGGTTCTGCACGAGGATTCTGTCTTGTAGGAGCCAGCTTGCTGGCGATCCAGGCCCCTACCTAGCGAAATCGCCGACCCCGTAGGTTGGGCTGAGCTCCGCGAAACCCAACGCGATGTCCACCACCAGACCGCCATGTTGGGCTTCGCCGCTGCGCGCCTCAACCCAACCTACAGCGTCAAGCAATGGCCAGTTGCTCCTGCCGCGTGCGAACCGAAACATCGACGTCAAGCAAGGCATCGATACGCAGGCAGTCACTCTCCCGGCGCAACAGGCTAAACAGATCGGTGGCCTCGGGATAGCTGCGGGTCAGCATGGCCAGCCATTGCTTGAGCCGCCCCGGCGCATAGCGCGGGGAGATCTTGCGCCGCGCCTGCAACCAGAAATCGGCCAGCACGGGCTGCAGTTCCTGCCAGCTCATGGCCACCACTTCCTGTCCCGCCTTGGCCGCGGCTATCTGCCGGGCCAGGTCCGGGCGCGCCACCAGACCGCGACCGAGCATGATGTCCTCGACCCCACTGACCTCGCGGCAGCGCCGCCAGTCATCCAGGGTCCAGATCTCGCCATTGGCGAACACCGGCACCTTGACCGCCTCCTGCACCCGCGCCACCCACTCCCAATGCGCCGGCGGCTTATAGCCTTCGACCTTGGTCCGCGCGTGCACCACGATTTGCCCGGCGCCGCCCTCGGCCAGGGCCTGGGCGCACTCCAGGGCATAGTCCTTGTGCTCGAAGCCCAGGCGCATCTTGGCCGTGACCGGAATAGGCGCGGGCACCGCGCGGCGCACTTCGCGGACTATGGCATGCAGCAGCTCCGGCTCTTTCAGCAATACCGCGCCGCCACGGGACTTGTTCACCGTCTTGGCCGGGCAGCCGAAATTCAGGTCGATCACCGGCGCCCCCAGGGTGCAGGCGAAGGCGGCGTTATCCGCCAGGCAAGCCGGATCGGAGCCGAGAAATTGCACCCGCAACGGCGTGCCGGCAGCGGTCTGCGCCCCCGTGAACAGCTCGGGCGCCAGCTTCTCGTAGGTGCTCGCGGGCAGCACCCGCTCGGTGACGCGGATAAATTCGGTGACGCACCAGTCGATGCCACCGACCCGAGTCAGCACGTCACGCAGGATCTCGTCGACCAACCCCTCCATGGGGGCCAGGGCGATTTGCATAGACAATCTCTTGAAAAATTTTCGGGAGAAATTTTTGACGTCGCCCGCCAGGGATGGCAGGCCGCAAAAAATCGTCGGGAACGATTTTTGACGTCGCGCAGCGACGGCCCCGAAGGGGTGGCCGCCAAGGATGGCGGGACACAAAAAACGCCGCGTAGTGTACGCGGCATGGCGGATAAACAGCCAGGCATCGGCCAGGCGGCGCCTGTCAGAGCTCCATGGGGAAAGGCGGCAGCAAAGCCGCGCCATAACCCTCGACGAACTCCGTCGGCATACGCTTGGGCTTGCCAGTGGACAACTCGATACAGACGAAGGTGGTCTTGGCGCGCAACAGGGTGACGCCATCCTCCGGGCGAATCAGCTGGAAGCGCCGGTCCATCTTCAGGCGCTGGTCGGACTCGACTATCCAGGTGGCCATCTGCAGGTGCTGGTCTTCATAGGCGCTGGCCAGGTAGTCGATTTCGTGGCGCAGCACCGCCATGGCGCGGTCGAGGCGGCGATACTCGGCCAGATCCAGCCCCAGGTATTGCGAGTGGCGCCAGGCACAGCGCTCCAGCCAGCTGACATAGACCGCATTGTTGGCGTGCCCGAGGCCATCGATATCCTCGGCCAGCACGTTGATATCGATGACGAACGGATTGGCCAGGTCCCAATTCATAGTTGTTGCTCCAGGCTGCCGGCCAGCTTGCGGACTGTAGCGGCCAGTGGGGGGTGATCGGATCCAGGGTACGCGCACGCACCAGATTGCTCGGTACAACCTTACAGTTGCCGCGCGCACCTTGGAAGGCAAGTCACCCGCTCAGGTCACCCCAAACTGGCCTTGTCACAAGGCCACTGCGCCTGGCAGCGTTTGCCGGGCCGTCCCGAGCAGCTGCAACACCGCCTCATGCAGACGCGGGTCGGCCAACAGTCGCTGGTGGCCGCCCTCCTCCAGGCGCAACAAGCGGCTGTCGAACCAGGCCTGGTGAATGATTTCAGCCTCGCTAAAGGGCACCACAGGATCGTCCGCGGCATGCACCACCAGGCCGGGGTAATCCAGTTGGTATTGCGCCACATCCAGCTTGCCCGCGGGCATGCCGGCCTTCTCCTCGATCAGGTGCACGAAATGTGCGCCCGCCTGCGCCGGCAAGCCCATATAACGGGTGAAACGCCGCAGCATGGTGAGAATCCGGCTCGGCGCGGCAATGCTCACCACCGCCTCGGCGCGCAGGCCCAACTGGGTCGCCAGCAGCACACTGGCGCCGCCCATGGAGTGACCTATCACCGCCTTGAGCGGCGGCAACTCGTTGGCCGCCTCGAGCAGCGCATGGGCAAACTGCACCACAGTGGCCTCCTGCCCCGGCGAGCGCCCATGGGCCGGCGCATCCAGCGCCACCACGCCATAGCCGGCCTTGACCAAGGCCTTGATCAACTCGGCGAACTGCGTCGGCCGGCCTTCCCAGCCGTGCATCAGCAGCACAGTCGGACCGCTGCCCCAGCGCAGGGCCGAGAGCCCGAAACGCAGCGTGACGCGCTCGGACAGCCCCAACAGCGGCAGCTCCCAATCCCGCGGCAAGGTCTCGCGCGGGGTCATAAACTCGCGGCGCAGCTTGCTGGCCAGCGCATGGGGGGCCACTAGACCTACAGATGCATTGAAACCACGAATCCAGCTGATGTTGTTCATTGCCATTCTCCTCAAACGATCGCCGATTTGGCGGCACGCAAGACGCGGTCAGACAACTCACAGGGACCCAGCGCCCGCGCCAGCGCTAGCCCCCCGACCATCAAGGCGATATCGGCGAGCACTTTGTGGGCATCCTCGGGGCTTGCCGCCAATTGCGCGGTCATCAGCTCCAAGTGCTCGGCCAATACGGTGCGAAAGCTTTCCGGCAGTCGCGTCAGCTCGCCCAACGAACTGGGCAACGGACAGCCCTGATCGCTGGCATCGCGATGCTTGCGCGACAGGTAGAAGGCCGCCACCAGCGCCCGCCGCTCATCGGCCGGCAGGCTCGAATCCATCTGCTCGAGCAGCTCGCGGCGCCGACAGAGCATCTGCCGGAAGACCTCCAGCATCAGCGCGTCCTTGCTCTCGAAATGCGCATAGAAGCCGCCGACGGTGAGGCCGGCAGCCCCCATCACCTCGCCGACACTGGGTTCGGCAGGACCACGCTGCAGTAGCGCGGCGCTGGCCGCGGCGAGAATGCGTTCACGGGTTTGCGCTTTCTTGTCGCTCATGTTCGCCTCCATAAATATTACGATTGAAATATTATGCTCGTAATAAATTTATGCAAGACTTAACCACAACCGCTGGTCGGCTGAGTCAACAGGCAGGAAATAAACAGGCGGAAAAACAAAAGGGCCACTCCCTAAAGAATGACCCTTCAAAATCCCGCAGTGCGGGTAAAAATGGCGTCCCCTAGGGGACTCGAACCCCTGTTACCGCCGTGAAAGGGCGGTGTCCTAGGCCACTAGACGAAGGGGACGAAACCTTCGAAGAACAAGGCCAGCACTAGGCTGGCCTGTCGTGGAATTGGTGGAGCTAGACGGGATCGAACCGTCGACCTCTTGCATGCCATGCAAGCGCTCTCCCAGCTGAGCTATAGCCCCGGATTTAACGTCTCTCGACACACAACGCCGAAGCATTGCGGCTGGAAATAGTGGCGTCCCCTAGGGGACTCGAACCCCTG
>NZ_JAUYNP010000256.1 GCF_030696055.1 Pseudomonas sp. | reverse complement strand
ACCAGCGTGCAGACCGGTTGGCCGCGGGTGGGCAAGCACCAGTTCCGCATCGACAACCCCCAGCGCAAGTTCGATCGCCCCACCGGCTGGATTATCGCCGGCAAGATTGGCGCCCGCCGCGCCAAGCTGGGTGACACCGAGGTGACCATAGCCGCGCCGGTGGGCGAGGGCATGCGCCGCATGGATATCCTCACCTTGCTGACTTTCGTCTGGCCCGAGGCCCAGGCGGTGTTCCCGCGTGATCCGGGCAAGCTGTTGATAGTCGGTGCCGGCAACCCCATGTGGCGCGGCGGCCTGTCCGCACCCAACTCGCTGTTTATGCATGCCGACCGCCCGCTGGTCAGCGAGAATGGCACCAGCTCCCTGGTGCATGAACTGGTGCACGTGTTCAGCCGCATCCAGGCGCGCAAGCGCAGCGACTGGATCACCGAGGGCCTGGCCGAGTACTACGCCATCGAGCTGGTGCGTCGCGCCGGCGGGCTGAGCGAGGACCGCTACCAGAAGATCCGTGAACAGCTGATCGGCTGGAGCAAGCCGGTGGAGAGCCTGCGCAGCGCCAGCGCCAGCGGCCCGGTCACGGCGCGGGCGGTGCTGCTGTTGCAGGAGCTGGACCGGGAAATTCGCCAGAAGACCAAGGGCAGCACCGCACCGCGCTCGCTGGACGACGTGACCCGCGGCCTGATGCGCCTGAACAAGGCCAGCACCAAGGACTTTATCGAAATCAGCGAAAACGTCATGGGCGGGCCGTCCGAGGTGTTGGACAACCAGCTGTTGCGCTAGCCCGCGCACTGAATCAGCATGCGGCGCAGTTATTAGGAATCTCGCATGCGCCGTCTGCCATCCCTTACCGCGCTGCGCACCTTCGAGTGCGCCGCCCGCCATGCCCACTTCGGTCGCGCCGCCGCCGAGCTGTGCGTCACCGACAGCGCGGTCAGCCACCAGATTCGGCAACTGGAAGAGCAGCTGGGCAGCCCCCTGTTTGTCCGCGAAGGCCGTCAGGTCAGCCCGACGCCCGCGGCGCGGCGCCTGTTGCAACGCCTGCAGCAGGCCTTCGAGCTGATTGGCGAGGCCTGCGACGAGCTGCGTGACCCCGGCTCGCAAGCCGTGCTGCGCATCGCGGTGACCGCCGAGCTGGCGCAGAAGTGGCTGGTCAGCCGCCTGGCCGATTTCACCGTGCGCTACCCGCAGATCACCCTGCATCTGCACGAGCAGCCGCTGGAGGCCTGTTTGCCGAGCCAGGATATCGACCTGGCGATCACCTACGGCACCGGCCCGGAGGATGCCAGCGCCTACTTCGTGCGGCCCTTGCCGACCCTGCAATTCTTCCCGGTGTGCAGCCCCGGCCTGTTCAACCAGGGCGCGCTCAAGCACCCGCGCGATCTGGCGCGCCACGCCTTGCTGCACGACGATCAGGACGGCAAGACCTGGACCGCCTGGCTGACCACCCACGCCGGCGATATCCAGCCGGCGCGCCATCTCTACCTGGGCCATGCCGGCTTGGCCCTGGAGGCCGCGGCGCAAGGCCAGGGGGTGGCCATGGGCGACAACCTGACCGCCGCCGAAGACCTGGCCAGCGGCCGTCTGGTGCGGCCCTTCAGCGCCAGCGTGGCGGCGCTCGGGCAGTACGCCCTGGTCTGCGAGCGAATTCGCCTGGACAAGCCGGCGGTGGCGAACTTCTTGGATTGGCTGGGTAATCAGCTCGCTGATTGATGAATCCAATTCACCCATAGCGCAATAATCGTCATTGGAAGCCGGCCTGAGGCGGCGCGTACTGTGCGGACATCTCCCCCACAGCAACGAGGTGTTCCGATGGCGCGTTCTCTGACTTCCACGCCTAAGGCCGATGGCTTCCGCCTGCCCGGCGAATTCGAGCCCAAGGCCGGTTGCTGGCTCGGCTGGCCGGAGCGCACCGATGTGTGGCGCAACGGCGCCAAGCCGGCGCAGAAGGTCTGGGTCGATATAGTCACGGCCATCGCCAGCAGCGAGCCGGTCACGGTGTGCGCCTCGGCCAGCCAGTACGCCAACGCCCGGCGCCAGCTGCCAGCCCAGGTGCGGGTGGTGGAGATGAGCTGCAACGACACCTGGTTCCGCGACAGCGGCCCGGCTTTCCTGGTCAACGAGCAGAGCGGCGAAGTGCGCGGGGTGGACTTCGAGTTCAACGCCTACGGCGGCCTGGATGGCGGCCTCTACTACCCCTGGGACAAGGACGACCAGATCGCGCAGAAGATCCTCGAGATCGAAGGCTTTGATCGCTACCGCGCACCCTTTATCGCCGAGATGGGCGGCATCCAGACCGACGGCCAACGCACTCTGCTGACCACCGAGCAGTGCCTGCTCAACCGCAACCGCAACGCCCACCTGGGCAAGGACGAGATGACTCGCCGGCTCAGCGATTACCTGGGTACCGAGCAGGTGATCTGGTTGCCGCGCGGCTGCAAGTTCGACGAAACCGACGGCCATATCGACGACCTGGCCTGCTTCGTCCGCCCCGGCGTGGTGGTGCAGCAGTGGACCGACGACCGCAGCGACCCGCAGTGGGAAATCTACCAGGAGGCCTACGACATCCTGCGCAGCACCCGCGATGCCCGGGGTCGTGAGCTTGAGGTGCACAAGTTGCCGCAGCCGCGGGTGCTGGAATGGACGGCGGAGGAGGCGGCCGGGCTGGACCAGAACGACGGCACCCACCTGCGCCAGGCCGGCACGCAGATCTGCGCGTCCTATATCAACTACTACGCCGGCAACTCGGCCATAGTCGTGCCGCTGTTCGACGACCCTAATGACCGCGTGGCCCAGGCCACCCTGGCCGAGCTGTTCCCGCGCCACCGTATCCTGGGTGTCGAGAATTCGCGGGAGATCCTGCTCGGTGGCGGCAACGTCGCCTGCATCACCATGCCGCAATACGCCGCTCAACGCGCTTGAGGAGAGTCGTCATGCCTGTGCACCGCTTGCTGCTTGCCATGGGCCTGGCTGCCGCCACATTGGCGGCCCAGGCCGAGACCACTAAACCCCAGGTCAATCTGTATATCTGGAACGAGTACCTGGCCCCCGACACCCTCAGCCGTTTCGAGGAGAAGACCGGCATCCAGGTGGTGGCCGACCACTTCGACTCGCTGGAAACGGTGGAAACCAAGCTGCTGACCGGGCATAGCGGTTACGACCTGGTGCTGACCGCCGGCCAGCACCTCAGTCGGGCCATCGCCAGCGGCGCCTTGCAGCCACTGGACAAGGCCAGGCTGTCGCATTTCGCCGGGCTGGATCCGGAGTTCGCCCGGCATATGGCGACCTTCGATCCGGGCAACCGCTATGCCGGCATCTATGCCTGGGGCACCACGGGTATCGGTTATCAGCAGCAGGCGATCCAGGCGCGCATGGCCGCTGCGCCCACCGACAGCTGGGCGATGCTGCTCGATCCGCAAGTGGTGTCGCGCTTCGCCGATTGCGGGGTGAGTCTGCTCAACGATCCCAATGAGGTGTTCGCCGCGGCCTTCCGCTACCTGGGGCTGGATATCAATCGGCAGAGCCTGGACGACCTGAAGTTGGCCGAGGCGCATCTGGCCAAGGTGCGGCCTTATATCCGCTACTTCGACAACGACCGCAATATCGCCGACCTGGCCAACGGCGATACCTGCCTGGCGATGTCCTGGAACGGCAACGTCGCCTTGGCCGCCGCTCAGGCCGCCGAGGCGGGCAAGCCGCACAGCCTGCATTACCGCATTCCGCGTGAAGGCACGCTGCTGTGGTTCGACGCCATGGTCATCCCCAAGGATGCGCCGAACCCGCAGGCGGCCCATGCGCTGATGGATTACCTGATGACCCCGGAGATCATCGCCGGCATCACCAACAGCATCTATTACGCCAACGCGGTACCGGCGGCCAACGCCAGCGTCGATCCGGCCATTCTCAACGACCCTGGCACCTACCCGCCGCAAACCGTGCGCGCCGGGCTCTATACCAAGAACGACAATGCCCAGGCGTTTAACCGCGCCCTGACCCGGGCCTTTAGCAGGCTTAAGTCCGGGACCTAACCAGGACCTTGGACCGTGGCACTCGGTGGTTGGGTGCCGCGGCCTATTTGAACTTGGGCCCGGACTTGGTGTTATTGCCCTTGGCCATACGGTCATAGAGCACCACATTGACCGTGGCGGCGAGGTTCATACAGCCCTGGGTGGGGATATAGATCACGTCCTCGCACCAGGCGCGGATGCTGTCATCCAGGGAGCCGTCTTCCGGGCCGAAGATATAGATGGCGCGATCCGGGTGGGTGTATTCCGGCAGGGGCCGGGCGCCATCGACCAGCTCCACGGCGACCGGGGTGCAGCCCAGGGGGATGATCTTCTGCAGGTCATCGATGCCGATCAGCGGAATATCCATATAGATGCGCTTGGTATCGGTGATGAAGTCGCGGGCGCGTTCATAGCGCTTGCCGGTGTAGAACACCGAACTGACCCCGTAGCAGCCGGCGGCGCGCATCACCGCGCCGACGTTTTCCGGGGACTTGGGGTTGAATAAACCAATGCAGCTGTATCTTTTGTTCGCCACTTAGCCGGCCTTGCGGGTAAAAGCCGGCATTATACGGGGTTAAGCCGGGCGACCTACTCTTTGCTTTTCAGCAGCGCGGCCAGGTCGGCAAAGGCCTTGTGGGTCGACTTCGGCCCTTGCGGTGTAGCGGTCGAGCCTTCGCTGAAGTACTGCTGGTCGGTGTAGCGCGAGTGCTCGTTGTCGTGGCAGTACAGGCACAGCAGCTCCCAGTTGGAGCCGTCCTGCGGGTTGTTGTCGTGGTTGTGGTCGCGGTGGTGCACGGTCAGTTCGCTCAGGCGCTTGCCGGAAAACTCGCGGGCGCAGCGGCCGCAGACATGCGGGTACATCTTCAGGGCCTTGTCTCGGTAGCCTTCTTCACGGCTGCGCTGGGCGTCGGCGAGGATGCGATCAAGCTTGGCGGTGGGCGAGGGGGATTTGTCGCTGCTCATCTGGATTCTCGTGGGTTGGGCCTATGCCGCCAGTCTAGCGCTGCCGGCGGCCACTGAGAACCGCATTGCGGGTCGTTACCGGCAAGCCCCCAAACAAGAGCGCTTCCTAGATCTGCTGCTCGACCAGCTGCCCGTCGGCCATGCGCAGGCGTTTGGACATGGCCACGGCGATGGCGCGGATAACCTTGGCGGCCGGTTTGGGCGAGTCGTTGAGCATCTTGTCCAGGGAGTCCTTGGCCAGAATCAGCAGGGTGCAGTCGCTGACGGCGATGCAGCTGGCAGAACGTCGTTCGCCATCCAGTACCGCCATTTCGCCGAAGGCCCGACCTTTGCGCAGCTTGGCCAGCTCCACGCATTCGCCGCTGGAGTTGGTCTTGCGCACCGACACCGCGCCGAAATGGATGATGCACATAAAGCTGCCGGCATCGCCCTCGTTGCAGATCACGGCGTCCGGCTCAAATTTGCTGATGCTGAAATAGCCGGCCGCGCCCAGTAGTTCGCTGGCGGAGAGGGCATTGAACAGGCCGCAATCGAGCAGCATGTCGCGGATTTCGTCGATCAGATGGGAGCTTGCTTGCATGCCTGGGCGCCTGAACCGGGTGGGCGGAATCTACCTACCCATGACCTTATCCGGCTTGGGCGGGCTTGCCAACAGGGCGTTGTGGATCAGGCTGGCCATAAGCCCTCAACCTTGTTGGCGAGGGCAGGCTCTAGTGCGCAGGCTTAGCCCAGGCCCAGCACCTTGAGGATAAAGGCGTATTCCAATGCCGCGTCCTTGAGCGCCTGGTAGCGGCCGCTCATGCCGCCGTGGCCGGCCTCTAGGTCGGTCTTGAGCAGCAACAGGTGATCGTCGGTCTTGCTGGCGCGCAACTTGGCCACCCACTTGGCTGCCTCCCAGTACTGCACGCGGCTGTCGTTATAGCCGGCCACGGCGAGAAGCGCCGGGTAGGCCTGGGCCTGGACGTTCTCGTAGGGCGCGTAGGCCTTGAGTCGTTCGAATACCTCGGGCTGATGGGGGTCGCCCCATTCGTCGTACTCGGTCAGGGTCAGTGGCAAATCCGGGTTCTGCATGGTGTTGAGTACATCGACAAAGGGCACCTCGGCGATGGCCACGGCGAACAACTCGGGGCGCTGGTTGAGCACCGCGCCGATCAGCAGGCCGCCGGCACTGCCGCCGCTGATGCACAGCTGCGCGGCTGTGCTGTAGCCGCTGGCGATCAGCTGTTCGGCGCAGGCGATAAAGTCGCCGAAGCTGTTCTGTTTGTGTTCCAGCTTGCCGGCGCGGTACCAGGCCTCGCCCAGTTCGCCGCCGCCGCGCACATGGGCGATGGCGAAGACGAAACCGCGTTCCAGCAGGCTCAGGCGCGCATGGGAGAACCAGGGGTCGAGGCTTTCGCCATAGGCGCCGTAGCCGTAGAGATAGAGCGGCGCAGCTTTGCCCAGCACCTCGCGCTTGGCCACCAGGCTGATCGGCACCCGGGTGCCGTCAGCGGCCTGGGCCCACAGGCGTTGGCTGACATAGGCGTCGGCGTCGAAGGGGCCCTCTACCGGGGTTTCCTTCAGCACTGTCTGCTCGCCGCTGGTCAGCGTCAGCTGGCGAATCTGCGCCGGCCGGTTGAGCGCCTCGTAGCGCAGGCGGATCACCGGGCTGTTGAATTCCAGATGGTCCTGCACATAGAGGCTGTAGGCCGCATCCGGTAGCTGCACGCGGTAGGCCGTTTGGCCCTGGGGCTGCACCTCGATGATCGGCAGGCCGCCCTCGCGCAGGCTGAGGATCAGCGCGCGTTCGTTGAGGCTGAGGCCTTCGAGCATCACCTGCGGGTCATGCGCGCGCAGCGCCTGCCAGTTCGCCCGCTCCGGCGTGGCGGGCGCGGCATGCCAGAGGGCGAAGTTGATGCCGCTCTGGTTGCTGCGGATCAGCCAGGCCCAGTCGTCGCCCAGCTTGCCGTGGTCGACGTAGTACTCGTGGCCTTCCTCGCGCAGGGCCAGGCAGGTGAAGGCGCCTTGCGGCGTCTCGGCATCCAGTATCCAGGCTTCGCTGGTGGTCTTGCTGCCCAGCAGCAACACCAGCTGACGCTCGGAACTGGCGCGGTAGCAGCTGAGGAAGAAGCGCCCGTCGGGCTCGTGGAACACCAGGTCGGCCGTCTCGCTGCCGAGGCGATGGCGATAGAGCTTGTGCGGCCGATGACAGTCATCCAGCTCACCGAAGAACAGGGTCTGGCTGTCGTTGGCCCAGGTCATGCTGCCGTCGCAATCGCCGAAGGGCAGTTCGCTCAGGCTGTCGTCGGCCAGCTCTTTGACGAACAGCTGATAGGTCTCTTCGCCGCTGGTATCCAGACTGTAGGCCAGGCGCTGGTGATCCGGGCTGATGCTGAAGGCGCCCAGGGCGATAAAGCCGCCAGCGGCCAGGGTGTTGGGGTCGAGCAGCAGCTGCTCGCTGGCGCTGTCGACGCCGAGCGAGCCATCGGCCGGCTTGCGGCAGCGGTAGTGGCGCGGATATTCATCGCCGGCGGTGGTGCGTTGGTAGTACAGGTAGGGGCCCCAGGGCGAGGGCAGGCTCAGGTCGGTTTCGCGGATGCGCCCTTTGATCTCCTGGAACAGCGTCTCACGCAGTTGCAGCTGCCCGCTCAGCTGGCTTTCCAGGTAGGCATTCTCCGCCTTGAGGTACTCGAGCACCTCCGGGCTGTCGCGATTTTCCAACCAGCGGTAAGGGTCGGCAGCGTGTTCGACGCGGGCGATGGGGGCAGACGGCATAGGGCAAACTCCAAAGTCTGACGGCTGACAGCGGGGACGCCGCAGCAGGCAAAAGCCGTTATCATAAGCCCCACTTTAGTCGGCAGGGCGCGGAAAAATGCAGCGCAGGCGTTTTCCAGGCTCTGCTCGACCCGCCATATATAGAGAAACAGCGCGTTATGAGCGACAACGACTATTTACTTGCCTGGGGCGCCTACCTGATCGCGGCATTCGGTTGTCTGCTGGTGTGGTTCCGGCTGACCAGCTGGATGTGGCGTTACCTGCGTGAACCGTTGCGGGTGTTGGTCTTGGTGCTGCTGTTCAGCCCGACCATAGTCGATCCCACCAAGGAGCAATTCGCCCCCTCGGTGGCCATCACCGCCATGGATTTGCTGTTGGATGTGGGCAATAACGCCTGGCGCGCGGTGGCGGATCTGAGCATGTATGGCTTGATCGTCTTCGCCCTGTATCTGTTGTTCGTAGCCATACGCTGGCCAGT
The DNA here is from genome assembly GCF_030696055.1 of Pseudomonas sp. Lineage (GTDB taxonomy): Bacteria > Pseudomonadota > Gammaproteobacteria > Pseudomonadales > Pseudomonadaceae > Aquipseudomonas. The sequence goes on along the minus strand of NZ_JAUYNP010000256.1, from coordinate 5,012 downwards.
CGAGCGCTGGTGGAAAGGACGTTCTGGCGGCCCGGCGAGCGGCGCCAATGAGCCGACGCTGCGCGAGATGATGGACGACGATGATGAGCAGGCCGAGCGCTATGACTCGCGACGTGACCGCAATGGTAGGGTCGAGCCGCGTCTCTGATTGCTCAGCTCTGCTAGGCCTTGCGCCGGGCGGCTGGCCCCTGCAGCATGGCCTTTCGCCTACAAGGAGGGTTTATGGACTGTGTGTTTTGTGCCATCGCCGGTAACCAGCTGCCCGCGCAACGCATCTACGAGGACGAGCACTTTTTCGCCCTGCTGGATATTTTCCCCCTGCGTCCGGCCCATGTGCTGATCGTTAGCCGTGAACACGCGCCCCTGCTCGATGATCTCTCCGCTGCCGCCCGCGACCAGCTGTTGGCGCTGGCGCAACGCCTGGCCAAGGCGTTGCGCGCCGCCGGCTATGGCGAGCAGGGCATCAACCTGCTGATCAACGATGGTCCCGATTCCAATCAGCATGTGCCGCACCTGCACCTGCATCTGATCCCGCGGCGTAGCGGCGATGTGCCCCAGCTGGTTTGGCGCACCCTGACGCGCTTTCTGCCGCTCGGGCGTGGGCGCATAGAGGCGCGCTTGCAGGCCGAAGCCGAGCAACTACGTCAGGCCCTGCTCCATGTGTGAATTGCTCGGCATGAGCGCCAATGTGCCCACCGATATAGTCTTCAGCTTTACCGGCCTGATGCAGCGCGGCGGCCGCACCGGTCCCCATCGCGATGGCTGGGGCATAGGTTTCTATGAAGGGCGCGGCCTGCGTCTGTTTCAGGAACCGCGGGCCAGCAGCGAGTCGGAAGTGGCGCAGCTGGTGCAGCGCTACCCGATCAAGAGCGAGGTGGTGATCGGCCATATTCGCCAGGCCAATATCGGCCGCGTGTGCCTGGCTAATACCCATCCCTTTGTCCGCGAGATGTGGGGCCGCAACTGGTGTTTCGCCCATAACGGCCAGCTGGCGGATTTCGCCCCGGCCCTGGATTTTTATCGGCCGATTGGCGATACCGACAGCGAAGCGGCCTTTTGCGAGCTGCTCAATCGCCTGCGCCAGACCTTCCCCGAGCCCGTTGCGGTAGAAACGCTGGTGCCGACCCTGGTCAGCGCCTGCGCCGGCTATCGACAGCGCGGCGTGTTCAATTGCCTGCTCAGCGATGGCGACTGGCTGTTCAGTTTCTGCTCGAGCAAGCTGGCGCATATCACCCGGCGCGCGCCTTTCGGCCCCGCACATCTGAAAGATGCCGACATGCAGGTGGATTTCCAGGCGGAAACCACGCCCAATGATGTGGTCACGGTAGTGGCCACCGAGCCATTGACCGATAACGAGAGCTGGAACCTGTACCAGCCCGGTGAATGGCGGCTGTGGCGCGCGGGTGAGTGTGTGGCGCAGGGCGTGGCCAACTGATCAAACTACTGCGCTTGTCTATGCGGCGTTGAAACCAGCCTCGGAATGCTCATGTACAACTTGTACACTCCGCTTCCTCGGCTGCTTGACCAGCGAAGCTGTTACTTCCTTGCGCCTTGCCTAGCCGTCGCTCGCTACGTTTTAAACGGCGTTTTTACTAGTGATGGGGATGTGATGTTTAGAAGCTATCTGCGCTTGGCGCTATTTGCCCTGGGCTTGCTGGTGGGCGTACAGGTGCCGGGTTTTATCGACGACTACAGCAAGCGGGTCGAGGCGCACCTCAGCGAGTCGCAGCAGAGCCTGAAAGGCTTCCGGGAAACCGCCAGACGCTTCTTCAAGGGCGATTTGCTCGCTCTGGTCAGCCACTACCACGCCAGCGATGACCCGGTGATGCGTAGCGATGCCGAGAGCGTCGAAACCCTGGTCGACCGCGCGCAGTTTCTCGAGCTGGAAGCCAACGCCATGCACGGGCCCTGGTATGGTCAGGCCTGGCACCTGGCGAGCGCTGCGGACCCTGAGCTGGTCGAAGAAACCTTCGCCGCCTATCGCTACCAGGTGTTGCTGGCCCCCGAGGCGATTGCCTGGGGCATCGCATGCGCCATGCTGCTGGCCTGGTTGCTGGAGAGTCTGGTGCTTCTGCTCGGCATGTTGCTGGGCGCTGGCCGCAGCCAGAAGGTGCAGCAGAGGCACTGGCGCTGAGCCCTAGTGTGAAATGTTTCAAGGAATTACCGCGATTAGCTAGCATCATGCTGGCAACGTGCTAGTTTTGCTCTTCACCTATCCCACTCGCGTCGTCATGGAGCTCTTATGCCGATCAAGGAACTGATCCTGGCAGCCTTACTGGCTGCTGCCCTGCCTGTTGCTTGGGCTAATGCACCTGTTGCCGAAGGCGAACCGGCCGCAAGCGAAGTTGCCGCTACCGAGCCTCTGAGCGAGGAGGCTGTCGAACCCGCAGCAGAAGAGATAAACGAGGAAGAATTTCTCGCCACGCTGAATTTCCAGCAAGGCAAGGTGGTGCTGGGCGACAACCTGGCCACCCTCAATTTACCGGAGCAGCTGGTTTTCCTGAACGGGGAAGAGGCCGAGCGCGTACTCGTCGACGCCTGGGGTAACCCACCGGACAGTGAGCTGCCCCTGGGCATGATACTGCCAGCCGGGGTGTCGCCATTCAGTGACGAGTCCTGGGCAGTCACGGTGGAGTATGAAGAGAACGGCTATGTTTCCGATGAAGACGCAGCCGATATCGACTACGCCGAGATGCTCGAGGGCTTGAAGGAAGAAGCCCAGGAAAACAACGCCTGGCGTGCCGAAAACGGTTACGAGCCGGTTGAGCTTATAGGTTGGGCGGCCGCGCCGCATTACGATGCTCAGGGTAAAAAGCTCTATTGGGCCAAGGAACTGAAGTTTGGTGAGTCGGATAAGGTACTCAACTACAACATCCGGGTTCTGGGGCGCAAAGGTGTGCTGGTGCTGAACTTTATCGCCGGTATGAACCAGCTGGCGGAGATCGAGCAGCATGTGCCCGGGGTGCTGGCCATGACCGAATTTAATGAAGGCAGCCGTTACGCCGATTTCGACCCGGACCTGGACGAAGTGGCGGCCTACGGTATTGGTGCGCTGATCGCCGGCAAGCTGGCGGCCAAGGTGGGGATTCTCGCAGGCGCCTTGTTGTTGCTGAAAAAGCTGTGGATTGTGCCGGTGTTGTTCTTCGGCTGGCTTTTCCGGCGTATTACTGGCAAGCGCAAGGCCGAGTCGCAAGCGATGGCAGCCGTCGAGCCCGTTGCAGAACCACCGGTGCAACCCGCAGCCAGCACCTTGCTGGACATGAACAAGCATGAAGAAGACAAGCGCTGAGTGTGATCGACTAGCCAAACAACCAGGGCCCCATTGGGGCCCTGGTTGTTTCTAGGGTGTTTATTTGGATAGAAACTTCATGCCGTCTTCCAAACCCTGCAGAGTCAGGGGGTACATCTGCTCTTCCAGCAGCTCGCGCATGATATTGGTCGAGGCGGTGTAGCCCCAGGTGTCCTTGGGGTAGGGGTTGATCCAGATCAGCTTCTTGTACTTCTCCCTAAAGCGCTTGATCCAGACGTAGCCCGGCTCCTCGTTCCAGTGCTCGACGCTGCCGCCGGCCTGGGTGATCTCGTAGGGCGCCATGGCCGCGTCGCCGACGAACACCACCTTGTAGTCGGCGCCGTACTTGTTCAGCAGATCCTGGGTGGAGAAGCGCTCGGAGCTGCGGCGCAGGTTGTTCTTCCACACCGACTCGTACACGCAGTTATGGAAGTAGAAATACTCCATATGCTTGAACTCGGTCTTGCAGGCGGAGAACAGCTCCTCGCAGACCTTGATGTGGGCGTCCATCGAGCCGCCGATATCGAATAGCAGCAACAGCTTGACCGTGTTGCGCCGTTCCGGGCGCATCTGGATATTCAGCAGGCCGCCGTCCTTGGCGGTGTGGTCGATGGTGCCGTCCAGGTCCAGCTCATCCTGAGCGCCCTGGCGGGCGAACTTGCGCAGGCGGCGCAGGGCGATCTTGATATTGCGCGTGCCCAGTTCGACCTGATCGTCGAGGTTCTTGTACTCGCGCTGATCCCAGACCTTGACCGCCTTGCCCTGGCGCTTGCCGGCGTCACCGACGCGAATGCCCTCCGGGTTGAAGCCGCCGGAGCCGAAGGGGCTGGTGCCGCCGGTGCCGATCCACTTGTTGCCGCCGGCATGACGTTCCTTCTGCTCTTCCAGACGTTTCTTGAATTCCTCGATCAGCTTGTCCAGGCCGCCCAAGGATTCGATCTTGGCGCGTTCCTCATCGGTCAGCGAACGCTCGAACTCCTTGCGCAGCCACTCATCGGGGATCAACGCCTCGATATGCTGGTTAAGGTTTTCCAGGCCCTTGAAGTAGGCGCCGAAGGCCCGGTCGAACTTGTCGAAATGCCGCTCGTCCTTGACCAGAATGGTGCGGGCGAGGAAGTAGAACTCGTCCATATCGGCGAACACCACGTTGTGCTGCAACGCGTTGATCAGGTCGAGCAGCTCGCGCACCGACACAGGCACCTTGGCGGCGCGCATTTCATTAAATAGGTTGAGCAGCATGGCTGCACCTCACTTGCAGAATCATTCCCCGGTCGGGGTGCTCTATGTAGGAGCCAGCTTGCTGGCGATCAACAGAATCGGCGGTTACCAGATCGCCAGCAAGCTGGCTCCTACAGGTCGAGACCGTACAGCCTTAGCGAGAAGCGCGGCGGCTCATAAAGGCCAGACGCTCAAGCAGCTGTACGTCCTGCTCGTTCTTCACCAGGGCGCCGGCCAGCGGCGGGATGGCCTTGGTTGGATCGCGTTCGCGCAGCACGGCTTCACCTATATTGTCGGCCATCAGCAGCTTGAGCCAGTCGACCAGTTCGCTGGTGGAGGGCTTCTTCTTCAGGCCTGGCACCTTGCGCACGTCGAAGAACACGTCCAGGGCTTCGGCCACCAGGTCCTTCTTGATGTCCGGGTAGTGCACATCGACGATCTTTTGCAGGGTCGCGCGATCCGGGAAGGCGATGTAGTGGAAGAAGCAGCGGCGCAGGAAGGCGTC
>NZ_JAUYNP010000007.1 GCF_030696055.1 Pseudomonas sp. | reverse complement strand
CCGAGGATCGAGGTGAGGATCAGCGGCAGGACGATGCAGATGGTCGCGGCAAAGGAGCGGAAGGTGATCATGCACATCGCGGCAACGCACAGGTACACCAGCGTCAGGATCAGCAACTCGGATTTGCTGATCACCTCGTTGGTAGCCGCTTCGATACCGGCGTTACCGGCTGCCAGCAAGAACTCCAGACCGTCCTTGTTGTTCTCGGCGGCGAAGTCTTGTACCGCACTTACGGCGCGCTTGAGGGTGGCGGCCTTGTGGTCCTGGAGGAACACCAGCACTGGCGCCAGCGAGCAGTCGGCGTTGTACAGGCCATCGGCACGGGCGATGGAGTTGTTCAACACATCCTGGTTACGCGACAGGGTTTCCCACTTCAGGTTGCCCTCGTTCATCCCTTTGATCACCTGACGCGATACGGTGACCATGGAAATCGCCGATTGCACGCCCGACGTGTTCTCCATCTTCCACATCAGCTCATCCATGGCGGCCAGGGTGGGGAAGGTCGAACAGCCTTCCGGCGCGGTCTTCACCATCACCACCAGCACGTCGGAACTGGTCGAGTAGTTCTTGATGACGAAGTCGTTGTCCTGGTTGTAGCGCGAATCAGGACGCAGTTCCGGTGCACCCTGATCGAGGTCGCCGATCTGCAGGTTATGTTCCTGGTACCAGAAACCACCGACGCTAGCCGCCAGGGCGATGACCACCGAGATCGGCGCCACCACAGGATGGGCGAAGTTGGACAGCAGGCGCCAGAATGGCTGGTCACGCACGGCATCGCGCTTGCTGCGCTCGACCGCCTTGTTGCTGATGCCGACATAGGAAATCGCCACCGGCAGCAGGATCAGGTTGGTGAACACGATGACCGCCACACCTATGGATGCGCCGATGGCCAGCTCGCGAATCACCCCGATATCGATCAGCAGCAGGGTAATAAAGCCCACGGCATCGGCCAGAATCGCAATCATCCCCGGCAGGAACAGCTGGCGGAAGGTGCGCCGCGCGGCCATCAGGGGATTCTCGGCTTCGCTCGAATGCAGGGCGATACCGTTGATCTTCTGCACCCCGTGGGAGATGCCGATGGCAAAGATCAGGAACGGCACCAGCATCGAGTAGGGGTCCAGACCGAAACCTACGCTGTGCATCAGGCCCAGCTGCCAGCCCACCGCAATCAGGGTGGTGAACAGCACGGCGATGGTGCTGCGGATACACCAGGTGAACCAGTACAGCAGGGCAAAGGTGATCAGCAACGCGGCGCCGAAGAACAGCACCACCATGAGCAGACCATCGATCAGGTCGCCGACTTTCTTCGCGAAACCTATGATGTGCACCTGCACCTTAGGGTTCTGCGCCTGGTACTTGTCGCGGATCTTCTCTTCCAGCTGGTGGGAGAATTCCTGGTAGTTCAGCTTGATCAGCTTGCCCTGGTCGTTCGGGTCCGGATAGGACTCCAGCAGCGGCACGTCGACAATGCTCGACTTGAAGTTGTTCGCCACCAGACGACCGATCTGCCCGGACTTGAGCACGTTGCCGCGCAATTCCTCGATGCTGCCAGCGCTGCCGTCGTAGGTCTGCGGTATCACTTCACCACCGGCAAAACCTTCCTCGGTCACCTCGGTCCAGCGCACGCTGGGGCTCCACAGCGACTTCAAGCCGGAACGGTCGACGCCTGGGATATAGAACACCTCGTCATTGATCTGACGCAGGGTCTCCATATAGTCCTTGGTGAAGATATCGCCCTCTTTGGCTTCCACCGAGATACGCACGGTGTTGCCCAGGTTGGCCAGGTCGTTGCGGTGCTCCAGCATCTTCTGGATAAAGGGGTGAGTCAGCGGAATCATCTTCTCGAAGCTGGTCGACGGCCGCACCTGAGTGGCCTGGAAGAACAGGAAGATGCTGACCAGCAGGCAGATCAGAATGACCGCAGGCCGGTTGTTGAAAATCAGACGCTCGAGAAAACTCGCCTTGTCCTGGTGATGGTTACTCATCAAACGCTACCCCAGCTTATTATTGTTGGCCCAGATTGGCGCCAGTCGGCGAGGAGACATGCACACCGCCCTGCCCCACGAGGATCAGGCGGCCACTGTCATCCGTGGTCACACCGGCCAAAGACAAACGATCGGGACGATTCAGCACGCTAAAGCTGCGCCCATTGTCGGTGCTCTTGAGCACGCTACCGCCATGCCCGACCACCACCAGGCTGCCGTCCTTGAGCAGGGTGCCGTTGGCCAGACCGAACTCCAGCGGACCATTGGCCACGGTATCGAGCTCGATCTGCTGCCAGCTCGTGCCGAAGTCGACAGAACGGAACAGGTGCCCACGCAGGCCGTACACCAGCAGCGTATTGGCGTCCTGGGTGCCTAAGGCACCGAACAGCGAACCTTCATAGGGACCTTTGAGGGTTTCCCAGGTCTGCCCCCAATCGGGCGAACGGAACATACTGCCGAGTTCGCCCACCACGAACAGGCCGGCGTCCTTGACCTCGGTAATGGCATTCAGGTGATAGCCGTCTTCGTTATCCAGGCGATCGCTGACGTCTTCCCAGGTCTTGCCGCCATCGGTGGTGGTAAACAGCGCGCTGTACGCACCGACGACAAAACCGTTGTTTTGATCCTTGAACCAGACGTCCAGAAATGGAGCGCCTTCTTCGCGCGCAAGGTCTTCGAACTGCTTGACCCAGGTCACCCCGCCATCGCTGCTGGCAAGGATCTGCGCATCGTGACCGACGGCCCAACCGTGTTGGTCATCGACGAAAAACAGGGAGGTGAGCATTTGCTTGGTCGGCACCTTGGCCTGCGACCAAGTGGCACCGTTGTCATCGGAATAGAGGATATGACCGCGATCGCCCACAGCCACCAGACGCTTGCCGACGCTGGTGATATCCAGCAGCAATGCCTGCTGCGCCTTGGCCGACTCGATGGAATAACTGCTAGCCGACTCGGCGGCTTGCGCATGCAGCGGCGCAACGGCCAACGTCAGAATGGACAGCACACTGCACAGCGAGAGCGCTTTAGCCAGCGGCGAGTGGACGCGGAGCGCCGGTGTGCGGAACAGTCCCGCGACATAACCGGCCTGGGTGCGCCGCATGACGGGCTCACTCATATACCTTCCCCCTTATTCTTATAGGTAGCACTACCTGTTTAGCAGTCCACCTATCCTACTGAGCTTTCAAAAGGCCTGACAATCGGCACGACGTTATGTTTTGTTAAACCCGCCGACTGCTTGCGACCCCATTCGACCGACTAAATAGAAAAAGGCCGCTACTACTGTAGCGGCCTTTGACCAAGACTACACAACGATTAACGCGTACCGCGACGACGCAGGGCAGCTGGCTTGAAGTAGCCGTCGTCCGGAATCGGCTGGCTGAAGTCGATGGTGCTCGGCTCTTCGTTGTCCAGGTTCTGCACATGGTAACGACGCGCTTGCAGGTCATGGAAGGCATCGAGCGCAGACCAGGTGGTCGGCAGGTCGTAGTAGTTCTTCAGATAGGCCAGCGACACACGCCACAGCTCGCCACGACCGTCGTACTGGTCAACCACTGCGGCTTGCCAGCTGTCCTCGTCGAGGAACAGGGTACGCTTGGAGTAGATATGGCGAGCGCCGGACTTCAGCGTGCCCTCGACGACCCACACGCGGTGCAGTTCGTTGCGGGTAAAGGCCGGGTTCATGTGACCGACTTGCAGCAGGTCCTTGTACTTGACCTCCGGGCTGGTGATTTTGTAGCTGTTGTAAGGAATGTAGATTTCCTTCTTGCCCACCAGCTTCCAGTCATAACGATCCGGCGAGCCGTTGATCATGTCGGTGTCGTCTGCGGTACGCAGGCCGTCGGCCGCGGCGATCGGGGTGTCGTAGGCCAGGTTCGGCGCACGACGCACGCGACGCTGACCGGCGTTATAGCCCCAGGCCTGACGCGGCTCCTTCACCTGATCCAGGGTCTCGTGCACCAGCACCGCACCGCCAGCCAGGCGCGCCGGGCTCTTGGTGAAGGACAGGTAGTAGAACATGATGTTGTTCAGGTCGGCGACGGTGCCTTTCGGGTTGTAGAACTTGAACAGGGCTTCCTGCTGCGAGGTCACCAGCGAGAACGCACCGTTACGCTGTACCGCCACTTCCGAGGCGCGGCGCACTATATAGCTGCCGCGGTAGCGGGCGATGTGGTTCCACAGCGCCTCGACACCGTTCTGCGGGATCGGGAACGGGATACCGCCGTAGGCATCGGAGAAGCCGTTGCCGCCATCCAGCAGCTTGGCCGCGGTGGCGTTCTTGAGCGTGTTGTCATACACCCACTGCGGCGCCGAACCGGAGCGACGGCTCTGGTACACCGGCATCTGGTAGGTGCTCGGGTAGGCGTTGAACAGGGCAATCTGACCCGGGGTCAGGTTGGCCTTGTACTGATCCAGGTTGGCCTTGGTGATGGTGAACAGCGGCTTGTCAGCGGCAAAGGGGTCCGGATGATGCTGACCCGGCGTCTTGTACTCGGCCGGAACCTGGGTGATACCACCGGTCCACTCCGGAATGGTGCCCGCCGCGTTAGCGGCTTTTTCGGCACCGAAGGGGGTCAGGCTCGCGCCCAGCTTGGCCGCTTCCGCAGGCGAAACCGCCGCCAGCGCGTTACCAGCAGACAGTGCCAACACAATGGCGGCACCGATCAGCGTGTGCTTTTTCAGCATCTTGAATCTCCGTGATGAGTCAGCAACCGAGCGCCCGCAGGCACCCGGTATTTTCTAGTTGGGTTTAGAAGGAGTACTTGACGTTCAAACCGATATTGTCGCGATCGCGCGTGGCGTTGTTCTGCCCGGCACCGTAGAACTCGGTGTACTGCAACTCGGCTTCCAGGCTGTTCAGGTAGCTGGCGCGCAGGCCCAGGGTGTAAGCCTGACGACCTTCGATAAAGTTACCGGTCTGGTGCGAGTTGCCCTCGAAGTCATGCTTGTACACGGCGAACGGCGACAGGTTGACCCCGGCATACACATCGTTCCAGGTGCCATTGACGGCCAGGGTGTAGCCGTAGGCGTTTTTATTGATTTGGTCGTCGCGGTCGTAGCCGGAGATATAGGAACCGTTCGGGCGGCCGGCGTAGTAACGGTTGCCGTTACGGGATGAGTATTGCAGGTCGCTGCCGCGTAGGTGCTCGGAAGCCAGTTCGGCCACGCCGATCAGCGAATCGAAACTTAGACTCGGACCAAAGTTGTAGATGGTCCCGAGGGACGAATTGAATGCCTCGACTCGCTCGTTGTTATGAATCGGGTCGCTCATATCGACTTGCTGACCGCCAATATTGACCGTCTGGCCGGTAACAATAAACGCAGCCTGACTCAGCAGATCGCCAAGCAGGTCGTTAGTAGCGGCGATACCAATTGGAAGGTTAGGACGGTAGGACAACTCGCCGAAGACCGAAGCCTCGCCCACAGTGGTATTGAAGCTCATACCGTACATGCGGATATCTTCGGGATATTCACGACGGCCGATTACATTGTTCGCCAGGTCGACTGCGGCTATACCACCAGTGGCCTGCTGTACTGCGCCGGTCAAAGCATTCGCATAGGCAGAAGCAAGTGCCGGATTAAGTGCTGGGTTAGCAATAACGGCTTGTAATACTGCAACTGGAACACCTGCTGCCGCAGCAACGCTCTGCTGTACTTGAGGAGTAACCATCGGCCGGACTTGCCCGGCAATTGCCGCTGTATTCAGACCAGCATAGGCGCTATCCACTTCCGCGAAGATATTTGGCTCTTTCGCATGGTAGTTGACGAAGTAGAAACCGAACTCGGTAGAGTTGAGCTCTTCGGCGATATAGCGAAAGGCCACACCGAATTGGCCATCGTTCTTGGCATTGATATCCGAACCAATGGTCGCAACCTTGATAGTGCCATTAGTATCGAAGTAATCAGTACCGCCCAGACCACCGACACCGGCTGCCGAAAGGCCGCTATACAACGGGCGCAAGGATGCTAGACGCGTCTGCTCGCTGTATGCCGTATTACCACCATCGGCAAACAGGTCGGTTTCAGAGAAATAAGTACCGACCGGGTCGATAGCAGACTCTTTCCAGTTCCATTGGTAGAAGGTTTCCATCGACAGATTGTCGGTTAAACCGATATTGAAACTAAGGGCCTCAACCGGGACCAGCACTTCCTTTACTTCTGAACCCGGCAAGCGGAACTTGGCCGCATCCACAGGGTTGGTGGTGTTTACGCCACCGCGGTAGAACAGACCTTCACCCCAGTTGAACACCTGGCGACCGATCCGGGCAGTCACCGGCTTATCCGCCACATCCCAGTTGCCATAGACGTAGGCATCCAGGATTTCCGCATTGCGGCCGGCTTTGTGCCGGGTTTCATAGGTGAAGCTGTCGTCTTTTGGATAGTTCTGGCTTGGCTGTACCGGGTTATTGGCATCGTAATAATCGTTGCGCTTGTCCATGATCTGGGTGTCATAGAAAGCCGTACCGCGGACAAAAGCGCCGTAGTTCTGGTAAGTCACTTCCATATCGGAAGTGATCTTGAACACTTCCGAGGCCAGGCCGGTATCGAAGTTACGGTTGCCGTCGTTGGTATTGATATCGTTGTTGGTCTTGTCCTGGCCTTGCACACGCCACAATTGACCGTAGGAGACAGTGGTATCGATGGAGCCGCTGATTTCATCGTCGGCGAAGCTGAATTCCACGGCCTGGGCATGGGCGGCCACCAGCAAAGGAAGCAGGCCGATAAAGGCAAAACCTGCCTTGGCAGGTGCAAAACGCAATACGGGCTTACGAGACATAATTTCCATCGAAACTTTACTCCGCGGACAGATCATTCTTTTTTGCGCCTCAAGCTAGAAGGCACGACATGACCGTACTTGCGACGGCCTTAGATGTTGATCGGACGTTAATCCCCCAACGCGCGCTTACACGCCCCCTCACTGCTTGGCATGCACCATGACGAGGTCAAATCCTTGCTGCTATTGCAACCATGGTGCCAATTCAAACAGCCGTATGAAAAACCGCAGAATAAAAGTCACAAATTCTGAATTCATTTTATGACTGGTCATTCACCATACAAATGGCACGAAACGAAACAACCCATTGCTTATTTTGTCCTACCATCTGGCTCGATTTGTCAGTTGTGCTCGCTGCATAAACTACGGACACGGCAGAAGATACCGCCAAGATCAAGTCCGGCGGCGGGCACTTAGGTCAGGAAAACTTTGCTTACAGCCCAGCAGGTAACAACAAGTGTTACCCGCATAAGCACAGGTAACACTTCTAATGTTGGGTTGTAAGACAAAATAGGGAAGGAGGGAGCCTTAACCACCCCGTGTTTCGGCTCGCACTAATAGATATATCGAGCAACTAAGGCTGGTCTGCACCTATTGCTCAATAACAACCTAGGAGCCAGCACTGCTGGCTCCCTAAGACTGGGCAGCAGCCGATTATCAGCAGGCCAGACTCTTGCTCACCACTTCAAAGACATCGCTGGACAGCTCGCCCGAGGCCAGGATGCGCTCCAGCTCGGCCTTCATCAGTTGCTGGCGGGCGCTGTCGTACTTGGCCCAGCGGGTCAACGGAGCCAGCAGGCGCGAGGCGATCTGCGGGTTGAGGGCATTGAGGCAGATGACCTGATCGGCGAGAAAACGGTAGCCACTGCCATCGGCCTGGTGGAACCCCAGCAGGTTCTGCCCGGCAAAGGCGCCGATCAGGGCGCGCACCTTGTTCGGGTTCTTCAGGGTAAAGGCCGGGTGCTGCATCAATTGCTCGACCCGCTGTAGCGCGCCCGGTAAGGCGCTGGCTGCCTGCACGCTAAACCACTGATCCATGACCAGCGGATTGTCCTTGAAGAAGTCGGCAAAGCTGGTCAGCGCCTTGGCCTTCTCATCCTCGAATGTGGAGTTGACCAGCACCGCCAGGGCGGCGAGACGCTCGGTCATATTGTCACAAACCTCGAGCTGCTCCAGGCAGGCCGCCAAGACATCCGGCTTGCTGCTGAGCATCAGGTAGGACAAGGCGATGTTCTGCAGGCTGCGCCGGGCGAAGTGCTCGGCCTCGGCCACATAGGCGCTGCTACGGGAGATGTCACGGTTGCTCTGGTAGCGCTGCCAGAGCAGATCGAATAGCGCGTCAGCAAGTTGCTGGCGGGCGAATTCGCGGGCGGCATGGATGGCCTCGACATCCGCCACTTCGCTGATCTCGGTGAGATAGGCCTCACCCGGCAGCGAGAGCATCTCGGCGACCATGGTCTGATCCAGCCGCTCGTTCTGCAGCACGCTGCGCAGAGCTGTGACCAGACGCTGGTCCAGCAGCAAGGTTTCGCCACGCTGCTGCTGGCCGATCAGCTCCTGCAGCACCTGCACCGACAGCTGCTGGCCCGCCTCCCAGCGGTTGAAGCCGTCGTTGTCGTGCTGCATCAGGAACATCAGCTGATCCCGGCTGTAGGGGAAGCTCAGCTTGACCGGCGCGGAGAAGCCGCGCAGCAAGGATGGCAGCGGCCGCTCGGCGATATCGACGAAGGTCAGCACCTGCTCGGCCTGGTCGATGGCGAATACCCGCGACGCCGCGCCGGCCGCCGCCTCGCCCTGCAGGCGCAGCGGCAAGGCCTGGCCCTGGGCACCCAGCAGGCCCAACTCCACGGGAATCACAAACGGCAGCTTCTCGCTCTGCCCCGGCGATGCCGGGCAGCTTTGCTTGAAGCTCAGGCTGTAGGTCTGCGCCGCCGCATCGTAACTCTCGCTGACCGCCAACCGTGGCGTACCGGCCTGGCTGTACCAGCGCTTGAACTGGCTCAGGTCGATGCCGTTGGCGTCTTCCATGGCCTTGATAAAATCATCGCAGGTCACAGCCTGACCATCGTGGCGCTGGAAGTACAGGTCGCTGCCTTGGCGAAAGCCCTCGGCGCCGACCAGGGTGTGGATCATCCGCACCACTTCCGAACCCTTCTCATACTCGGTCAGGGTGTAGAAGTTGGAAATCGCGATAAAGGCGTCCGGGCGCACCGGGTGGGCCATGGGGCCGGCGTCTTCGGCGAACTGATGGGTACGCAGATAGGCCACGTCCTCGATGCGCTTGACCGTGCGCGAGTGCATATCGGCCGAGAATTCCGCGTCGCGGAATACGGTAAAGCCTTCCTTGAGCGACAGCTGGAACCAGTCGCGGCAGGTCACCCGGTTGCCCGACCAGTTGTGGAAGTACTCGTGCGCCACCACCGCCTCGACCCGCTGGTGGGCGGCGTCGGTGGCGGTCTCTGCCTTGGCCAGCACGCAGCTGGAGTTGAAGATGTTCAGGCCCTTGTTTTCCATGGCGCCCATATTGAAGTCGTTGACCGCGACAATCATAAAGATGTCCAGGTCGTACTCGCGGCCGTAGACCTGCTCGTCCCACTTCATCGACTTCTTCAGGCTGTCCATGGCGTGCTGGCACTTGTCGATATTTTCCGGCTCGACATAGATGCGCAGCGCCACGTCGCGCTGGGTCATGGTGGTGAAGCTGTCTTCCACGCACCACAGATCACCGGCCACCAGGGCGAACAGGTAAGCGGGCTTCATAAAGGGATCTTGCCAGGTCGCCCAATGCCGACCGCCCTCCTCCGGGCCGCTGGCAATAGGATTGCCGTTGGACAGCAGCACCGGGTAGCGATGCTGCTCGGCGCTGAGCGTGGTGGTGAACTTGCTCATCACGTCCGGGCGGTCGAGGTAATAGGTGATCTTGCGGAACCCCTCGGCCTCGCACTGGGTGCAGAACATGCTGCCGGACTTGTACAGGCCCTCCAGCGCGGTGTTGCTTTCCGGGTGGATGCGCACGCTGCTGTCAACCACAAAGCTGGCTGCCTTGGGCTGCAGGCTCAGATGGCTGTCGCCGAGCTGGTAATCGGTGGCGCTCAGTTCCTGGCCATCCAGGGACAGGCTGAGCAGTTCCAACTGCTGACCATCCAGCACCAGCAGCGGCAGCCCCTCGCCCGCCGCCGGATTACGCCGCATCACCAGTTGCGCATGCACCAGGGTATGGTCCTCGAACAACTCGAAAGTCAGGTGCGTCTCATCGATCAGATAGTCCGGAGCCCGGTAGTCCTTGAGGTAGATCATTTTCGGTTGTTCGGTACGCATGGGGGCCTCTCTGAGGCAGCTGCAAGCTTCAAGCTTCGAGCTGCAAGTAGGGATTGTGGTCAGCTTGCAGCTTGTGACTTGCAGCTTATGGCTATTTGGTAAGCGCTGTACTTGCGGATATTGATCACCCCGGTGTCGAACATCAGGTACTGGCCCTTGATGCCGAGCAGGGTGCCTTCGGCCAGCGGATTCTTGTCCAGATTGAAGCTGCTGATCTTGGCCGGATAGGCCTCGATCGGATAGCTGATCTGCACCACCGTCTGATCGCTTAACGGCTGAATGGCCTGGATACCAAAGCGCTGCTGCAACTCGGTGAGGCCGGCCGCGCAGCTGTCGAACAGCTGCTCGCGCACGGCGAGTAGATCCACCGGCGCCGCATCGCCCTTGAGCAAGGCGCGCCAGTTGGTCTTGTCCGCCACCTGGCTGCGCAGCAGGTCTTCGACGAAACCCGACTGCTGCCGGGTGGCCACCCGCAGAATCGGCAAGGCCTGGCTCGCGCCCTGGTCGATCCAGCGCGTGGGAATCTGGGTGGCGCGGGTGATGCCGACTTTTACCCCTGAGGAGTTGGCCAGGTAGACCACATGGTCGGTCATGCAGAACTGTTCGCCCCAGCTCGGCTCGCGGCAGGTGCCGGCCTCATAGTGGCAACGCTCCGGGCTCATGATGCAGATATCGCACTGCGCCAGCTTCTGCATGCAGGGGTAACAATAACCCTGGCTGTAGCTGCTCTTGGTCTTGCGCCCGCAGTGAGTGCAGTGAATGGCCCCCAGGAACTCCAGGCGCAGGGTCTTGCCGATCAGCGGATTGACCGGCAGCAGCTCATCGCCCAGGCGCAAGCTGTATTGCACCGGCGCATCCAGCTGCGTCGCCATCTTGCTCAGGGCACCACGGGCCAGCTCGCTCATCAATGCAGGGTATCCGAGGACTTGAACAGCAGATTGGCTACCGGCTCGGACTTGGAGCTGCATTCCTGCGGGCCCATATAACCGATGCGCTCTTCCTCGGGCAGATTCTGAATTTCCCAAGCGATCAAGGCCTGCAGGGTCAGCTCCTTCTGCTCCTGGGTCAGCTTGCGGCCATCCGGCCATTTGCCGATTTCCACTGCCAGCTTGAGGTTCTGGTAGATCTCTGAGGTGATATTTTCGATAGCTTGGAGAAAGGACGAGGGGTGCGACATGGTGACCTCCGAATGCGATGCATCAGTTTACCGGTGCCGACGCGCCAGCGCACCGCCTACGAGGCCCGTTAGGCAGCCCGCGAGCAGACCGCCGACATGGGCGGCATTGGCAATGGCGCCGACCTGCAACAGCTCGAAGATGCCGGTCATGCAGACCAACAGCCAGACCAGCATCATCACCAGCACGCCGGGAGGCAGGCGGTAAGCCGCAGTGGGCGCCAGACGCTGGAACAGCCAGCAATGCCCGAGCAAGCCGTAGAGCACACCGGACAGGCCGCCGAACAGCGACGGACCGGCATACAGATACTGGGCGAAGTTCGCCGCCAGGCTAAACAGCAGGGTCAGCCCCAAGAGCATCAGGGCGCCCTGGCGCGCCTCGATACGCCGCCCCAACTCCCAGTACCAGAGGCTATTCATGGCCAGATGCAACCAGCCGAAATGGATCAGCATGGGCGTCAGCAGGCGCCACCACTGGCCGCTGCCCAGGGTCTCGCCCAGGTAAGCGAAATAGATGTAGTCGCCCTGGACACGGAAATCGACAAAGCTCAGCCAGTGGATAGTCGTGTAATTCTCGCCTGTACCGGTGATGGCGAAGACAACGAAGGTCAGCGCCAGCATGATGGAAGTCAACAGACTGCTTTTCAGCTGCTGGATCAAGCCCGGTCCCGACTCTCTTGGCAAGCTGAGCGGCTGCTCAAGCAGCGCCGCGGCATCGCCCAGGGGATAACGCGCATACAGCTCGCGCACCTGTTCGGCCAGCTGCTCGCCGGGCACCCAGAGCACTTGCTCGCCGGCCTCCTCGGCGACCCGGTGGGGCACCTGCAGGCGCCGCAGCAAGGCGATAAAGCCACTGAGATCGACCTGCACCGGCAGGCGCATGGCGGCTACCGCGCTCATGCTTGCCCCTTCCCTTGCGCAACCTCGACCCAGACAAACTTGCTGGCATCCAGGCGGCTTTCTTGATCGAGCCGGTAGGCCACCAGCTTGCCGTTCAACACCGCGCTGTAATCCAGACAGGCCAGGTTGGGCCGAATCGGCGCGGGCTTGCCGCTGCGCCAGTAGTGGCCGACAAACAGCAAGGGCTGGTCGGCGGCATATTTCAGCAATTCGGTTTTTTGCATATCGCTCAGCGGCATCTGCGCGGCCAACTCCGGCAAGGCATCGGGTTGGAACACTATATCGCCGTAGGTCTGCGGGTCTTCTTCCCAGAACTTGGTGCGAAAGTGCGCGCGGGTAAAACCATCATCGCTGGTCAGGGTCATGCCATGGGGTAAGCGCATATCGGTGCCGCGCAACAGGCGATCCAGCACCGTATTGGCAAAGCTGCCCGGCACCGCGGACGCCTGCAGGAAAGCCTCATCGATGCAGCCATCGGCGAACTGTGCGCGTAGCGGCTCGATCAACCCGGCATCCCAACAGGCATGCACCACGCGGAAACGTCCAGCATCGATAAACAGCGGCAACTCGTAGAACCAGCCGAGAAACTCGCGCCATTCCGCCGGATAGGCCGCGAACTGCTCCAGGGTTTCCTTGATCAGCCGGGCATGCCTGGGCGTGTGTTCACGCACGAACTGCCGACCGCTGCCCGGCGCGGCCGGCGTGCTCCAGCCCAGGGCGTTGAACTCATGGTTGCCCATGATGCACAGCGCCTGGCCGGCGGCGACCATATCGCGGACCAGATGCAGGGTCTCGCGAATGCGCGGGCCGCGGTCGACCAGATCACCGAGGAAGATCGCCAGGCGCCGCGGATGACGCCAGACAGCCCCCTGCTTGCGGTAGCCGAGGGTGTCGAGCAGGCGCTCCAAGGTTTTGCTGCAGCCATGGATATCGCCAATCAGGTCGTAGCCACGGTCGGGGTCGAGGTCCATTCAGTCACCCCCACCACCGAGCCGACTGCCCCACCCCAGCTTGGTCCGGCACACCTCGTAGTAGTTGTGGTCGAGCGGATGGATCAGGCACAGCTTCTGCGGCTTCTTGCTCACCGTGATGGTGTCGCCCGGCGCGCAGGTGAAATGGTTCTGCCCGTCGCAGGACACCTGCGGGTAGATCGACAGATCCTTGGACACCACGATTTTCAGCTCGCTGTTGCCGTCCACCACGATCGGCCGGCTGGACAGGGTATGCGGGTACATCGGCACTATGACGATGGCATCCAGCTTGGGGTGCATGATCGGTCCGCCGGCGGACAGCGCATAGGCGGTGGAACCGGTCGGGGTGGCGACTATCAGGCCGTCGGCCTTCTGGCTGCAGACGAACTGACCGTCGATATACAGCTCGAACTCGATCATCCGCGTCGACTTGCCCGGGTGCAGTATCACGTCGTTGAGCGCATCGCCCTGACCAATGGCCTCGTCGTGACGGCGCACCTCGGCCTCGAGCAGGAAGCGGTTCTCGGTCAGGTAGTCGCCTTCCAGCACCTGGGCCACCTTGAGCTCCAGCTCATCGGGGCGAATATCGGTGAGAAAGCCCAGGCTGCCGCGGTTGACCCCCAGCACCGGCACCTTATGCTGGGCCAGGGCACGGGCCGCGCCAAGCATGCTGCCGTCGCCCCCGACCACTATCACCAGGTCGCAGATCTCGCCGAGGATTTTCCGCGTCGAGGTCTGCAGGCCATGGCCCGGCAGCACCTCGGCGATGGTGTCCTCGAGTATCACGTGCAGGTGGCGCTCGAGCAGAAACCTTTTCAGTCGGCGAATGGTGTCGAGCACCTGGGTACTGCCCAGTCGACCGATGATGCCGATATTACGAAACTGCTCCATGGTGCTCCCGCAAGACTCTGGATCTAGAGACTTCCGATTATGGGTGAAAGCCGGCAACAGCGGCAAACTTGCAGGCCTTGCCCAGGGCAGGAAAAGCCCCGAGGTTTACCCCGGGGGCCTTTCAAGCAAGCGGTTAGGGGCTATGCTCGCAGCATGACACCCTTTGACTCGCTAACCGACCTGCCCACGCAATTGCGCCACCCCCTGGTGCGCGATCTGGCCTGGGTGCTGCTGTCTCCGCCCCTGCTGAGCAGCACGCCCTGGCCGCAACGCCATCCGCTCAGTGCCAGCCGCTGGAGCCGCAACCCCGGCGCCCTGGCCGATTGGCTGCGCAACCTGGATGCCGACAGCGGCCCGCTGCAGCACTGGCTGGCGCAGAGCTCGGTACGCCGCCTGGGCCTGTACTACGAGCGGCTCTGGCAATTCGCCCTGCACGCCGCCCCCGGCGTCGAGGTGCTGGCGGCCAACCTGCCGATCCGCCAACAGGGGCACACCCTGGGCGAGTTGGACCTGCTGATGCGTGACGAACAAGGGGTGCACCACCTGGAGCTGGCGATCAAGCTCTACCTCGGCCCGGCAGATGCCAGCGGGGAAGATCCAGCCCAGTGGCTGGGCCCCGGCAGCCACGACCGCCTGGATCTGAAACTCAAACACCTGTGTCAGCACCAGCTACCGCTGTCGGCAGGCAGCCAGGCGCTCTCAATATTGGCCGAGCTGGATATTCAGCAGAGCCAGGCGGCGCTGTGGCTCGCCGGCTACCTGTTCTATCCCTGGAAGCACGGCTGCGCCGCGCCGCAAGGTGCCAACCCGGAACATTTGCGCGGGCGCTGGCTACATAGACGCGACTGGCCGGTGCTAGCCGCACAAAGCAGCGCCGCCTGCTGGCAGCCGCTGCCGCGTCAGGCCTGGCTGGCGCCTGCCCGCCTCGATCCAGCGGAATTGCGTTCAGCCGAGGAGTTCGAGCGCTGGCTGGCGGCCTTGCCGGCGCAGGCCAATGCCCAGTTGCTGGTACGCCTGACAGAAGGCCCGGAAGGCGACTGGATCGAGGCCGAGCGGGTGTTTTTGCTCAATGATGAGTGGCCCAGGCAGGCCGAGAGCTAAGAACCTGTCTCGGATCTGCTGCGCGTCGGCGATACGGCGTTAAAAACAGCCTCGGAATGCTCATTTACAACCCGTAAACTCCGCTTCCTCGGCTGTTTTTGCCTTGTCTCGCTCTAGCTCGCGAGATCAGAAACAGGTTCTAAGGGGAGACGGTCAGCGGCTACGCTCGGTCCGTCCACCGGAACGGGCCAGATAGCCGGAACCGCTTTCGCAGAGCAAGGCATCGCGCTGCACCGCGGGCAAGGCATCCACCCCATCGCGCAAGGCGTAGGCACTAAAGCCCAGCTGGGAAAGCAGGAACACCGCGCTGGCACTGCGCTTACCGCTGTCGCAATAGCACAGATAGGTGCGTTCCTTATCCAGCAGGCGAGCCTTCAAGCGCAGCAATTGCAGGGGCATATTCAAGGATTGCAGGGCATGGGCACGCTCGTATTCCGTCTGCAGGCGCACATCCAGCCACTGCGCCCCGCCGGCCAGCAGGCGTGAGGCCTCGCCCAGGGAAACCTCATCGACCACCGGCGCCTTGAGCAGGGAGAAGAAGTCCTGACGATCCAGGCGCAGCACCACGCCATCTTCCAGCATGGTCACTGTGGCATTGCGCGGGCTATCGGCGAGCAAAGCCTCCTCGCCGAAGCAAGCGCCTATGTCCAACTCGGCCAGAACCTGCTTGGCGCTGGCGGCTCCGCGAATCACTTCGGCGCGGCCGCTGTTGAGGAAGTAGCAGCAATCCCCGGCCTCGCCTTCACGCAATACCGTACTGCCAGCCGGCAATTCGATGCGTTGCAAACGTTCGAGCATGGCGCGCACATTGGAGGGCGGCACCTTGGCGAACAAAGGGTTCTCCAACAGGCGCTCCAACCACTCGATTTCGGCCTCGCCCTGGCCCAGCTCGAGCAGCAAATCCTGGTAGGCCAGGCGCCAGGTCAGCAGCCGGTTCAGGGTTGCGCTGTCCAACGCCAGCACACTGGCATCGGTCATGGCACGCACCTCATGCAAGCGCGGCAGACTCGGCGACAGGGTATGACAGCTGGCCTCGCTGCCAGCCTGCAAGCGCTGCTGCTGGCCATCGGCAGACTGCAGCAGCAACTCGCCGGCCAGCAGGTAATAGGTCACGCGCGCCTGATCCCCCAGACGAAACAGCAATTGCCCAGCCAACAGCGGCTGCGGGATCAATTGGCTGCGCAACTCGCGCCACTGCTGTTCGGACAGCACATTGAGCGGCGTCAGGCTGCGCAACTGTTCGGGATTGAGGGGTTCGCTCATGAAAATATTCAGGCTCCGCTGGTCAAGAGTCAGTGTAGCCGGCTGGCTGGGCCGAACAGGCCTGCTGGTAGCGCGACAATGCCGCTTGGCGTCCTTGCAGCCCACCCGTGTGAACAAATAGCAGGCGGCTGCCGCGAGCAAAGTAACCGGCCTCGACCTGCCGGCGCAACGCCATTAATGCTTTAGCGCTATACACAGGCTCCAGAGGCAAACCGCTGGCGGCTTCACTGGCGCGCATAAAGTCGATTAGCTCGGCGTCGGCCTTGGCAAAGCCAGCACGGCTGGCATCCAGCAACTGATAGCCGCTATCGGGCCTGCCGGCCGCATGCAAAATCGCCTGTACCTGCTGCTGTACTCCGTGATTGGCCGGCACCGCCAGCGCCCCATAGACCGGGTGCTCGCCCGCCTCGGCCAAGAGCAAACCGGCCAAGGTGGTACCGGTCCCCGCAGCCAACCACCAGCCGTCATAGTCTGCCCACCCCAGACTGGCCAGCTGCTGGCGCGCCTGGGTGAGCAACGCCGCGCAGCCCTGGGCGCCCGGCAAACCGCCGCCACCTTCCGGCACTGGATAAAAATCCGGATAACGCTCATGCCACTGTTCCCAGAAGCCCGGCTGATGGCGCGTACGATAACCGCCATAACCCAGCCAGTGCAGCTGCATGCCGCACGCTTGCAGATCGGCGATGGTCGGTGTGTCCTGCGGCTCGCCACGCAGCAGCCCCACGGTGGCGAAGTTGAAACGCCGCCCAGCGGCGGCCAACGCATGCAGATGATTGGAATGGGCGCCACCCAGGCTGATCAGGCCCTCGGCCCCCACAGCAGCGGCCGACAGCAGGTGATGCGCAAGCTTGAACCACTTGTTGCCGCTGATCAGCGGATCGATCAGATCCAGACGCAGCACGGCCAGCTCGACAGCGGCCGCGCTCGACCAGTCGAAACTCAGCGGCTGCAGCGGCGCGCTAGGCGTCCAGGCGGGGAAAACTACGGCCAAGGTTAACTGACGGTACGCATACGACTGCTGGTCTTATGCCGCGCGCAGCAGTTGGAGTCACCCAGGGTGAAACGGCTTGGGGTATCCACCCGGTCAATCGGGATGGCGCAGCGCTCGCCGCTGGGCAACAGGGCCTCACAACTCGGCTGTTGATAGTGGGCCAACCAGTGACGGTATTGCTCCTCGGTGACGAAGCACTTGCTAGCCGCATAGGCCAGCGGGTTGTCTTGATAAGCCGAGATGTCCTGCAGCGGGATGGTCAGATGCCCGGCCCCCGGGTGATACACCACGAACACCACACCGAGCTTGGCCAGACGCTCCAGAATCTGGTCGCCGCCCTGACTGGCCAGCTCGGTATAGGCGCGCTTGAGCCGGGTGATTTCCTGCAGGGACTGGGTGTCCTGCTCGTTGCGATAGGCCAACTCAACGTCACGGATGGCAATCTGCTCTTTGAACTCTACCACCGCCGAGGCGATCTTGGCCTGCATCTCGCTCTCGAACTGGGCGCGCAAGACATCGCCCTCACTGCGACCATGGTGCTCCAGGGCGTGCAGTTGCTCGGTCATTTCCTCGCGGGAGGATTGGAAACTGGCGGCCTGTACGGCCAACTGCGCCTTGAGGCTGGCATTCAGCTCTTCCTGCTGGCGCAACGCCTGTTGCTGGCCTTGCATCTCGGCTTGCAGAGCCTGGTAGCGCTCTTGGCTGGCCAGCTTGAATTTGGCCAACTCTTCTTCGTGTTGCTGGCTCAGGCTGCTGATCCGCAGACGCTGCTGCTTGATCATCTGCGCGGCCTTTTGCCGCTGCTCCTGATCGAGCTTGTCCTTGGGCTTGGCTATCTCTTCCAGGGCATAGTCGGGCGCATACCACTTGTCTTCCGCGGCCATTTGCAGACGCTCGGTGGCCACCGCCTGAGCATTGTCCTCCTCGATCAGCAGGCCCAGATTGTTACGCTTGACCGCGTCGCGCAGCAACACCAGGTCATTCTGCCCTGGGCTCAGGCTAGGGTCCCACAGGTGCATCTGGTGCCAGGACACCGGGCACTGGCTGCGGCAAGCCAGGCGGATAGGCCCGGCGCCCAGATCGGGGCCACGCCCGGAGCGTTCGGCCAGGTGCTGCAGGGGAATATTCCAGCCGGAATCCGGCGCACCATTTTCGTCGAAATCCAGATAGAAGAACACCGCGGCTTTGATCAGCAGGCGCGGGTTGATAGTGACATAGGCGACGCGCATCTGCTGCTCGGCAAACTCCGGCATGTTGACCACGCCGTCGAGCAGAGCCTCGAACTCAGACAAGAACATTTGCTTGCAGATGCCGCCGCGCTCACTGAAGAACATCACGGCCTCAACCATCTTCGGCTTGTTCTGCATGCTCATCGGTTTCCCTCTAGGGCCGAAACGGGACAATCCGCTCAACAGATAACAACTTTCAGCGCAGCAGCACCCAGGTGGCATGCGCAAGAAAGACGACCAATAGTCTGACAAGTTAGATGCGGCCTGTAACCCAGGCGCAACAACCCTGTTTAGGCAAGTCTAGGGGAAAAACCGCAGCCGGCAATGTGACTGGGTTGGCAGTCGCCCTGCCGCCGGGCCGAGAAAAGCCGGCAGCAGGCCAAAACTGTGATGGGATTGGTGCTTAGTTCTGTGCAGCAGCCAGATAGGGCGCCAAACGCCGGCCCATCTCCTCACCGAGGGCCTGCAGACCACTCATCGGACGGACCATCACTTCGAACTCGACTATTTTGCCGGCCTCGTCGAAGCGGATCATGTCGATGCCCTTGAGCTCGCGCTCGTCGACCTTGGCACTGAATTCCAGCACCAGGTTAAGACCGTCCGCGCTAACCAGCTGCCGGTGGTAGACGAAATCCTCGAACACCTGGCTCACGGTATTCAGAATCAGCGACACCATGGGCGCGCCGGCATAGGGTTTGTGCGCCATGGGCGAGCGAAATACCGCCTGCGGATGCAGCAGCTCGGGCAGCTGGCGCAAGTCATTGTTCTGCATCAGGCCATGCCACTGCGCGAGCGTGGCGGCCGCTGCTGGTTGGAGTTGGGTACTGCTGGACATGAGCTTCTCCTTGTTATTGTGAGCCACATGCAAAACGCCCCGCACTAGGCGGGGCGTCGGTTGCTTAGAGCTCGGCGGCTAGGCGCGAGCCCTGGTTGATCGCACGCTTGGCGTCCAGTTCGGCCGCCACATCGGCGCCACCGATCAGGTGCACGTTCTGCCCGGCGGCGATCAGGCCCTCCTGCAGCTCGCGCAGCGGGTCCTGGCCGGCGCAGATGATCACTGTGTCCACCGGCAGCACCTGCGGCTCACCTTCGCCAATGCGGATATGCAGGCCGGCGTCGTCGACCTTGAGGTACTCGACCGAGTTGAGCATCTGCACGTTCTTGTTCTTCAAGCCGGTGCGATGGATCCAGCCGGTGGTCTTGCCCAGGCCGTCGCCGACCTTGGACTTCTTGCGTTGCAACAGGAACACCTGGCGCGCCTCGGGGTGTACCTCGGCCTTGATCCCGGCGACACCGCCGCGGGCCTCCAGGTCGGTATCGATGCCCCACTCCTTCCAGAACGCCTCGCGGTTGAGGCTGATGGATTCGCCCTGGTGGATGACGAACTCGGACACATCGAAGCCGATACCGCCGGCACCTATCACCGCCACGGCCTGGCCGACCGGCTTGCGCTGCAGGATGGCGTCCAGATAGCTGATCACCTTGGCGTGCTCGATGCCCGGGATGGCCGGGGTGCGCGGCGCGATACCGGTGGCCAGAATGATTTCATCGAAGCCGCCCTGAGCCAGCTCGGAAGCCGAGACGCGGGTATTCAGGCGCAGGTCGACACCGGTGGTTTCCAGCTTGCGCTTGAAGTAGCGCAGGGTCTCGAAGAACTCTTCCTTGCCCGGCACACGCTTGGCCACGTTGAACTGACCACCGATTTCGCTGGCCGAGTCGAACAGGGTCACGCTATGGCCACGTTCGGCAGCGACCGTAGCGGCGGACAGCCCGGCCGGGCCGGCACCGACCACGGCGATCTTCTTCACCTGCACGGTGGGGATATAGTTCAGCTCGGTTTCGTGGCAGGCGCGCGGGTTGACCAGGCAGCTGGTCAGCTTGCCGCCGAAGGTGTGGTCCAGGCAGGCCTGATTGCAGCCAATGCAGGTGTTGATCTCGTCACTACGGCCGGCGGCGGCCTTGTTGACGAAGTCCGGGTCGGCGAGGAACGGCCGGGCCATGGAGACCATATCGGCGTCGCCCTCGGCCAGCACCTGCTCGGCAATCTCCGGGGTGTTGATGCGATTGGTGGTGATCAGCGGAATAGCCACCTCGCCACGCAGCTTGGCGGTGACCTTGGTGAAGGCCGCGCGCGGCACCTTGGTGGCGATGGTCGGGATACGCGCTTCGTGCCAGCCGATACCTGTGTTGATCAGGGTGGCGCCGGCCTGCTCGATGGCCTTGGCCAACAGCACTATCTCGTCCCAGGTGCTGCCGCCCTCGACCAGGTCGAGCATCGACAGGCGGTAAATGATGATGAAGTTCGGCCCCACAGCCTCACGCACGCGGCGGACGATTTCCACCGGCAGGCGCATACGGTTCTCATAGCTGCCGCCCCAGCGGTCGGTGCGGTGGTTGGTATGGGCGACCAGGAACTGGTTGATGAAGTAACCTTCCGAACCCATGATCTCAACGCCGTCGTATTCGGCCTGCTGGGCCAGCACAGAGCAGTTGATAAAGTCCTGGATCTGCTTCTCGATGCCGTCCTCGTCCAGCTCACGCGGCTTGAACGGATTGATCGGCGCCTGGATCGCGCTCGGCGCCACCGATTTCGGGCTGTAGGCATAGCGGCCGGCATGCAGGATCTGCATGCAGATCTTGCCGCCCGCCTCGTGCACGGCCTGGGTGACTATCTTGTGCTTCTCGGCTTCCTCGACGGTGGTCAGCTTGGCCGCACCGGAGTACACGCCGCCCTCCTCGTTCGGACCGATACCGCCGGTCACCATCAGGCCAACACCGCCACGGGCACGCTCGGCGAAATAGGCCGCCATGCGCTCGAAGCCGTTCGCCTTTTCTTCCAGGCCGGTGTGCATGGAACCCATCAGGGTGCGGTTCTTCAGGGTGGTGAAACCCAGATCCAGAGGGGCGAGCAGGTGCGGGTAGTGAGCAGTCATGGAGTTCTCCACATCGGGCATGGGCATTTCACGGAGCGCCGCAGCCTCTAACGGGCTGCAGTCGATATGGGTGAGACGATAAAGAGCCAGCCCGAATGGCTCAATGACTTAAAATGACAACTTATTGATCGAATCGTACAGCGCAGCTTGGCAAGCCCGAGGCGCTCCCCTACCCTGACGCCATGACTTCACCGCGCAGCAAATCCATGCCCAGACCTCTGCACTTCGGCAACGCCCCGAGTCGGCTCAGCAGCCGGAATCGCGCTGGCTACAGGACAAAACAACGGCCAAGCCCTGGCAGGCTGCACCAGTGAAAGGCTCGAGGATCCGGCTGGGCGATCTGGCGGTGGGCTTTGTCGAGAGCCTGGCCGCCGCCATGCGCAGCCTGGGACAGGACCCACAGCCCCTGTTCGACAGCTACGGCCTCGACCCGGCGCGCCTGGGCGAACCCCACGCACGCCTGTCGATCCCGCGTTATATGCGCCTGGGCCATGCCGCCATCCAGCAAAGCGGCGAAGCAGGTATTGGCCTGCAGATGGGGCGCTGCAGCCGTTTAAGCCAGCTCGGCCTGGCTGGCGTCACCGCAGCCCAGGCCCCGACCGTACGCGAAGCCGCCCGCGCCCTGATACGTTTCGAGCCGCTGTATGCCGCCAACTACCGCGGCCAGTCGAGCCTGCACGAAGACGCCCAGGGCGCCTGGCTGCGCTTCTACTCGATCAGCCCCTACAACGACTACAACCGCTTCGTGATCGACTCGGTGTTGGCCAGCTGGGCGCAGCAACTGAGCAAGCTGGCGCAGCAGCCGCTGCCCGTGGAGAAAGTGCAGATCGAGTTCCCGGCGCCCGCCTACGCCGCGCAATACGGCGAATTGTTTGCCTGCCCGGTGGAGTTCGCCAGCGAACACAACCAGCTGCGCCTCAACCAGAGCAGCCTGAATATGCGCAACCCGGAGCACTGCCCGAGCACCTGGAAACAGCTGCTGGAAATCTGCGAGCGCGAGTTGGAGCAGCTGACCCGCACCCGCAGCCTGCGCGAGCGCATCACCCAGCTGCTGGGGCCCTTGCTGCATGGACGTGAGCCGGATCTGGCAGAGGTGGCCGCGCGCCTGCAGCTGCCGGCCTGGACGCTGCGACGCAAGCTGGCCGAAGAAGGCACGCAGTTTCGCGCCATCCTCAATGACACCCGCCGCGACCTGGCCATGGCCTATATCCGCGACACCGAACTGGCCTTTGGCGAGATCGCCTACCTGCTCGGCTTTGCCTCGGCCGAAGCCTTTCAGCGCGCGTTCAAGCGCTGGAATCAGCAAACCCCAGGGGAATACCGGCGCGAGCAGCGGCGGGCAGAATAGTTTTCGGCAGGTGGTTAGAGCTCGGTGGCGTCTTCCGCCAGCTCCACCCCGTCATCTTCCAGAGCCTGCAGCTCCAGCAGTTCTTCTTGGTAATCGTCCATAGCACCATCCTCCCGTTTGTCGTCACGCTCCTCAATTAAGTAACAAGGAGCATGTCAAACAAACTAAAAGATGCAGATGAACGCAAGATGACAGTTTGTCGTGCGCAATAAAAAATCGCCTGGAGCGATTTTTAACGTCGCACAGCGACGGCCCGCAGGGTGGCCTCCAGGGATGGCAGGCAATAAAAAACCCTCAGGCATCGCTACCTGAGGGTTTCGTATATGGCGCAGCGGACGGGACTCGAACCCGCGACCCCCGGCGTGACAGGCCGGTATTCTAACCGACTGAACTACCGCTGCGTGTCGGTGGACTTACGTCCATGGAACTCTTGCTTCATCTGATAGAGCGCTCTTGGAGCTTTCTATCTCATACCGAACAAACTCGGCATGGAAAATATGGCGCAGCGGACGGGACTCGAACCCGCGACCCCCGGCGTGACAGGCCGGTATTCTAACCGACTGAACTACCGCTGCGCGTCGGTGGACTTGCGTCCGGTTTCACAAGAGTGGTGGGTGATGACGGGATCGAACCGCCGACCCTCTGCTTGTAAGGCAGATGCTCTCCCAGCTGAGCTAATCACCCGCTGCTTGCGAGGCGCGAAATTTACGCAAGGACCGCAGCTAAGTCAATACTCTGCTTCAAGTTTTTCTAAAAAAGTGAAAAATCGTCGCCGCCCTCCGTTGCCCATCCGCAGCCTCCTGCGCCCTTAAGCAAGCTGGCGCTCCGCTTACTGGCTAACCCGCAGGCTCAGGCGCGCGGCCACCTTGTTGGCCTCGGCGCGATCCAGCCCCGCTTCGGCAATCTGCACGCCCTGCTCTTGCAAGGCGCCGAACCAGCGTATCAGCTGGGCAAAAGGCGCTGGCTGCACACTGACCTGCAGGGCACCCTCGCCGCCGCTATCCAAACGCTCGATGGTCAAGCCCTGGGCGCTGGCACTGGCGGTTACCAGGCCCTGCAAGCCCGCCGGATCGACACTGACTTGCGGCTGGCTCGCCAGGTTGCGCGCCTGCGGAGCCTGGCTATGCAGATAGGCATTCAGTTCGCGCTGCGTCTCGAAGGCACTGCGCGCGGCCGCCAGGCGCTGCTGGGCCGGCTGCCAGAGCGCCAGATACAGCAGCACCAGCAAGAGAAACGCCGCCAGACTGGCCAGCGACAGCTGCTCACGGGGCGCCAGGGCGCGCCAGCGCTGCACCAGCTGGGAATTGTCCAGCTGCGCGGAAAAACCTTTATTGATCTCACCCATACTCATCCCCCGATCACCACGCGTGCACTGACCCCAGTCTCTTCCCGGCTGGCCGAACCCAATTGCACGGCCAAGCCGCTTTGCTGCAGGCGCTCGCGCAGCTGTTCCAGCTCGGCAAATCCGGCCGCCTGCACCTGCATGGCCAGATCGCCGCGGCTCTCGCTGAAGTCCACCTGGCGGATTTGCACCTGCGCGCCCCCGGCGCCCAAGGCCTGGCTGACCTGCGCCAGCATACCCAGCAAGTGCGCCTGGCCACTGCCGGCGCCGGCGCTGAGATGCTGATCAAACTGCACGCGCAGGTTGACCAGCTTGCTGTCTTGCGGGAACAACTGCCGATAGAGCGCCGCACTGGCGGCGGCATAGTTGTCGGCCTGGCGCTGCAAGTGCCAGCCCTGGGCCAGATTAAAGCCCCATTGCAACAGCAGCCACAGGCCGACCAGCCCCAGCACGGGACGCCAACGCTGCCACTGGCCGCTGCTCTGCTGCGCGGCAAATTCGCCCTGGGCCAGGTTAGTGCTGACGCCTTGCTGCGCTAGCCAGACAAAGGGCTCGGCAATCTCCGCTTGCTCATCCACGGGCTGCGGGGCGTCTTGCCCGGCGCCGCAGCAGGCCGTGTGCGGCTGCGCGCAGAGCGGCGCCAATGCCGGCCAGTCGCTGCTCGTCAGCGCCATGCGGGCGACATTTTCGCCGCCCAGCAACCAGCGCCCCTGCAACTCCAGCAACTGGGTGCCAACTGCCGGCAACAGGTCGGCATCCACGGCAATGATCTGCGGCGGCGTGCTGCACAGCGCCAACCAAGCGGCCAACCAAGTGCGGCGCACGGCAAACACCCGGTGCCGGCCATCGGCCAGGGGTTCGCCCAGGGCCAGGTGCATCAGCTCGACGTCTTCGGCCAGCAGCTCCTCCACGGCGAATGGCAGGGCCTGGCGCAACCAGCGCGCCTTGCGGGTCGGTAGAGTGACCGCGCAGGCGGTGACCGCCTCGACCGGCAACACCAGGGTCCAACTGCCCTGCAGCTGCGCCTGGGCCTCGGCGAACGGCAGGCTCTCGCTGCGCCCCGCCACGACCTGCTGCACCGACAGATCGGCCCGCGCCCCCGCACAAGCCGCGGGCGGTAGAAATACATAGGACTGACTCATGGCTCGACTTCCTCGACGGGAGCCGGCGGCATACCGCTGCCCCCCAGATCACGGGCTAGAACATACAGCTTGCCATCGCTGGCTCGCTGCAGGGTGCTGCGTAAAACCTGACGGCGATCACCCACATTCACTTCGCTGATCACCTGAAAATACTGGCTGCCGACGGCCAAGCCCTGACTCTGCGGCGTAAGCCCGCCGAGCTGCGCAATAAAGCTAGGCAGATCGCTATAGCCCTGGGCCCCGCGCGCCGCCACCAGGCCCTGGGCCGTGCTCAGCGACAAACCGTCGGCCAGGCTGGCCAAGACCCGCGCGCTGGCGGTGTTGACGTTCAGGGTCGCATCCGCCGGCAAGGCGCTGACAAAGGGCAGCAGGCGCTGATAGTCGGCCTCGCTCATCTCCAGCAGCAGACGCAACTCCGAGACATCGGCCAGCAGGCGATTGGCCGCGCGATAGGGCGGCTGCAGCAGCAGATACTGGTTGTCCTCGGCGCCATAGCCGCCCGTCGCCTCCTGATCGGCATCCAACCAGTCGAGCAGGCGATCGGCATAGGGCGTCTCGATCTGCAGCCCCAGCAACAGACGCCGAAATTGCGCCACGGCGGCCTCGATGGGCTGGTTCTGGCGCAGCAGGCTGTTGAGGTTGAAGCGCCCGGTGAGGTCGATGATCTGTACCCGCAACTCGCCCCCTTCATCCAGGGCAAAGGGGGCCAGCGGCTTGGCCCAGGCCTCGGCCAGATGGTCCACCGGCGCGCGCGGATCGCCTTGGCGCAGATCGCGCTGCAGCAGCGCCTTGGCCAGGGTTTCGCCGCCCAGGGCGTAATGCCAGGCCTGGCGCACATGCAGTTGGTTGGCGCTGCTGCGGATCGACAGTTGCTGGCGGGCGATGATCCCGGCGCTCACCACCGTGACCACAGCCACCACCAGCAATACGGTGATCAAGGCCATGCCGCGCTGCGCCCTCATGGCTGCGGCTCCGTTTCTGGCTCTGGCTCTGCGGGGTTCTCAGGGTTCTGCGGCGCCTGCTGCAGGTGTTCGGGCAAGACATCCGGCAGGCGCAGCAGGCGGCGCAACTCGCCATAACGGCGATGCTGCATGACCAGTTCGATGGCCTGGGGCAGCACGACCAGGGCCTCTTCGCTTTTGCTTTGCTCGGGCGGCCAGGCGTCATGCCAGACGCCCTTGCCATCCTGATAGCGCAACTGCAGCCCGGTCACCCCATCCAGGGCCTGCTGCACCTGGGGCTGGCTGTCCTGGGCCTGATCCAGCACCGTCCAATACTGGCGTTGCCACTGCTCGCCGCTACGCTGCCAGCGCACCCGCTGCAGCGAGGCGCGGGTCTGCGCCAGGGGGTTGCGCCAGCCGCTGCGGGTCAGCTCCAAGGCATCGCTATCGCCATCTTCACCGAACAGGGCGGCGCGCGGCTCGCCGAAACCATCCCGCGCCGGCCTCGGCAGCACCTGCAGCAGATCGCGCTCGAAGGCCGCCATGGCCCGCACCAGTTCGCGCAACTGCGCCTCGTGGGCGCGGGTGATCTTGTCGGTTTGCAACACGCTGTCGAGCATGCGGTAGGTGCCCAGGCCCAGCAGGGCAAAGATCGCGATGGCGATCAGCAATTCGAGCAAGGTAAAGCCACGGGCCGCTCTCATCGCGTCTCACCGAGAAAACCATTGAGGCTGACCAGCGCGCGCTCGCGCACCTCGCCACCCAGGCCGTCCTCGGCGCGCGGCGCCACCCAGAGGCTGACCCGGCGCATGGCCGGTTCGCTGGTCGCCTTGATTTCGCTCTGCCACTGCCAGCGCCGCCCGGCGAATTCCAGCTCGCCCTGGTCACGACCATCGGCCACCGGCTCTGGCGCCAGTTGCAGCTCGGTCAGCTGGTTGTCGGCGATCCACATCGCCAGGGTCTTGTCTTCCAGGCGCGAGGCGGTCTGCAGGCTGCGGGCGGTGGCGGTCAGGACGCTAGCGGCGACCATGGCGAAAATCGCCAGGGCGACCAACACCTCGAGTAAGGTAAAACCGCCAGCGCGCCTCATCCGGCGCGCCCTGCCGGCTGCTCGACCTCGACCTTGGGCAAGCCGAAGCCGTCGCTGGCCAGCAGCAGACGCAGACCGTCGGCGCCGCGCTCCGCCAGGCGCAGACGAAACGGACTGATCTCGCCGCTGGACAGCAACAACAGCTGCGGCACCAGCGTCTTGCTGCCCTCCTCCTGCTCCGCGGGCATGGGCAACTCCAGGGCCGCGCCTTCCAACTCGACGCTCAGCTCGGCCCAAACGGGTAGCACATGGGGTTTGCCGGGCAGCGCCTGCCAGCTCAGGCTTGCCGGCTGGTAACGCAGCACCTGGTAGCTGTCGCGACTGAGTAGCAAGCCATATTCCTGATTGTCCAGCACCGCCTCCTCGGCCAACACGCCAATCAGGCCGGCCAGGCGCTCGGCCTCGTTATGCAGCTCCCGGCTCGGCCCGGCGATGCCCACGCTGAGCACCGCCACGCCGATCAGGCAGCCGAGGATCACCAGCACCACCAGCAACTCGATCAGGGTAAAAGCCTTGGCCGCAAGGGCTCCTGGCGGCCTGGCGGCAGCGCGGCGAGTGACTGGCATGGCTCAGCAAGGCCTCATCAGAGGTCCCAGTTACCGATATCGGCATCGTGCTCGGCGCCGCCTTCCTTGCCGTCGGCGCCAAGCGAATAGAGGTCGAACGCACCTTTGCTGCCAGGCGCCAGGTACTGATAGGCATTGCCCCAGGGGTCCACCGGCGCGCGCTTGAGGTAGCCATCGCGGTTCCAGTTCTTCGGCTGCGGGTTGCCCGAGGGTTTCTTCACCAGCGCTTCCAAGCCCTGCTGGGTGCTCGGGTAGGCGTGGTTATCCAGCTTGTACATATCCAGCGCGGCGGCCACCGCCTTGATATCGCCCTGGGCCACCGTGACCTTGGCCTGGTCCGGTCGGCTCATCACTTGCGGCACCACTAACGCGGCGAGAATGCCCAGGATCACCACCACCACCATGATTTCGATCAGGGTAAAACCCTTTTGCCCCTTGTTCACTTTCACCGTTTACCCCACCAACTGATTAAGAGACAGAATCGGCAGCAGGATGGCCAAGACTATGACCAACACCACCGCCCCCATAAATACCAACATAAAGGGCTCGAACAACCCCACCAAGAGAGACACCTGGGCGCCCAGATCGTTTTCTTGGTTGCGCGCGGTGCGCGCCAGCATCTGATCCAGCTCGCCGGAGCGTTCACCGCTGGCGATCATATGCAGCATCATTGGCGGGAACTGGCCGCTGGCTTCCAGGGCCCGGGTCAGGCTGCCGCCTTCACGGACCTTCTGCGCGGCTATCACCACATCGGCGCGGATCACCCGGTTGGCGATCACCTCGGCGCCTATGCCCAGGGCTTCGACCAGGGGCACGCCGCTGCGGGTGAGAATCGCCAGGGTCGAGGCGAAGCGCGCGCAGTCGGTGGCGCGGATCAGGCGCCCGACTAGGGGCACGCGCAATAGCACGCCATGCCAGCGCGCCTTGACCGCCTCATCGCGCAGCGCCCAGCGCAGGGCGAACACGCCCAGTATCGCCACAATCACCGCCAACCAGCCCCAGGCCTTGACCCAATCGCTCAGACCGATCAGACCGCGGGTCAGCGCCGGCAGGGTCTGCCCGGAGTCGACGAACACCCGCACCACGTCCGGCACCACATAGCCGAGCAGAAAGCCGACTATCAGCAAGGAGGCGCACATCAGGATCAGCGGATAGAGCAGCGCCAGCTGGATCTTCTGCCGCGACTGCTGGCGTTGTTCGGTGTAATCGGCCAACTGTTCCAGCACCGGGCCCAGGTGGCCGGCGTGCTCGCCCGCCGCCACCGTGGCGCGGTACAGCTCGGGAAAGGCCGAGGGGAATTCTTTCAGGCTGCCGGCCAGGTCATGGCCTTCCAGCACCCGCGCACGCACCGCCAGCAACATGCTCTGCACCCGCGGCGAACGGGCCTGGGCCGCTGCCGCGCGCAGGGCTTCCTCGATCGGCAACGCGGCCTGGATCAGGGTCGCCAGCTGGCGCGTAAGCAGCGCCAGATCGCTCGCCGAGAGCCCGCGGGTAAAGCTGAAATGCCCACCGGCACTGGCGTTCTCGCGGGTGCGGGTGGCCTTGACGTCCAGCGGTGCGAGCTGCCGATCGCGCAGTATCTGCCGTACCTGGCGCGCGCTGTCGGCCTCCAGCACGCCCTTCTGCTGGCGTCCCTTATTGTCCAGGGCGAGGTATTCGAAGGCGG
>NZ_JAUYNP010000253.1 GCF_030696055.1 Pseudomonas sp. | reverse complement strand
CTTGGTAACCGGCTTGTCCGGGAAAACGCGAATCCAGATTTTCCCGCCACGCTTAACGTGACGAGTCAGAGCACGACGAGCGGACTCAATCTGACGGGCGGTGAGACGACCGCGGGCAACAGACTTCAGCGCGAACTCGCCGAAGCTGACTTTGCTACCGCGCTGAGCCAGACCACGGTTGTGGCCGGTCATCTGCTTGCGGAACTTCGTACGCTTTGGTTGCAACATTTGGCGTACCCCTTACTTAGCAGCTTTTTTACGAGGCGCGGGTGCTTGCGGCTTCAGCTCTTCGTGGCGACCACCAATTACTTCGCCTTTGAAGATCCAAACCTTGACACCGATCACACCATAAGTGGTGTGCGCTTCGTACGTGGCATAGTCGATATCGGCACGCAGGGTGTGCAACGGCACACGACCTTCGCGATACCATTCGGTACGGGCAATTTCAGCCCCGCCGAGACGACCGCTCACTTGGATTTTGATGCCCTTGGCACCAATACGCATGGCGTTCTGTACAGCGCGCTTCATGGCGCGACGGAACATCACGCGACGCTCCAGCTGCTGAGCTACGCTCTGCGCAACCAGCATACCGTCGAGCTCCGGCTTGCGGATCTCTTCGATATTGATGTGCACAGGCACACCCATCTGCTTGGTCAGGTCCTGACGCAGCTTCTCAACATCTTCACCTTTCTTACCGATAACGATACCGGGACGAGCGGTGTGGATGGTGATGCGTGCGGTTTGAGCCGGACGAGCGATGTCGATACGGCTTACGGACGCGCTTTTTAGTTTGTCTTGGAGATACTCACGCACCTTCAGATCAGCGAACAAGTAGTCCGCATAAGTCCGACCGCTGGCGTACCAGACGGAGGTGTGCTCCTTGACGATTCCCAGGCGAATGCCAATGGGATGTACTTTCTGACCCATCTGATCGACTCCGTTACTTGTCCGCAACCTTGACAGTGATATGGCAAGACCGCTTGACGATGCGATCAGCACGGCCTTTGGCACGTGGCATGATTCGCTTCAGCGAACGCCCTTCGTTGACGAAAACGGTGCTGACCTTGAGGTCATCAACGTCTGCGCCTTCGTTGTGCTCGGCGTTGGCTACAGCCGACTCCAGCACTTTCTTGATGATCTCGGCGGCTTTCTTGCTGCTGAAAGCCAGCAGGTTGAGCGCTTCGCCCACCTTCTTCCCGCGGATCTGGTCGGCGACCAAGCGGGCTTTCTGGGCGGAGATTCGAGCGCCCGACAACTTAGCGGCTACTTCCATTTCCTAACCCCTTAACGCTTGGCTTTCTTGTCAGCCACGTGCCCACGATAGGTACGAGTGCCGGCAAATTCGCCCAGTTTGTGGCCGACCATGTCTTCGTTCACCAGAACAGGGACATGTTGACGACCGTTATGTACAGCGATGGTCAGACCAACCATCTGCGGCAGGATCATGGAACGACGCGACCAGGTTTTCACCGGCTTGCGATCGTTCTTTTCCACCGCCACTTCGATCTTCTTCAGTAGGTGAAGATCAATAAAAGGACCTTTTTTCAGAGAACGTGGCACTGTCGTATCCCTCTATTTACTTGCGACGACGGACGATCATGTTATCGGTGCGCTTGTTACCACGAGTCTTCGCGCCCTTAGTCGGGAAGCCCCATGGAGACACCGGATGACGACCACCAGAGGTACGACCTTCACCACCACCGTGTGGGTGGTCAACCGGGTTCATGGCAACACCACGAACGGTTGGGCGAACGCCACGCCAGCGTTTGGCACCGGCTTTACCCAGCGAACGCAGGCTGTGCTCGGAGTTCGAGACTTCGCCCAGGGTCGCACGGCATTCGGCCAGTACTTTACGCATTTCACCGGAACGCAGACGCAGGGTCACGTAGACGCCTTCACGCGCAATCAGCTGAGCCGAAGCACCAGCGGAACGAGCGATCTGAGCACCTTTGCCCGGCTTCAGTTCGATACCGTGAACAGTGCTACCAACTGGGATGTTGCGCAGTTGCAGACTGTTGCCCGGCTTGATCGGTGCCATGATGCCAGCTACCAGCTGATCGCCAGCACTCACGCCTTTAGGGGCGATGATGTAGCGACGCTCGCCGTCTGCATACATCAACAGAGCGATGTGTGCGGTACGGTTCGGATCGTATTCAATACGCTCGACAGTGGCTGGAATGCCATCTTTGTCGTTGCGACGGAAATCGACCAGACGGTAATGCTGCTTGTGGCCACCACCGATATGACGGGTGGTGATACGACCATTGTTGTTACGACCGCCAGTCTTCGACTTCTTCTCAAGCAGCGGAGCGTAAGGAGCGCCTTTATGCAGCTCCTGATTGACCACCTTGACCACAAAACGGCGGCCAGGGGAAGTCGGTTTGCATTTAACGATTGCCATGATGCACCCCTTCCTTACTCAGCACTGCTGGCGAAATCGAGATCTTGGCCTGGCTGAAGGGAGATGATCGCCTTCTTCCAGTCGTTACGCTTGCCCAGACCGCGAGCGGTGCGCTTGCTCTTACCCAGAACGTTCTGAGTAGTCACACGCTCAACTTTCACGCTGAACAGGCTTTCGACGGCCTTCTTGATTTCCAGCTTGGTTGCATCGGTTGCAACCTTAAAAACGAATTGGCTTTTTTTATCAGCCAGAAGTGTGGCCTTCTCGGAGATGTGCGGGCCAAGCAGCACTTTAAATACGCGTTCCTGGTTCATCCCAGCAGCTCCTCGAATTTCTTCACGGCAGAAACGGTGACTAACACCTTTTCGTACGCGATCAGACTGACCGGGTCGGAACCTTGCACGTCACGAACATCAACATGCGGCAGGTTGCGAGCAGCCAGGTACAGATTCTCATCAATAGCATCGGACACGATCAGTACGTCGGTCAGACCCATGCCATTCAGCTTGTTCAGCAGGTCTTTAGTTTTCGGCGCTTCAACGCTGAAGTCCTCGACTACGACCAGACGATCAGTACGCACCAGCTCAGCAAGAATCGAACGCAATGCAGCGCGATACATTTTCTTGTTCAGCTTTTGATCGTGATTCTGCGGACGAGCCGCGAAGGTCACACCACCGCCACGCCAGATCGGACCACGAGTGGTACCTGCACGAGCACGACCGGTACCCTTCTGACGCCATGGGCGCTTACCGCCACCGGACACATCAGAACGGGTCTTTTGTTGCTTGCTGCCCTGACGGCCGCCGGCCATGTAGGCCACAACTGCTTGGTGAACCAGGGTCTCGTTGTATGCGCCGCCAAAAGTGGCTTCGGATACTTCGATTGCTTGAGCGCCATTTACATTTAATTGCATGTCAGCTTCCCCTTAACCGCGAGCCTTGGCTGCCGGACGGACAACCAGGTTGCCGCCAGTAGCGCCAGGAACGGCACCCTTGACCAGCAGCAGGTTGCGTTCAGCATCGACGCGCACTACTTCCAGGGACTGCACAGTCACGCGCTCAGCACCCATGTGACCGGACATTTTTTTGCCCTTGAATACGCGACCCGGAGTCTGGCACTGGCCAATGGAACCCGGAACACGGTGGGACACGGAGTTACCGTGAGTGTTGTCTTGGCCGCGGAAGTTCCAACGCTTGATGGTACCGGCAAAGCCTTTACCTTTGGACTGACCGGTGACATCCACCAGCTGACCAGCTTGGAATATTTCAGCGTTGATCAGATCGCCAGCCTGGTACTCGCCTTCTTCAAGACGGAATTCCCAAACACCACGACCTGCCGCGACATTCGCCTTAGCGAAGTGACCGGCTTGCGCCTTGCTGACACGAGAAGCGCGACGCTCGCCGACAGTGACTTGCACTGCACGATAGCCATCGGACTCTTAAGTTTTGAATTGAGTGACGCGATTCGGCTCGATCTCAATGACCGTAACCGGAATGGAGACACCTTCTTCGGTGAAAATGCGGGTCATACCGCACTTACGACCGACTACACCAATAGTCATGTTGTAACCTCATGAGTGTACGGGGCTTTCACCCGCTATGGCCGCCCATTTCAGAGCGTTACACGACTAAAACCTAAAGCGGTCTTAGCCGAGGCTGATCTGCACTTCCACACCGGCCGCAAGATCAAGCTTCATCAGCGCATCAACGGTTTTATCCGTTGGCTGGACGATGTCCAGAACGCGCTTATGAGTACGGATCTCGAACTGATCACGCGCGTCTTTGTTGACGTGCGGTGAAGTCAGAACAGTGAACCGCTCTTTGCGGGTAGGCAGAGGAATAGGACCACGCACCTGAGCACCAGTACGTTTCGCGGTTTCCACGATTTCCTGGGTTGATTGATCGATCAGGCGATGGTCAAAAGCCTTCAACCGAATACGGATTTGTTGGTTTTGCATTTTGACCTCAGATTCCAAGCTGCTATCCCCAACGGACGCAATACGCCCGTTAAAAGGAGGCGTGATTCTATAGACGCCCCTAGCAGGTGTCAACCCAATAAAAAAAGCCCCCGCAAGCGGAGGCTTCTTCTTAAATCATCACTTACGCGATGATTTTGGCTACGACGCCAGCGCCGACGGTACGACCGCCTTCACGAATGGCGAAACGCAGGCCTTCTTCCATTGCGATGGTCTTGATCAGAGTGACAGTCATCTGGATGTTGTCACCTGGCATTACCATCTCAACGCCTTCCGGCAGTTCGCAGTTACCAGTTACGTCAGTAGTACGGAAGTAGAACTGCGGACGGTAGCCTTTGAAGAACGGAGTGTGACGACCGCCTTCTTCCTTGCTCAGCACGTAAACTTCTGCGGTGAAGGTGGTGTGCGGCTTGACCGAACCCGGCTTAACCAGAACCTGGCCACGCTCAACGTCGTCACGCTTGGTACCGCGCAGCAGAACGCCGCAGTTCTCGCCAGCACGACCTTCGTCGAGCAGCTTGCGGAACATTTCAACACCGGTACAGGTGGTCTTGGTGGTATCACGCAGGCCAACAATTTCCAGCTCTTCCTGGATTTTGATGATGCCACGCTCGATACGGCCAGTTACCACGGTGCCACGACCGGAGATCGAGAATACGTCTTCGATTGGCATCAGGAACGGCTTGTCGATAGCACGTACTGGATCTGGAATGTAGGTATCCAGAGTCTCAACGAGCTTACGAACGGCAGTGGTGCCCATTTCGTTGTCGTCCTGACCGTTCAGCGCCATCAGAGCGGAACCGATGATGATCGGCGTGTCGTCGCCCGGGAAGTCGTAAGTGCTGAGCAGATCGCGCACTTCCATCTCAACCAGCTCCAGCAGCTCAGCGTCGTCAACCATGTCAGCCTTGTTCAGGAAGACCACGATGTACGGAACGCCAACCTGACGGGACAGCAGGATGTGCTCACGAGTCTGCGGCATCGGGCCGTCAGCAGCGGAGCAAACCAGGATCGCGCCGTCCATCTGGGCAGCACCGGTGATCATGTT
Organism: Pseudomonas sp.; assembly: GCF_030696055.1. Lineage (GTDB taxonomy): Bacteria > Pseudomonadota > Gammaproteobacteria > Pseudomonadales > Pseudomonadaceae > Aquipseudomonas. Next base: position 219 of record NZ_JAUYNP010000253.1, on the reverse strand, counting down.
CTTCACATAGTCAGCGTGACCTGGGCAGTCAACGTGCGCGTAGTGACGAATCGAAGAGTTGTACTCAACGTGCGCGGTGTTGATGGTGATACCACGAGCTTTCTCTTCCGGAGCGCTATCGATCTTGTCGAAAGCAACAACGGCGCTACCGAACACTTCGGAGCAAACGCGAGTCAGAGCGGCGGTCAGCGTGGTTTTACCATGGTCAACGTGACCGAT
>NZ_JAUYNP010000006.1 GCF_030696055.1 Pseudomonas sp. | reverse complement strand
TTGACCTTTGACCTGCTGGCCCTGGCTGTGCAGGATCATCTCGGCCGGCAGGCCGTCCAGGGTGGCGAGGTAGCGGCCATCCAGCTCGGCGGCGAGCAGGACAGTGGGCATCAAACAGAGCAGGCAGATGGTCAGGAAACGAGGCATGCCAGGGTTCTCAGGCGGCGGTTGTCCATCAGAGTAGACCCTGGCGCTTGACCTGGGGGCCGCCCCGCGCTCGCAGACTGACGGCGAACCCCTTCAGGAGAGTTGCAGATGAACCGCCAACAAGCCTTCCAGCACGAGTACCAACTGGCCCGCTCGCAGCGCGGCCTCGATCCCGCGGCCGAGCTCTATCACCTGGAGCGCGCGCATATCCTCGGCCAGCGGCGGTTTAGCGAGCATCTGCGCAGCCACCTGTGGCTGCTGGCCTGGGCCTGGCGGCAGCGCGACTGGGCCGAATGCCTGGCGCAATTGCTGCGTGTGCCCGGTAGCCTGGGTTCGCTGCTGGGGCTCTATCCCCTGGGCAATCCCGGCACCCGCCGGGTCGGCCCGCTGACCGCGCAGCCCGTGCCCGAGGATCTGGCCCGGCTGCTGCGCTGAAGCGCGGCAATGCAATAAGCAGCTGCCTGCTAGTCTTAGTGGCTATCGATGTTGCGCTAAGGCCGCTGTGGCCGGCCCGCACAGCGTCACTGTACGAGTCAGATTTAGGGTGGGCGATGCTCCGGCTAGCGTGCTTCTTGTGGTTGGCCATCTTCTCCAGCTGCGCCGGTGCGGCCGAGGACATGGCGCTGCGCCTGCTGGTGTGGGGGCGCTATGCGCCGCCTGAGGATGTGGCGCAGTTCAAGGCCTATATCCAAGGCAAGTATGGGGTGAACCTGACCTTCCGCATCCGCGAGGTGGCGGATGAGGATGAGTTCTTCAAGGCCGCCCGCTCCAGCCAGGAGTCCGAGCAGGCGGACCTGATCTCCCCCTCGAAAAGTGTGTTGAAGCACTTCAAGTGGAACATGATCAAGCAAGGCCTGGTGTTGCCCCTGCGCCTCGAACACATCCCCAATTTCACCTCGCTCTATCAGTACTTTCAGGACCTGCCCGATATTCGCCAGGACGGCGTCGTCTATGGCGTGCCCTACGCCTGGGGGCCCTACGGCATCCTGTACAACACCCAGGTGTTCAAGGAGCCGCCGCGCAGCTGGAGCATCTTCTGGGACCCGCAATACGCCGGGCGCTACGGCATCAATGGCACCTCGCCGGGGGGCGAGAATGTGGTGGTCGCCGCGCTGATGGAGGGGGTCAAGCGCGACGAGGTGTTCGATCTCGAGAAGTTCAATACCCCGGCCATCATCAAGCGGCTGCAGGCGCTGGCGGACAACTCCAAGGTGCAATGGGCCGGCGAGTCCCATGGCGGCCATCTCAAGGGCCTGGCCTTCGGCGCCGGCTGGGGCGGCGGTCTGGCCGAGGTCAAGACAATGGGCGAAACCTGGAAGCTGACCGTGCCGGACGAGGGCGCCAGTGGCTGGATCGATGTCTGGGCCATCACCCAACACCTGCGTAACAAGCCGCTGCTGCGGCGGATCGCCGAGGAGTACATCAACTTCTTTATCAGCGCCAAGAAGCAGGCCGAGGTGGTGGTGCGCAAGACCACCACCTTCCCGGTCAACTTCAATTCCCGGCGCTATCTCTCGGCGGAAGAGATAGAGGCGGCGCGCATCGATGACCCGCAGATGCTCGAGCGCCTGGTGTTTCTGCGCGCGCTGTCCAAGCGCGACTACAACGGCCTGAAGCTGCTGTGGTACCAGGTCAATCTGAAGAACCGGCATAAGGTGATGAAGTAGCGCCGCGCTGGATGCCCTGCGCCCCTCTCGCTTATCGCGGCCAAGGTCGCTCAGGCGGCGCGATTCTGTAGCCCGGATGAAATCCGGGGATATCTAACGGCTGACACCGCTCCCGGATTGCATCCGGGCTACGTTGCTGGGCCTGGATGCAATCCGGGTAGGGCATCGAGAATTTGCATCCAGGCTAGGTTGGCATCACCGGGCTGTTGCGCTTGGGCGGGGGCTGGGCTGCCTGTGCAAGATGCTATGCCTGGGCGGCGTGATCAGGGCAAGATAGAGCCTGTCTGTTCAGCCAGGAATGCGAATCGTGAGCCCTTGTTCCGAAGACTTCGTTGTCGCCCACACCGCCGAAGAGGCGGTCGACCGTCTGGCCGCCTTGCATCTACAGGCGACCAGCGCCCTCAGTCAGGCGCTCAAGCGCTACCTCAAGGAGCGCATCAAGCCGGATGCCGCGCAGCAGCGCCAATTTCGCTACCCCGAATTGCGTTTGACCTACCTGTGTCAGGGCGAGGTGCCGACCACGGTGCGTGCCTATGCCAAGGTGCAGGTGCCGGGCACCTACAGCGTCACCGTCACTCACCCGGCGGCCTTCCGCAAATACCTGTTGGAGCAGCTGCGCCCGTTGATGAACGACTTCACCCTGTGCGTGGAAGTGGGCGTCAGTCAGCAGAATATTCCCTACCCCTATGTGGTCGAGCAGGGCGATGAGCTGGCCGGCTCCGGGGTGACCGCCGCCGAGCTGGCGCGGGTGTTCCCCAGCACCGACCTGTCGGCCGCCACCGATGGCACCGCCGATGGCCTGTACGACTGGGAGAATACCGACCCGCTGCCGCTGGCGCTGTTCGATGCGGCGCGGGTGGATTTTTCCCTGCGCCGTCTGGTGCACTACACCGGCAGCGACTGGCGGCATGTGCAGCCGTGGATTCTGCTGACCAACTACCACCGCTATGTCGACCAATTTATCCGCTATGGCCTGGATATGCTGGTGGGCGAGTCGCGCTTCACCCGCATGGTGCTGCCGGGCAATGTGGTGGTCGAACGCGGCATGGCCGAAGGCGAGATGCAGGCGATCATCGAAAACGTCATCTGGCACCGCTACCAGATGCCGGCCTACCACTTGCAGGCCGAGGACGGCCACGGCATCACCCTGGTCAATATCGGCGTCGGTCCGTCCAACGCCAAGAACATCACCGACCACCTGGCCGTGCTGCGTCCGCACTGTTGGCTGATGATCGGCCACTGCGGCGGCCTGCGTCAGTCGCAGACCATCGGCGACTATGTGCTGGCCCACGCCTATATGCGCCGCGACGGCATTCTCGACCGGGTGTTGCCGCCGAATATCCCGTTGCCGGCCCTGGCCGAAGTGCAGCAGGCGCTGCAGGAGGCCGCCAAACAGGTGACTGGCGAGCAGGGCGATGAGCTGAAGAAGCGCCTGCGCACCGGCACCGTACTGACCTACGACGACCGCAACTGGGAGCTGCGTTGGGCCCAGGAGCGGCCGCTGATCAACCTGTCCCGCGCCGTGGCGGTGGATATGGAAAGCGGCACCATAGCCGCCCAGGGCTATCGCCTGCGGGTGCCCTATGGCACCTTGCTGTGCGTCTCGGACAAGCCGCTGCACAGCGAGATCAAGCTGCCGGGCGCGGCCGGGGCCTTCTACGAGCGCGCGGTGACCCAGCACCTGCATATCGGCATCGCCGCGCTGGATCTGCTGCGCAGCCAGCTCAACTCGCTGCACTCGCGCAAGCTGCGCAGCTTCGACGAGCCGCCGTTCCGCTAGGGCCAGCCAGTTAGGGCGCTGTCTGGTTGCCTGGCAACCAGGTGGCGCTCTAAACGCCTGCCGTGCGCTGCGCGCAGAGGTTCTGACTGATCTTGTAATAGCCACTGACGAAGATGAACGTATTGGCGTTTGCTTGCCATTCGCTATATCCGAAGGTATATAGCGAATGGCAAAAGCTGAGGGCGATCAGCCCTTATTCGATTACAAGGAGTCGCCCGATGCAGCATTTCACGCTCCAGGCGCTGCTGACGCTGTGCGCCGGCCTGCTGGTTAGCGCCACTAGCCGGGCGGCGGAAGTACAGGTGGCGGTAGCCGCCAACTTCAGCGCACCGATCCAGGCCATCGCCGGCGAGTTTGAACAGGACACCGGGCACAAGCTGGTTGCCGCCTTCGGCGCGACCGGCCAGCTCTATGCGCAGATTCGCCATGGCGCGCCGTTCGAGCTGTTCTTCTCCGCCGACGAAAGCACCCCGGCCAAGCTGGAGAGCGAGGGCCTCGGCGTGTCCGGCTCGCGCTTTACCTATGCCATCGGCCGCCTGGTGCTGTGGTCGGCCAAGGCCGGCTATATCGACGGCAGCGCCGCGGTGCTCCAGGCCAACCAGTTTCAGCACCTGGCCATCGCCAACCCCACAGCGGCGCCTTACGGCTTGGCGGCTACCCAGGTGTTGGCGAAGCTCGG
>NZ_JAUYNP010000232.1 GCF_030696055.1 Pseudomonas sp. | reverse complement strand
ATGCCGATATTGGTCATCGCCGGCTCGCACAGCAGGGCGCACACGTCGCCCTGGGCCAGTGCGGCTTCCAATGCTTCGACATCGTTAAACGGGATCGAGCGGCTGTACTGGGTCAGGTCATAGGCCTGGCCGATCAGGCCGCTGCGCGGCACGGTTTCGCCGTCGCGATGGCGCACCATCACATCATCCACCGTGCCGTGGTAGCAGCCGTCGAACACCAGCAGGGTCTTGCGCTGGGTGATCGCCCGCGCCCAGCGCAGCACGTAGCGGTTGGAGTCGGTGGCGGTGGCGGTGACCTGCCAGAACGGCAGGCCGAAGCGCGCGGCCAGCAGCTCGCCGCAGACCACCGCGTCCTCGCCCGGCAGCATGCTGGTCAGGCCGTTGCCCGCCTGCTCGGCGATGGCCCGGGCTATCGGCTCCGGCGAGTGGCCGAACATGCTGCCGGTGTCGCCCAGGCAGAAGTCGATGTACGCGTGGCCGTCGACGTCATAGAAGCGCGCGCCCTTGGCCCGCTCGACGAACAGCGGCACCGGGGTCGACCAGTCGGCCATCCAGTGCATCGGCACGCCGCCGTACAGGGACTTGCGCGCCCGTTCGGCCAGGGCCACGGACTTCGGGTTGCGCGCGATGAAACGCTCCCGCTCGCGGCTGGCGAAAGTTGCTACGGCGGCTGGGCTGATACCACTGGCAGTCATGCTGAACACCTCGTTCGAATATCCGTACATGCTCTTTTGTGATCACAAATAAGTCAATACTGTGTTTTTTCTCGGTATAAATTACAGTTGCGCCTTATTTTGTGATCACAAAGAAATGCTTCTCTAAAAAGCACCCTGGGCCTTGGGTAGCGGCGTCAAGCCCTGCCAAGGCGTGCCATGACCCTCTGGAGAACCCCATGCATGACTGCCTGCTGACCCTCAGCCAACTCCCGGCGCCGCCGCGGCGAGGCTGCTGAACCATGGCCGACAACCTGCAAGACCAGCTCTATCAACAAATTCGTGAGGCCTTGCTGGCCGGGCGTTTCCAGCCTGGCGAACGGCTGAAGATCCGCGGCCTGGCTGCCGCCTGGGGTACCAGCCCGATGCCGGTGCGCGGCGCGCTGCAACGCCTGGTGGCTGAAGGCGCGCTGGAAGGCGAGCCGCAGCGCTCGGTGCGGGTGCCGGCTATGACCCGCGAGCGTTTCCAGCAGCTGTTCGAGGTGCGCCTGAGCCTGGAAGGCCTGGCCGTGGAGCTGGCGGCCAGCCGCATCAGCCAGGCCGAGCTGGAGCAGTTGCACGGCTGCATCGAGCGCATGGAAGTGGCGCTGGAGCAGCGCGATGTGCAGGCCTATCTGGCGGACAACAGCCAGTTTCACCTGTGCCTCTACCGCGCCTGCGCCAACCCTATTCTGCTGCGCATGATCGAGTCCTTGTGGTTGCAGGTCGGGCCCTTCTTCAACCGGTTGTTTACCCAGGCTGACCTGTCGTTGCGCCTCAACGACTTCCACGAACAGGCATTCAAGGCTTTGCAAGCCGGCGATGGCAAGGCCGCGCGCCAGGCCATGGAGCAGGATCTGAGCTTCTTCGGCCAGTTTCTGCTGAGCCTGCTGGACCTTGAGCAGGACTAGGCCGCGTTGCGGCCAGGCGCGCCGTGCCCCGCGCCTGGCGAGCCCTTGGCGGGCAACTACACTGAGGCGAGAACTACACGGCATAGCTGCCGAGTGCGCATAAGGATCTGTTCGATGCAGGACTACAGTGGTAAGCGCTTTCTGGTGGTCGACGACTTTTCCGACTTCCGCAGCTCGGTCAAGGCCATGCTCGCGGACATGGGCGGCAAGGACGTGGATGTGGCCGACCGCGGCGAGGACACGCTGCAGATGTGCCGCACCAAGCGCTACGACATCATCCTGCACGACTACAACCTGGGCAGCGGCAAGAACGGCCAACAGGTGCTGGAAGAACTGATGGCCGGCAAGCTGATCAGCCACCAGTGCATCTTCGTCATGGTCACCGCCGAAAGCAGCCAGGCCATGGTCCTCAGCGCCCTGGAGCACGAGCCGGACGCCTACCTGACCAAGCCCTTCAACCGCGCCAGCCTGGCCCAACGCCTGGACAAGCTGGTGGAGCGCAAGACCGCGCTCAAGCCGATTCTGCAAGCCCTCGACAAGCAGGAACCGGCCGCGGTGCTGGCAGCCTGCGAGAGCCTCAGCCAGGAAGACAAGCGCTACGCGCCGCTGTGCCTGCGTTACCAGGCCGGAGCCCTGCGCGAGCTGGGCCGCCTCGACGAGCTGGAAGGCCTGCTCAGCGGCGTGCTGGCCGAGCGTCCGCTGCCCTGGGCCTATGTCGCCCTGGGCGCGCTGTTGCATAAGCGCGGCGACCTGGAACGGGCCAAGGCCCTCTACGAACAGGGCCTGCAGGCCTTCCCCATGCTGCCCGCGCTGTATGACGGCCTGGCCGCGGTGCTGCTGGCCCAGGGCGAGAGCAAGCGCGCCCAGCAGACCCTGGAAAGTGCGATAAAACTCTCGCCGCTGGCGATTCGCCGGCAGATGCAACTGGGCAAGCTGGCCCTGGATAACGAGGACTTCGGCAGCGCCAGCAAGGCCTACCGGCAAGCTATGGAGCAGGGCCGCACCTCGCGCTTCAAGAGCCCGGAAAATTACCTGGGCCTGGCCCAGGCGCTGACCGGCCAGGCCGGCGACGGCAGCCTGGACAAGCGCGTGCAGAGCGAAATCAACCAGGCCCTGGGCGAACTGGACAAGAGCTACAGCGACGACAAGGCCTTGCAGCTGCGCTCGCGCCTGGCCCTGGCGAGCAGCCTGATGAAATCCGGCGAACCGGCGCGGGCGGCCAAGCTGGCGGAAGAGGCGGTCGCCGGCCTGGCCGAGCTGCCGCAGTTCTTCGCCGCCGAGGCGGCGCTCAAGGTGGCCAGCCAGTTGCGCCAGTTGGGCCAGGCGCAAGCCGGCGATGCGCTACTGAAAAGCTGCGTGGAAATCTACGGCGACGACCCGGCGGTGATGCAGGGCGTGGCGCGGCAGACCGATAACGCGGAGATCCTCGGCGGCGGCAAGGAGGCGCTGGAGCTCAACCGCCAGGGCGTGCGCTGCTACCAGCAGAAACAGTTCGACGAGGCCCTGGCGCTGTTTCGCCGAGCCCTGGCGTTGCAGCCGAAAAATATCAGCATCGCCCTCAACACCGCGCAGTCGCTGCTGCGCCTGGGTGGCGAGCAGGCGCCCGCCGAGTTGCTCGCCGAGTGCCGGCGCTGCCTGGAGGCGGTGAGCGTGATGCCCGACAGCGACCCGCGCTATGAGCGCTACCAGCAATTGCGGCGCAAGGCATTCGAGCAATGAGCGACGAACCCGGCGGGCTGGATTTCTCCACGGTGATCGCCTCCACCGTGCATGACATGAAGAACTCCCTGGCCCTGCTGATGCAGGCGCACAGCCAATGGCAGGCACAACTGCCGCGGCAACACCAGCACGGCCAGGCGCAAGGCATCATCGAGTACGAGTTCGCCCGCCTCAACGGCATGCTGGTGCAGCTGCTCGGGCTGTACAAGCTGGGGGTCAACCAGCTGCCGCTGCGTCCGGCATACCACGAGCTGGAGGACTTTATCGAGGCCCAGCTGGCGCGCCATCAGGAGGTGCTGCAGAGCCGCCAGATCAGCGCCCGTTGCGAGGTCGAGGAGTTCGGCCTGCTGGGTTTCTTCGACCAGGAACTGCTCGGCTCGGTGGTGGCCAACATCATCACCAACTCCATCCGCTACGCCCGCAGCAACCTGCTGGTGCGCGCCTGGCAGGAGCAGGAATGCCTGGTCCTGGCCATCTGCGACGATGGCCAAGGCTATCCGCAGCCGATGATCGCCCAGCAGTCCAACTATGTGCTGAGCCTCAACCACAGCACCGGCAGCACCGGCCTGGGCCTGTACTTCGCCGGTCGCATCGCCGAGCTGCACGAACGCCAGGGCCTGCGCGGACATATCGAAATCGCCAACGGCGGCCCCCTGGGCGGCGGGGTGTTTCGTATCTATCTGCCTTGAAGGGCTATTGCGCCTCTGCGCTGTTGCTCAGATCTTGTTCACGATCTCGCGAGCTAGAGTCCTGCAAGGCGCTACGTTAGTAACAGCCTTCGGCTGGTCAAAAGAGGCGAGGAAGCGGAGTGTACTTTTGTACATGAGCATTACTCGTTTCACTCGCCCTTCGGGTCGCGCTAAAGCGCGTTAGCCGCAAGCGGCTTGCCGAGCCTGTTTTTAACGCAGCAGGGCCGACGCGCAGCAGATCGTAAAAACGGCTCTTAGCTTTCCAGCCAGACGTCGCGCACCCAGTGCCACACCGACTCCCAGGTTTCTTCCTCGCTGACTTCGCCGGTGTCGCTTTCCCACAGCACGACTGTGCCGTCCAGTTCGACGCAGTAGTAGTTGCCGTGGTCTTCGCAGATCGGCACCAGCTCGCGGGACACGCCCAGGGACCAGGCCACCGAGGCGACTTCCGGCAGGTAGGTGTGCGAGTGCGGATCGGTGACTGTGACCGGTTCCAGGCGGCCGTAGACCACGTCGCTGACCTTGAGGAGGAATTCGCGCAGCTCGAACGGCAGGTTGATCAGGATCTGCTCCTCGATCTCCACCAGCAGCTCCTCCTCCGGCAACTCCAGCGGCACTGGCACGGGTTCGTTCAATTCGCGCAGTTGTTCGATCACTTCTTCCACGGGCTAAGCCTCCTGGATAGGGGGAAATTCGGGTGCGTCTTATACCCTAGCCGAGCGCAGGCAAACAGGCGATCGGGTGTTATTGTGTCGCTTAAGCAGTGCGTCATTTGTTGAGCGCCACAAAACGGTCTAGTCATGAAAAGCCAAACTGAAGATCTCGAAGGCGGTTCGCTCAGTGAAGAGCAACGTCTGCAATTGCTGACCAGCGCGGGTCGGCGCAATCGCCTGATTATGTTTGCCTTGGCCGCGGTGTTGGGCAGCCTGATGCTGCTGTCGGCCGGGCTCAATCTGTATGGCCTGATGGGCTCCGGCGATGGGCCGCGAGTCGAGGCCCTGGAAAAGCAGGTGGCGCGTCTGGAACAACAGTTGGCCACCCAGCAGACGGCCCTGAGCAATCAGGAGGAGTTGCTCGCCAGCCAGCAGGCCAATCAGCTGACCGGCATGTTCGAGCGGGCCGAGAACCCGGACAGCATCGCCGAGGTGAGCAAGGTGCTGCAGGCCCAGGAAACCGATTATCAGCAGGTGATGCAGGGCCTCAAGGCCGGTATGGCGGAGCTGGCCAATATGTTGCCGGGCTCGCGCAGTTGGCTGAGCTTTTACAGCGAGGCGATCGATCGCGCCCAGGTGAACAGCCGCAAGCGCAGTGAAAATATCCGCGCCTGGAGCGAAAAAGCCAAGCAGCCACCCGCCAAGACGCCTTAGAACTTGTTCACGATCTCGCGAGCTAGAGATAAACGGTGGCGCAACGACCAACGGGAGTAACAGCCAAAGGCTGGCCCGCAGGGCAAGCGCCAGCGAGTAAAACGGCCGAGGAAGCGGAGTTTACGAGCTGTAAATGAGCATGACCGTTTCACTCGCCCTTTGGGTCGCGCTGAAGCGCGTTAGCCGCAAGCGGCTTGCCGAGGTCGTTTTCAACGCCGTTTAGCCGACGCGCAGCAGATCGTGAACAGGTTCTTAGTCAGGTTGGCTGGCGCGCGCCATCAGGCGGGCATCGAGCAGGGCGTGGTGAGGGATGGCCTGCTCATCCAGGTCGCCGAGTAGGTCGATCTGCTCGCGGCAACCCAGCACGTTCTGCGGCAGGCCATCGCGGCCGAGCAGTTCCAGCAGCAGTGGCCAGTCCCAGGCCAAGGCGTCGCTGACTATTTCCACCTCGCCCTGCTCCAGCAGAAAGCGCTGCAAGGCCAGGCGCGCCGCCTCGCGGCTGTGGCCATAACGGCTGGCATCCAGCTGCGGCAGCACTATCTCGACGACGAATGGCGAGCAATCGGCGAGGCTCCAGCCCTCCTCGAGTTCGACATAGAACTCCACGCCATCGGCCTCGACCAAGGCCAGGCTGATCAGCCGGCGATCCAGGCTGAGGCGGGTAAATTCGGTATCCAGATAAAGCGTGCGCATGGGGACGATCCAGTGGGGGCGAGACGGAGCCGCGTGGGCTCCGTCCAATATGGAAGAAGGCCGGTTTATTGCCATCCAGATCGCGGAAGTAGCCGGCGTGGAAGCCTGCCCCGACTTTGCGCCGCTAAGCCGGCGCTACAAAAGTTATAGCCAAAGAAAACCCGGGACTAGCCCGGGTTTTCTTTTATCGCTGTGCTGCTTAGCCGTTCTGGCGGATACCGGCTACCAGCCAGGGCTGGTTGTCGCCGACTGCACGCTCCAGGCGCCAGCTTTCGCTGAAGGCTTCGCCCTGGTCGAAGCGCGAGGTCTTGGCCACGCCGCTGAAGGTCAGGGTGGCGACCGTCTTGTCGCTGAGGTCGTCGACGCCGTCCAGTTGCGCCTCCAGGTTGTCGATATAGGTGGACTGGAAGCCCTCACCCAGGTCGGCCCGCTCGCGCGTGAGGAACTCCAGCATCTGCGGGGTGACGAACTCGGCGATCTTCTCCATTTCGTTGGCATCCCAGTGCTGCTGCAGGCTGAGGAAGTGCTCGCGGCCGACGCTGACAAAGTTTTCCTGGTTGAACCAGGCCGGCGCGTTGATCACCGGTTTGCTCGCCGCGGCGCTGGCGCCACCGAAGATCGAGGTCGGCGCAGCTTGCGCCGGCATCTCGCGCTGGTACGGCGCGCCACCGGCGGCCGCGGGCTGGGCCTGGCGGCGACGGGCGGCGAGGAAACGGAACAGCAGGAAGGCGATCAGGCCGAAGATCAGCATGTCCATGATCTGCAGGCCTTCGAAGCCGTCACCCATAAACATCGAGGCCAGCAGGCCACCGGCGGCCAAACCGGCCAAGGGGCCCAACCAGCGCGAAGCACCGCTGGTGGCGGCAGGTTGGCGAGCGGTGGTCGGCGCAGTGGCGCTTTGCTGGGTCGGCGCCTGGCGGGTCTGGTGGCTAGGTGCTGCGCCAAAGGATTTGCCGCCGCCCAGGCGTCTGGCTTCGGCATCGAAACTCATGGTAAGGCCCAGGCTCAGGCACATGGCCAGAGCAATGCTGAGAAAACGCTGCATGTTGTGCTGTCTCTTGGTAGTTGGAACGCTGCGCGGCATCTTGCCCGGCAGCGCCGGCAAAGGCCAGCCATAGAATGTTTCCGGCTTTTGCTCGTGCGCTATCCGTATGGCGGGCATGTGCCTGTAGGTTGGGTTTGTAGGTTGGGTTGAGGAGCGCAGCGACGAAGCCCAACATAGCGTCTCTTGCAAGTATCGCGTTGGGCTTCGCGCAGCTCAGCCCAACCTACCGGCGCAGCAGCACTATTAGCGGCCCGCAGCGCAGCTGACGGCGCAGCAGGGCGCGGAACTCGGCGGGGTCTTCCTCGGGGTGGCGCAACCAGTGGATAAAGCTGCGCAGGTAGACGCCGCTCAGCAGGCTTTCCTCGGCGATGCGTGACAGGTGCAGGCTTTGCCGTTGCGCGGCCTCGCGCCACCACTGCACGGTGCGGCTGATGCGCAGCAGGCCGAGGATTTGTAAGTGGATATGCGCCGGCTCCAGCTTGTATAGCAGCATCTGCCCGGTGACTGCGCGGTGCGCCGCCAGGCTGTCGAGCCAGGCCATCAGCAGTTCCTCCAGGCGCTTGGCCGGCTCCAGGGTCGGCAGGTCGGCGGCCTTGCCACGCGCCAGCAGGGCCTGGTCGGCGCGGTCGAACCAGGCTTCCACCAGCTGGTCCTTGTCCCGGTAATGGCTGGCGATTGCGTCCAGGCCGACGTCCAACTGGGCGGCCACATCGAACAGGTGCAGGCGCTCCCAGCCGCAGGCATCGGCCAACTGCAGGGCGCTGTCGAGAATCTGTTGGGCGGAGACGTTTGCGGTTTTCATCGGCTCACCTCGCCAAGCAGTATGGGCCGCGAGCGCAGAAGGGCAGGCCACAAACGACAAACGGAACCCCAAGGTTCCGCTGCTGACGGAATAGAACTACGACCCTTGCGTTACAGCGCTTCCAGCTTGGCGTAGCTAAGCATCAGCCATTTGCTGCCTTCGCTTTCGAAGTTCACCTGCACCCGGGCCTGGGCCCCGGAGCCCTCGAAGTTGAGGATGGTGCCCTCGCCGAATAGTGAGTGTTGCACCCGCTGGCCCAGATTGAAGCCGGTGTCCGGCACGGCGCTGCCGGCAAATAGATTGCCGCCGCCCATATTGCGGCTGACCGCGCCGAACGGCCGGCTGACGCTATTGGACAGGCGCACTTCCTGGATCAGCGGCGGCGGAATCTCGCGGACGAAGCGCGACACCTTGTTATAGGTCTCGCTGCCATACAGGCGGCGGGTCTCGGCGTAGGTGATGACCAGTTTGCTCATGGCCCGGGTGATGCCGACATAGGCCAGGCGGCGTTCCTCTTCCAGGCGGCCGGGTTCTTCCAGGCTCATCTTGTGCGGGAACAGGCCTTCTTCCATGCCCACCAGGAACACCTGGGGGAACTCCAGGCCCTTGGCGCTGTGCAGGGTCATCAGCTGCACGCTGTCTTCGTTTTCCGCCGCCTGGGTGTCGCCGGCTTCCAGCGAGGCATGGCTGAGGAAGGCCTGCAGCGGGCTCAGCTCGTCTTCTTCGTTGTTCTCGAAGGCGCGGGCGGCGCTGACCAGCTCCTCGAGGTTTTCCACCCGGGCCTGGGCCTTCTCGCCTTTTTCCGCCTGGTGGTAGGCGATCAGCCCGCTCTGTTCGATCACCGTCTGGGTCATCAGGTGCAGTGGCATGCTCAGCACCTTGGCCGCGAGCAGCTCGATCAGCTCGACAAAGCCGGCCAGAGCCCCCGAGGCGCGGCCGGGCAGGGCCTTGTTGGCGACCATCAGGCGGATGGCCTCCCACATCGATACGTCATGCCCGCGGGCGTAGTCGCGGATCGCCTCGACGCTCTTCTCGCCTATGCCGCGCGCCGGCACGTTGATCACCCGCTCCAGCGCCGCGTCGTTGCCGCGGCCGTCGAGCAGGCGCAGGTAGGCCATGGCGTTCTTGATCTCGGCGCGTTCGAAGAAGCGCTGGCCGCCGTAGATACGGTAGGGAATCTTCTCGCGCAGCAGCGCCTCTTCGAGCACCCGCGACTGGGCGTTGGAGCGGTAGAGGATGGCGATTTCGCTGCGCTTGCGGCCGTCCTTGCGCAGGGCGTCCTCGATCGACTCGACCACGTAGCGCGCTTCGTCGTGCTCGTTGAACGCCGAGTACAGGCTGATCGGCTCGCCGTCGCCGTCTTCGGTCCACAGTTCCTTGCCCAGACGGCCCTGGTTGTTGGCGATCAGCGCGTTGGCGGCCTTGAGGATGCCGGCGGTGGAGCGGTAGTTCTGCTCCAGGCGGATCACTTCGGCGTCGGCAAAGTCGTCGGAGAACTGCTGGATATTCTCGATCTTCGCCCCGCGCCAGCCGTAGATCGACTGGTCGTCGTCGCCCACCACCATCAGGCTGTCGCCGCCCCTGGCGAGCAAACGCAACCAGGCGTACTGCACGGCGTTGGTGTCCTGGAACTCGTCCACCAGGATATGCCGGAAGCGCCGCTGGTAGTGCTCCAGCAGGCCCGGCTTGTCGCGCCACAGGTCGAGGGCGCGCAGCAGCAGTTCGGAGAAGTCGATCACCCCGGCGCGGGCGCAGGCGGCCTCGTAGGCTTCGTAGATCTTCAGCATGGTGGCGAGGAACAGGTCGCCGCCAGGCTGGCTATGCTGGGGGCGCAGGCCTTCGTCTTTCTGCCCGTTGATAAACCACTGAGCCTGGCGCGGCGGCCAGCGCTGCTCGTCCAGGCCCAGCTCGCGGATCACCCGCTTGACCAGGCGCTGCTGGTCGTCGGAGTCGAGAATCTGGAAGTTCTCGGCCAGCCCCGCTTCCTGCCAATGGGCGCGCAGCAGGCGGTGGGCCAGGCCGTGGAAGGTGCCGACCCACATGCCGGCCGGGTTCTGCCCGAGCATCTGCTCGATGCGCGCGCGCATCTCGGCGGCGGCCTTGTTGGTGAAGGTCACCGACAGGATGCTGTGGGGCGAGGCGCGTTCGATCTGGATCAACCAGGCGATACGGTGCACCAGCACCCGGGTCTTGCCGGAGCCGGCACCGGCCAGTACCAGTTGGCGGCCCACGCGGGCGGCTACGGCCTGGCGCTGGGCATCGTTGAGAGAGGCGATCAGGAGTTCGGGGTCATTTTGCATCGCGGCATTCTAGGGGGCGGCCGCAGGCAGGGCAAACCGCTTGTCTGTCAGCCAGTGCGTGCAGACCGACGGTAGGGCAGCGGATGGGGTCTGGTTAAGCGGGCGCAGGACTGATCAAAAGTTGGGCATTCGCACTGTGAATTGGCGCACATCTGTATTGGGCGAGCGGTCTGGCTCGGGTATGCTCCGCCAACATTAAGGCACCCATTACAAGAAAATCGCCTGTGACTGCACCGACTTCATTTGCCGCTGCAAGTGACCTGACGCTGAACTCCGGGAAGGAGATAGCGCAAGCCTTTGCCACGGATATAGCCGCCGAGCGCACCCGTTTGCTCTATCAGGGCTCGCGCGTGCCGACCCTGTTTATGCTGCTCAACGGCGCGGCCTGCGCCCTGCTGTTGTGGGACGTGCTGGCGCACGGGCTGCTCGCCGGCTGGCTGGTCTGGCTGGTGCTGCTGGCGGTGCTGCGCCTGGTGCAGGTGCGCGCCTTCGATAACACCCCGCCCAGCCGCCAGGCCGAACCCTTCTGGCGCACGCGTTTCCTCCTCGGCGCCGGTGCCTCCGGGCTGACCCTGGCGTTTGCCGCGGTGTTTCTGGTGCCGGCCGATGTGTTCCATCTGCAGGCCCTGGTCTACGGCCTGATTGCCGCGGCCATTCTCTCCGCCAGCGTCGCCTATGCCGTCAGCCGCTCGGCCTTCCTCTCCTTCGCCTTGCCCTGCCTGCTGCCCGCGGTGGCTTACCTGTTGCTCAGTGGCAGCAGCCAGTTGCGCGGCTGGGGCGTGCTCGGCTTGATCCTGCTGGTGTCGCTGCTGGTGGTGGCCTGGCAGGTCAATCGCCTGGTGCAGCGCAGCCTGCTGCAGCGCTTTCACAATCAGGCGCTGATCAGCCACCTGGAGCAGGCCAAACAGCAGGCCGAGGGCCTGAATGGCGAGCTGGCCCACGAAGTGGAGCAGCGCCGCCGCGCCGAGCGCGAGTTGCGCAGCGCCCACGACGAGCTGGAAATGCGCGTGACCGAGCGCACCCTGGAGCTGGATGCCGCCACCCATGCCCTGAGCAAGAGCCAGACGCGCCTGAGCCTGGCCATCGAGGCCAGCGAGTTGGGCCTGTGGGACTGGAACCTGCAAAGCGACCAGGTGCACCACTCGCGGCTCAAGGAAATCTTCGGCCTGGAGCCGGGCGAGGTGCAGGTGATGCTGCGCGACCTCAAGCCGCGCCTGCACCCGGACGACTTGCCGGTGCTGCGCCGCGCCCTGGTCGAGCATATGAAGGGGCGCAGCGACGGCTATCAGGTGGAATACCGGATCAAGCACGCCGCCGGCCACTGGGTGTGGATCGAGGACCGCGGCCGCGCGGTGGAGCGCGCCGCCGATGGCCGGGTGCTGCGCATGCTCGGCACGCGTCGCGATATCAGCGCGCGCAAGCTGCAGGAAGAACAGCAGCGGCTGTCCGCCACGGTGTTCGAGGCGGCCAGCGAAGGCATAGTCATACTCGACCCGGATTACCGCCTGCTGGCGGTCAACCAGGCGTTCAGCCAGGTCACCGGCTATCGCCGCGAAGATGTCCTCGGACGCAGCATCGCGGTGCTGGTCAGCAGCCGCGAGACGCGCCGCCAGTACCAGCTGATTCGCCTGGAGCTGGAGCAGCGCGGCAGCTGGCAGGGCGAGCTGATCGAGACGCGCAAGAATGGCGAACTCTATCCGCAGTGGCTGCAACTCAATGTGGTGCGCGACTCGCGGGGCAATGTCAGCCATATAGTGGGCTTCTTCGCCGATCTGTCGTCGCGCCGCGAGGCCGAGGAGCGCCTGCGCTACCTGTCGCACTATGACGAGCTGACCGGCCTGGCCAACCGCAGCCTGTTCAAGGAGCGCCTGCACGAGGCCAGCCAGCGCGCGCGGCAGAGCGGGCGCAGCATCGCCCTGCTGCATATCGACCTGGACCGTTTCAAGCTGCTCAACGACAGCCTCGGCCATGAAGTGGCCGACCAGCTGCTGCGTCAGATCAGCCGGCGCCTGACCCAGACGGTGTCCGAGGCCGACTGCATAGCGCGGCTGTCCGGCGACGAGTTCGCCGTGCTGCTCGACTCCTACGGCAGCCTGTCCAGCCTGGCGCGCCTGGCCAGCCGGCTGTTGAGCAAGCTGCGCATGCCGATGACGGTCGGCGGCCACGAGCTGGTGGTCAGCGCCTCCCTGGGCATCAGCCTGCTGCCGGACAACGCGCGGGAAATTTCCGCCCTGGTCAGCCAGGCCAATATGGCCATGCAGCATGCCAAGCACCTGGGCGGCAACACCTTCCAGTTCTTCACCGACAACCTGCAGGCCTGCACCCTGGAGCGTTTGCAACTGGAAAACCAGCTGCGCAAGGCGATCGACGAACACCAGCTGGAGGTGTTCTACCAGCCCAAGCTGTGCCTGGCCGACGACAGCCTGAACGCCGCCGAGGCGCTGGTGCGCTGGCGCCATCCCGAGCTGGGGCTGGTGCCGCCCAGCGACTTTATCGGCCTGGCCGAGGAAACCGGGCTGATCGGCGCCATCGGCGAGTTCGTCCTGCGCCAGGCCTGCCAGCAGGCGCGCGAGTGGCAACTGCAGGGGCTGGCGCAGATCCGCGTGTCGGTGAATTTGTCGGTGCACCAACTGCGCCAGGGCAATCTGGTCAGTCTGGTGCGCCAGGTGCTGGATGAAACCGGCCTGGCCTCGCATTTCCTCGAGCTGGAGCTGACCGAAAGCCAGCTGCTGGACAACGTCGAGAACGTCATCGCCACCTTCCAGCAGCTGCGCGACATGGGGGTCAAGCTGGCGATCGATGACTTCGGCACCGGCTACTCTTCGCTCAGCTACCTCAAGCGCTTCCCGGTGGATTACGTGAAGATCGACCAGACCTTTATCCGCGACCTGACCCCGGGCAGCGAGGATGCCGCCATCACCCGGGCGATCATCGCCATGGCCCACAGCCTGGAGCTCAAGGTGGTGGCCGAGGGCGTGGAAACCCAGAGCCAGATGGACTTCCTCAAGAGCCAGCGCTGCGACGAGATCCAGGGTTACCTGATCAGCAAGCCGGTGCCGGCGGAGCAGTTCGCCTGTCTATTGCGCGATCAGGCGCGGCTGTTCTGACGGAGTTCGCCAGCCGGTCCTAAGTTGGGTGACGCGGCGGGCCCGTAGGCCTTAGCTTGCTCGACCGCCTAAAGGAGATGGTCGATGTTGCGCTACCTGCTCGTGTTGTCCTTGCTGCTCGCCGGGTGCGCGCAGAACCCCGCCGGCTTGCCGTTGTGGCAGGACCGCGAAGCGGCCCCACCGAGCCTGCAGTACCTGGGCGTGGGCGGCTATCTGTTGCGCTGGCGGGGCGAGGCGCTGCTGTTCGCGCCGTCCTTCAGCAACCCCGCCAGCCTGGGCCAGCCGCCGCTGCTGGTGGCGGCCGATACGGCCAAGATCGATCAACTGATGCCCGCGGCCGCCAACGTCAGCATGCTGCTGGTGGGCCATGCGCACTACGACCATCTGCTGGATGTGCCGCATATACTGCAAAGGCACAGCCCCCAGGCCAAGGTCTATGGCTCCAAGACCATGGGCCATATCCTCGCCGCGGTGATCCCGCGCTCGCGCATAGTCGATGCCGAAAGCGCGATGGCGGTGGGTGCGACGCCCGGCCAGTGGTTCTATTCGCCGCAGCGCCGGCTGCGCGCCATGGCCATCAAGAGCGAGCACGCGCCGCATCTGTTCGGCATCAAATTGCTGACCGGCAGCTATACGGAGGATTTGCCCGAGTTGCCGCGCAGCACCTTCGGCTGGAAAGAAGGCCAGACCCTCGCCTGGCTGGTCGACCTGCTGGATGCGCAGGGCCGGCCGCTGTATCGCATCCACTACCAGGACGCCGCCAGCACGCCGCCCCTGGGCCTGCCGCCGCAGCTGCCGGACAGCAAGCGGGTGGATGTCGCGGTGCTCTGCGTCGGCGCCTGGCAGCAGGCTGCGGCCTACCCCCAGGTGCTGCTGCAACGCCTGCAACCGCGCCTGGCGGTGCTCGGACACTGGGAAGACTTCTTCGGCAACGATCCGCGCCAACCGCAGGGCCTGCGCCTGCAGGACATCCGCGGCATGCTGGCGCAGACCCGGGCCAATCTTCCCGCCGACGGCAGCCTAAAGTTGCCGGTGCCCTTTGCCCAGATTCCTTTGCCACTCTTACAACCCTGAGTCGGGGCTTGTGTCGGCCAGGCGCCGCCCGCTACTGTCGCGAGCTCCGTACTGCGAGACGCACCCATGTCGCAACCCGATAGCCGCCCAGCCAATGCCAGCCTGATTCTGCTGGCCTCGCTGTATTGCGCCCAGGGCCTGCCCTCGGGGCTGCTGGCCCATTCGTTGCCGGTGTTGCTGCGCCAGCATGGTGTGGATCTGGCGCTGATCGGCCTGCTCAAGTTGCTGGCGCTGCCCTGGCTGCTCAAGGTGCTTTGGGCTCCCTGGGTCGATCGCCTGGCCTCCAGGCGCCTGGGCCATCACCGTGGCTGGATACTGCCGCTGCAACTGGGCGTCATCGGCCTGCTCGCGGCCCTGGCGCTGATGGATCCACAGCGGCTATTCGACAGCCAGTTCCTCTTGCTGATCGGTCTGTTGCTGCTGATCAACCTAGCCGCCGCGACCCAGGACATCGCCACCGACGGCCTCTGCGTGCGCCTGCTGCCGGAGCGCTGGCGCGGCCTGGGCAACAGCCTGCAGGTCGGCGGCTACAAGGTCGGCATGCTGGTCAGCGGCAGCGGCCTGCTGCTGGCCATGGATGTGCTCGGCTGGCAGCTGAGTCTGGGCCTGGTGGCGGCCTTGCTGGTGTTGATGACAGTGCCGGTCTGGCGCTTCGCCGAGAACCGCCAGCTGCCGTTCCAGCCCGCCCTGGCCGAACCGGCGGGGCCGGGCCTGCTGCTGCGGCATTACCGCGGCCTGCTGGCGCAGCCGGGCATGCTGCTATGGCTGGCGGTATTGCTCAGCTTCAAGCTGGGCGATGCCCTGGGTTCGCCGATGATCAAGCCGATGCTGGTGGACCAGGGCTGGAGCAATGCCGAGCTGGGCCAGCTGACCCTGATCAGCAGCCTGGCCGGTATCGGTGGCGCCTTGCTCGGCGGCCTGCTCTATGCGCGGATCGGCGCCTTGCGCGCCCTGCTGCTGTTCGGCCTGCTGCAGGCGGCGGGCATCGCCGCCATGGCCTGGCTGGTCGGCGCCGGCGGGCAGTTCGGCCTGGTTTATGCGGTGGCGCTGTTCGAGCAGATCGCCGATGGCATGTCCACCGTGGCGCTGTTCGCCGTGATGATGCGCCAGTGCCGGCCTGAGCATGAAGGCGCCGACTTTACCCTGCAGGCCAGCGTGCAGCTGCTGTTGGCCGGGCTGGTCGGTGCCAGCAGCGGCCTGCTGGCCCAATGGCTGGGCTACCAGGCCTTGTTCCTCGGCGCCGGGGCGCTTGGGCTGTTGGCACTACTGGTGGTGCTGCGGTATTTCCTGCGGGTGCCGCCATTGGTGCGTGGCGAGCCGCAGCGCTGAGCTACTCCATCCACTGCCGGCCATGGCGTTCCAGCAGGTTCTGCAGCTGCTCCGGGCCGTTGCTGCCGGCCGGGTAGGGCCGCGGGCTCTGGTAGTGCTGGTGCCAGCCCTTGATGATCGGGTCGATCCAGCGCCAGGCCGCTTCCACCTCGTCGCGGCGCATAAACAGGGTGGAGTCGCCCTCTATCACGTCCAGCAGCAGGCGCTCGTAGGCGTCCCAGCGGCGCTGCGGGTGGAAGGCGTCGGCCAGGTTGAGGTCGAGCTCCACCGGCTTCAGGCGCATGCCCTTGCCCGGACTCTTGCTCATCAGTTGCAGGCTGATGCGCTCTTCCGGCTGCAGGCGGATCAGCAGGCGGTTGGCTTCGCCCTCGCCGAACAGCTGGTGCGGCACCGGCTTGAACTGGATCAGGATCTCCGAGGTCTTGCGCGCCAAGCGTTTGCCGGTGCGCAGGTAGAAGGGCACCCCGGCCCAGCGCCAGATGTCGCTCTGCGCCTGCACGGCGACAAAGGTCTCGGTATCGCTGTCGTTATCCACATTCTTTTCGAAGTAGTAGGCCGGCACTTCCTGGCCGCCGATCTTGCCGGCTCCGTATTGGCCGCGCACGGTCTTGTCCTGCACATCCAGACCGCCGATGGGCTGCAGCGCCTCGAGGATTTTCACCTTCTCGTTGCGCACCGCCTCGGCGTCGAAACGCACAGGTGCCTCCATGGCCACCAGGCAGAGCAGCTGCAGCAGGTGGTTCTGCACCATGTCGCGCATGGCCCCGGCCTTGTCGTAGTAGGCCCCACGGTTTTCCACGCCGAGGGTCTCGCACACGCTGATCTGCACATGGTCGATATGCCCGGCGCGCCAGATCGGCTCGAACAGGGCATTGGCGAAGCGCAGTGCCATCAGGTTCTGCACGGTCTCCTTGCCCAGGTAGTGGTCGATGCGGAATACCCGCGACTCGTCGAACACCGCGCCTATGGCGGCGTTGATCGCCTGGGCCGACTCCAGCGAATGGCCTATGGGCTTTTCCAGCACGATGCGCGCCTTGGGCCCGGCCAGGTTGGCGACCTTCAGGTACGCGGCGATGTCCTCGAACAGATCCGGCGCGGTGGCCAGGTAGTAGATGCGCACCCGCTCGGGGTCGCTGCCCAGGCGCTGGCCCAAGCGGCCGAAGTCGGCGCTCTGGCTGGCGTCCATGGCGAAGTAGTCGAGGCGGGCGGCGAAGCTGGCCCAGCTATCGTTGTCGAAGTCGGCGCGCGCCACCTGGGCACGGCAATGGCGCTCGGCCAGGGCCTGAAAGGCTTCGCGGCTGTGCGCACGGCGGGCCAGGGCGAGAATCCGCGTATCGCCATGCAGGCGGCGGGCGCGATGCAGGTGGTAGAGCGCCGGCAGCAGTTTATGCAGGGCCAGATCGCCGGTGCCGCCAAACACCAGCATGTCGCAGGGAATGCTCAAGGTGGGAACTCCGACTCGGTTTACCGTGCGGGGGTGGCGGCCATGTAGTATAACTACAAGGTCACTACAACCCGTCGTGCGCCGATCATAACCGAGTCATGACTCCCAAGAGGCGTGCTTGATGGATTCGCTAGCTAAAATCGAGCCTATTTCTGTGAACTTGTTGCAGCACATTGCCCAGTCGCGTCATCTATTACGCAAGTCGGAACTCAAGGTCGCCGACCATGTTTTGCTCGACCCGGCGTCGGTGATGCACAGCTCCATGGCCGAACTGGCCCACAGCGTGGGGATCAGCGAGCCGACCATCGTGCGTTTCTGCCGCGCCATCGGCTGCACCGGCTTCCAGGATCTCAAGCTCAAGCTGGCGCAGAGCCTGGCCGCCGGCGCCAGTTTCGGCCAGTTCGCCATCCATGAAGACGACTCGGTAGCCGACTTTAGCCTGAAGATCTTCGACACCACCCTGCACACCCTGATCGAGGTGCGCGAGAAGCTCGACACCCAGGCCCTGCAGCAGGCCATCGCCGCCATCGCCAACGCCCAGCGCGTGGAGTTCTACGGTTTCGGCGCCTCCGGTGCGGTGGCGGCGGACGCCCAGCACAAGTTCTTCCGCCTGCTGCTGACCGCGGCGGCCTATTCCGACCCGCATATGCAGGCGATGAGCGCGGTGACCCTGAAGCCCACCGAC
>NZ_JAUYNP010000209.1 GCF_030696055.1 Pseudomonas sp. | reverse complement strand
TCGCTTGACGACCATAGAGCATTGGAACCACCTGATCCCATCCCGAACTCAGTAGTGAAACGATGCATCGCCGATGGTAGTGTGGGGTTTCCCCATGTGAGAGTAGGTCATCGTCAAGCACCTATACCAAAACCCCCGATCAGGAAACTGGTCGGGGGTTTTACTTTGCGTCACGGAAACACCGTCGGCAACGAGCTGGTGGACTGAGTTGTTGTCACTACTTCGAATTGTTCACGCACGCACGCAGTTTGGCTGGTGGCGTGGCCACATATAGCGCCTAACGTTTGGTTAAGGGGCGGGCTTTAGCCCGTCCCAGTGAGCGCAGCGAACGATTTGAACCAATTGTTAGAGGTTAACTACGCAATTGGCCCTTAGAGCGGAGGGACTCAAGCTAGACCCTCGCTAAAAATAGAGTTAACAGTGGCATGCTGTTTATCTCTCTCATGAGACCCGGCAAAGACACTACCACCACTGACTTAATAATGTTAGTGAGATAAGCATTAGGCTGATAGCAACAGCCTTAGGAAAGGTGGCTCGCAGGATAAATATCGCGCACGCCAACATCAATAGAAAATAAACAGCATTTAAAAATATTATGTTTGTAACAACGCCAGAGAGAAATAAGCCTAAATACAGGCAGATAGTAATAATCGAAGCTGTGAAGCACTTTACAAAGCTCCGATCTTCGATTTTTAATATATATGCAAAAAACTTTAGAATTACAGAATTGAGCGCTGATCCTAGAAAAATTACCGCGATAGAATTCATTTTTAATCTCTAACGTTTGGTTAAGGGGCGGGCTTTAGCCCGTCCCAGTGAGCGAAGCGAACGATTTGAAGCAGTTGTTAGGCCTGGCCTGCTCGACACGGTAGCCGCCGCAACGTAGAAAGAAAAGGCTGACACCGCCGAGTTGGAAAGTGAACGCGGTAAGTTAATTGTTACGGTGTCCGGCATAAACCAACTCCTTTGAATAATGCCACTAACTATGCGATTTACTGGCGACGCGATGTTACGGGTAAAAACTAAGCCAGGAACTGTTCCCGGAGCTGCCTAACGTTTAGGTTAAGGGGCCGCGGTACGCGGTCCCAGAGAGCGAAGCGAACGATTTGAACCGCTTGTTAGAAGGCATCAGCGCGGTTGCCACTGTGGAGCCTAACGAACTCTTCAGCTTCTTTCATTGTATTTGGGTAGATTGCTTGTCCGCCATTTTCAATTTGTACGCTGTGATAGCGAAAGCCTGCATTAACAACAAACTCAATAACATGCCATGCAGCAGTATCGTCTTTCTTTGGCGCTTTGAACTTTCGACTTAGCTCAGTCATCTGCGCCCCACATTCGGGGCATTTGCTTGGTTTTTTTGAAGCCGGTTTTTTGTAGGATTTTCGACACTTGAAGCAAACGTTCGGGAAAAGGAACATTTGTGATGATCTCTCCGAAGTAAAGTGCTTGTAGGTATCGAGGTTTTCCATGGACTACCAGTGACTTCTAACGTTTAGGTTAAGGGGCCGCGGTACGCGGTCCCAGAGAGCGAAGCGAACGATTTGAACCGTTTGTTAGGCTTTTGACCTTGAACTGCTTTTTCGTGTGTTTGCATAACTGTTTTTACCTGAGGCTGATGCAGATTAAAAGCAAAATTTTCCTGGCTACTTTTTCCTGAGGTTGATGCGGATTAAAAGCCAAATTTCACTGAATTTTAATAGTTGCGTTGAACGCCGCGTA
>NZ_JAUYNP010000190.1 GCF_030696055.1 Pseudomonas sp. | reverse complement strand
GATTTCTGTTTGGCGCTGAGTTGGCTCACATGAGCCAGCCAGTGGTGAAAGGCTTGAGTATCCATGATGGGCAGACCTCACGAGCGGATGCCTGCCATAAAGCTTAGTCCTTGCAACACAGCCTTGGGACATAGCCTTTTTATTGGCTGAGCGGATTAGGCGCGATCCCGCTCCAGCAACGGCTTGAGGAAGTGCCCGGTATGGGATTGCGGCATCTCGGCGACTTCCTCCGGGGTGCCGCAGGCGATGATCTGGCCGCCCTTGGAGCCGCCTTCCGGGCCGAGATCGACCAGCCAGTCGGCGGTCTTGATCACGTCCAGGTTGTGCTCGATCACCACCACTGTGTTGCCGTGGTCGCGCAGGCGGTGCAGCACGTCAAGCAACTGCTGGATATCGGCGAAGTGCAGGCCGGTGGTCGGCTCATCCAGGATATACAGGGTCTTGCCGGTGTCGCGCTTGCTCAGCTCGCGGGACAGCTTGACCCGCTGCGCCTCGCCGCCGGACAGCGTGGTCGCCGACTGCCCCAACTTGATATAGGACAGGCCGACATCCATCAGGGTCTGCAGCTTGCGCGCCAGGGCCGGCACGGCGTCGAAGAACAGCCGCGCCTCCTCGATGGTCATGTCCAGCACTTCGGTGATGTTCTTGCCCTTGTACTTCACTTCCAGGGATTCGCGGTTGTAGCGCTTGCTCTTGCACACGTCGCAAGGCACGTAGATGTCCGGCAGGACGTGCATCTCCACCTTGATCAGGCCGTCGCCCTGGCAGGCCTCGCAGCGCCCGCCCTTGACGTTGAAACTGAAGCGCCCCGGGCCGTAACCGCGTGAACGCGACTCCGGCACACCGGCGAACAGCTCGCGGATCGGGGTGAACAACCCGGTGTAGGTCGCCGGGTTGGAGCGCGGGGTGCGGCCGATCGGGCTCTGGTCGATATCCACCACCTTGTCCAGGTGCTGCAGGCCGTCGATGCTGTCGTGGGCGGCGGCTTCCAGGGTGGTGGCGCCGTTCAGCGCGGTGGCGCTGAGGGGGAACAGGGTGTTGTTGATCAACGTCGATTTGCCCGAACCGGACACGCCGGTCACGCAGGTCAGCAGGCCGACCGGGATATCCAGGTCGACGTTACGCAGGTTGTTGCCGCGCGCGCCCTTGATCTTCAGCGAGAGCTTCTTGTCCCGTGGCGTGCGCTGCGCCGGTACGGCGATCTTGACTCGCCCGGAGAGGTATTTACCGGTCAGCGAATCCGGGTGGGCCATGACCTCGGCCGCGGTGCCCTGGGCGACAATCTGCCCGCCATGTACGCCGGCACCCGGGCCGATGTCCACCACGTAGTCGGCCATGCGAATGGCGTCTTCGTCGTGCTCCACCACTATCACCGTATTGCCGATATCGCGCAGGTGGCGCAGGGTGCCGAGCAGGCGCTCGTTGTCGCGCTGGTGCAGGCCGATGCTGGGCTCGTCGAGGATATACATCACCCCGACCAGGCCGGCGCCGATCTGGCTGGCCAGGCGGATGCGCTGGGCCTCGCCGCCGGACAATGTGTCGGCGCTGCGGTCCAGGGTCAGGTAATCCAGGCCGACGTTGACCAGGAACTGCAGGCGCTCGCGGATTTCCTTGAGGATCTTCTCGGCGATCTCGCCGCGGCGCCCGGGCAATGTCAGGTTGCCGAAGTACTCGGTGGCATCGCCGATCGGCAGGCCGGTGACCGCCGGCAGGGTCTTCTCGCCGACCCACACATGCCGCGCCTCGCGGCGCAGACGGGTGCCGCGGCAGTCCTGGCAGGCCTGGGTGCTGAGGAACTTGGCCAGCTCCTCGCGCACGCTGGTGGACTCGGTCTCGCGGTAACGGCGCTCCAGGTTCGGCACTATGCCTTCGAAGGGGTGCGAGCGCTTGACGATGTCGCCGCGGTCGTTCAGGTACTTGAAGTCGACGTTCTGCGCGCCGCTGCCGAACAGGATGCACTTCTGGTGTTCGGCGCTGAGGTCGTCGAAAGGAATTTCCAGGCTGAAGCCGTAATGCGCGGCCAGTGAGCCGAGCATCTGGAAGTAATAGACGTTGCGCCTGTCCCAGCCGCGGATCGCGCCCTCGGCCAGGGTCAGCTCGCCATTGACCAGGCGCTTGGTGTCGAAGAACTGCTTGACCCCCAGGCCGTCGCAGGTCGGGCAGGCGCCGGCCGGGTTGTTGAAGGAGAACAGCTTGGGCTCCAGCTCGCTGATCGAATGGCCGCACAGCGGGCAGGCGAAGCGCGCGGAGAAGATGATTTCATCGCCTTCCTCTCGTTCCATGGGAGCGATCAGGGCCAGGCCGTCGGCCAGCTTGAGCGCGGTCTCGAAGGACTCGGCCAGGCGCTGCTGCAGGTCGCCGCGGGCCTTGAAGCGGTCGACCACGGCATCGATGCTGTGCTTCTTCTGCTTATCCAGCTTGGGCAGCTCGTCCAGCTCGTAAATCTTGCCGTTGACCCGTACCCGCACGAAGCCCTGGGCGCGCAGCTCGTCGAACACCGCCAGGTGCTCGCCCTTGCGCTCGCGGATCACCGGCGCCAGCAGCATCAGCTTGCTGCCTTCCGGCAAGGCCAGCACCTGGTCGACCATCTGGCTGACGGTTTGCGCCTCCAGCGGCAGGTCGTGGTCCGGGCAGCGCGGAATACCGGCGCGGGCATAGAGCAGGCGCAAGTAGTCGTAGATCTCGGTGATAGTGCCGACGGTGGAGCGCGGGTTGTGCGAGGTGGATTTCTGCTCGATGGAAATCGCCGGCGACAGGCCTTCGATGGTGTCCACATCGGGCTTTTCCATCATCGACAGGAACTGCCGGGCGTAGGCCGACAGCGACTCGACGTAACGGCGCTGGCCCTCGGCGTACAGGGTGTCGAAGGCCAGGGATGACTTGCCGGAACCGGACAGGCCGGTGATCACGATCAGCTTGTCGCGCGGCAGGGTCAGGTCGATGTTTTTCAGGTTATGGGTGCGCGCACCCC
>NZ_JAUYNP010000189.1 GCF_030696055.1 Pseudomonas sp. | reverse complement strand
GATTTCTGTTTGGCGCTGAGTTGGCTCACATGAGCCAGCCAGTGGTGAAAGGCTTGAGTATCCATGATGGGCAGACCTCACGAGCGGATGCCTGCCATAAAGCTTAGTCCTTGCAACACAGCCTTGGGACATAGCCTTTTTTATGGGGCGGGGCCCTTAGTCGTCTTTGCCTTTGCTGCGCATGGCGCGCTGCACTTCGCGATCGGCGTCACGCTCTTTCTCGGTGTGGCGTTTGTCGAAGTCCTTCTTGCCCTTGGCCAGGGCGATCTCGCACTTGATCAGGTGCGCCTTCCAGTAAATCGACAGGGCCACGCAGGTGTAGCCTTTCTGCTGCACGGCACCGAACAGCTTGTCCAGTTCGCGCTTGTTCAGCAGCAGCTTGCGCGTGCGCGTCGGGTCGGCGATCACATGGGTGCTGGCGGTTGTCAGCGGGGTGATGTGGCAGCCCATCAGCCAGGCTTCGTCGTCTTTGAGCAGCACATAGCTGTCGACCAACTGGGCCTTGCCGGCGCGCAGACTCTTCACTTCCCAGCCGGACAGGACCAGGCCGGCCTCGAACTTGTGTTCGACGAAAAAGTCGTGCATCGCCTTCTTGTTTTGCGCGATGGTGCCTTGCGGGTGTTTCTTTTGTTTAGCCATAGGGCGCGCATTATAGGGAGTCGCTAGCGCCTGCGCTATGTGCTGAACAGGGCAAAACGCGGATTGAGGCGGTCATGGCGGTTTGTCGGTCCTGCTGCGCTTGAGCCGCCCTGGCGAATCCCCGACAATGCGCGATCTTTTGCAAGTGCGGCAGGCTAGTCGGGCATGTTGAACGCTAAGGCCTCGATACAGGGGGCCGCCAGTCGTTGGTGTGTTGTGCCTATTTGTTGCAGAGTGAGTGAATCACAGCCTGTCAGCCATTGAGTGAAACCATAGTTTTATGAGTACCCATATTCAACGTTCGGCTTTGTTGCCTTATCCGGCCCAGGCGCTGTTCGATCTGGTCAACGATGTGGCCAGCTACCCGCAATTCTTGCCCTGGTGTTCGGCCAGCGAGGTGCTGGAGGTCAGCGAGACCCATATGCGCGCCAGCCTGGCGGTGGCCAAGGCAGGGTTGAGCCAGCGTTTCGTCACGGTTAATACCCTGGTGCCCGGGCAGTTGATCAAGCTCAGGCTCGCCGAAGGCCCCTTCACCCAGCTGTACGGCCAATGGGAGTTCAAGGCCTTGGGGGATAAGGCCTGCAAGATCAGCCTGGATCTGACTTTCGATTACGCCGGGCCGCTGGTGCGGGCGACGCTCGGGCCGCTGTTCAATCAGGCGACCAACACTCTGGTCGATGCCTTCTGTCAAAGGGCCAAGCAACTCTATGGCTAAGCCCAGCATAGTGGTCGAGGTGGCCTACGCCTTGGCCGATAAGCAGGAGTTGCTGCGTCTGAGCCTGCCCTATGGCACTACGGTGCGCCAGGCGGCGATGCAGTCGGGTATGCAGGCGCATTTTCCGGGTCTGGACCTGGCCAATAGTCCCTTGGGGATATTTGGCAAGGCGGTGGCCAAGCCGGAGGAGCGTGTGCTGGAGGAGGGGGAGCGGGTGGAGATCTACCGGCCGTTGATCGTCGATCCTAAAGAGGTGCGCAAGCAGCGCGCGGCCAAGGCCGCCCAGGCCAAGGCGGATGAGCAGAGGCGCTAACCCGCCGGCAGTCGCCCACAAAAAAGCCCGGATGGTTCCGGGCTTTTTGGTCGGCGGGCATTACTGCGGAGTGGTTTCCAGTGGCTCGGGGGTTGGCACCGGAACCGTCTGCACATTGTCCACTTCGCGCTGGATCTGTTCCAGCAGCGAGCCGGGCGCCGGCTTCTCTTCGACCTGGGGTTGTGGGCTGGCTGCAGGCGTGCTCGCGCCACTGTCTTCACCGAGAATGGCCTGGTCGCGGCTGACGCCTGGCATAAAGTCGCCGGACAGGCCTACCAGTTGGTCCTCGGCGCTGAAGTTCACGCTGATGCGCTCCTGCAGGCGCTGACCGCCACCCGGCTGGATGCTGTACAGGTAGTCCCAGCGATTGGCGTGGAAGGTATCGGTCAGCAGGGGGTTGCCCATGATAAACCGCACTTGCCGGCGGGTCATTCCCGGGCGCAACTGGTCTATCATGTCCTGTGTCACGACATTGCCCTGTTGAATGTCGATTTTATAAACCCCGGGGAATGAACAACCGGCGAGTGCGAATAGCCCCGTAAGCGTGAGGCTGGTCAGCAGGAGTTTGGTTTTTTGCATCGGTGGGCGACTTCCACTATCTTGGCTGGGCAATAATAAGCCCGGATCATACCCGCAATAAGGGAAGCTGCGAAGCCGCTTCCGCGAGAAAGCAGACCATGGTTGAAAATAGCGAACTACGCAAAGCTGGCCTGAAAGTGACCCTGCCACGGGTCAAGATTCTGCAAATGCTCGACTCCGCCGGTCAGCGTCATATGAGTGCAGAAGATGTTTACAAATCACTGATGGAGGCGGGCGATGATGTCGGTTTGGCCACCGTTTACCGGGTGCTGACCCAATTCGAAGCCGCGGGCCTGGTGGTTCGGCACAACTTCGATGGCGGCCATGCGGTGTTCGAGTTGGCCGATGGCGGCCATCACGACCATATGGTCTGTGTCGACACGGGCGAGGTGATCGAGTTCTTCGACACCGAGATCGAAAAGCGCCAGAAAGAGATAGTGCGCGAGCATGGTTTCGAGCTGGTCGATCACAACCTGGTGCTCTACGTGCGCAAGAAAAGCTGAGTGATCGGCTACTGACAAAGGCGACCCCAGGGTCGCCTTTGTGTTTTCTGCGCCTATGTCGATCAGGCCTGGGCGCTGCCGACCATCTGCCGTGCGTGGGCCAGGGACTCTTCGGTCAGGTCGACGCCGCCGAGCATGCGAGCGATTTCCTCGACCCGCTGGGCATCGTCCAGCTTGCTTACGGCGGTGCGGGTGGCATCGCTGTCGCGCAGCTTGTGCACGAATAGATGTTGGTGTCCTTGCGCGGCCACCTGCGGCAGATGGGTGACGGTCAGCACCTGGCCGCGTTCGCCGAGGCGGCGCAGCAACTGACCAACCACTTCGGCGGTCGGGCCGCCGATGCCGACATCCACTTCGTCGAACACCAGGGTCGGTACCCGCGAAGTCTGCGCGGTGATCACCTGGATGGCCAGGCTGATCCGCGACAGCTCGCCACCCGAGGCGACCTTGGCCAAGGCTTTCAATGGCTGCCCGGGGTTGGCGCTGACCAGAAATTCCAGCTGCTCCAGGCCATTGGGCTGCGGCTCGTTGCTGCTATTGGCACTCAGCTTGATATTGAAGCGTCCGCCCGGCATGCCAAGGTTCTGCATCTCCAGCTCCACCGCGCTGGCCAGTTGGCTGGCGGCGTTATTGCGCAGCGCGCTGAGTTCGCCGGCTTTTTCCTGGTAGTGGCGCTCGAAGGCCGCCAGCTCTTCGCTCAGGCGCTCGGCGGCCTGGTCGTCGGCATTCAGGCTTTCCAGCTCCTCGAACAGCTGCTGCTGCATGGCGGTCAGTTCGCTGGGCTGAATGCGGTGTTTGCGCGCCAGGGTGTAGATCGCATCCAGGCGTTCTTCCATCTGTTGCAGGCGCTCGGGGTCAGCGTCGAAGTGATCGAGGAAGCGATTCAGCTCGCCGACCGCTTCCTCGACCTGGATCTGCGCGCTGGCCAGCAGGTTGGTCGCTTCGCTGAGGGCGCCAGGCTGGCCCTGGAAGGCGCCGAGGCGATTGAGGCTGCCGGTCAGGGCGGACAACACATTGCCGGCATCATTTTCGCTGCACTGTTCGATCACCAGGCGGCAGGCGCTGAGCAGGCTTTCGGCGTTGGTCAGGTTCTTGTGTTCCTGTTCCAGCTGGTCCAGTTCGTCTTCGCCCAGGGCCAGGTTGTCCAGCTCTTCCAGCTGATAGCTGAGCAGCTGATGGCGAGCGCGCTGCTCGTCGCCGATGCTGGAGACGCGCTGCAGCTCGTTCTTGGTCTGTTTCCAGCGCTGTGCGGCCAGTTGCACCTGGCGCGCCAGTTCCTGGCTGCCGGCGTATTCGTCGAGCAGGCGACGGTGGGTGTCGGCTTTGAGCAGCGACTGGTGTTCGTGCTGGCTGTGGATGTCGATCAGCAACTCGCCCAAGGCCTTGAGGTCGCCCTGGGGGCAGGGCGCGCCATTGATATAGCCGCGCGAGCGGCCTTCGGCGGTGATCACGCGCCGCAGGATGCACGGGCCGTCCTGATCCTGGTTATGGCCCAGGTCGCGCTCGGCCAGCCAGGCGCGTGCCTCGGGAATATCGCCGAGGTCGAAGCTGGCGAGAATATCCGCCTTGTCGGCGCCGGGACGGACTACGCCGCTGTCGGCGCGGTCGCCCAGACACAGGCCTAGGGCGTCGAGCATGATCGATTTGCCCGCGCCGGTTTCGCCGCTGATCACACTCATGCCGGCGTCCAGCTCCAGGTCGAGGTGTTCAACGATGGCGTAGTTGTGTACGGACAGGTGCACCAGCATGGCGAGGCCTCTCAGGTCTTTGGTATGGTTATTTATACAGTGTTTATTTGTCGGCTGACAATCCATCCCTGGTCCTTGAAAGGATAAAATTCGGCCCCATATAGCGGTCAGACGCGCGAGTTGAGGCTCGCGTCGAATTTTTAGAGGAGAGACGCATGGCTGACGAACAGACCCTGGATACGCAGAACCCCGATGTGCAAACAGCTGCCGATGCAGCCTCGGGGGATGACCTGGCTGCCCGCGTGCAAGCGCTGGAAGAGCAGCTGGCGACTGCGCAGGATCAGTCGCTGCGCATGGCTGCGGACCTGCAAAACGTGCGCCGTCGCGCCGAGCAGGACGTGGAAAAAGCGCACAAGTTCGCCCTGGAGCGCTTCGCCAACGACTTGCTGCCGGTGGTGGACAGCCTGGAGCGCGGCCTCGAGCTGTCGAGCCCGGACGATGAGGCGATCAAGGCGGTACGTGAGGGCATGGAACTGACCCTCAAGTTGCTCAGTGACACCCTCAAGCGCCACCAGTTGGAGGCGCTCGACCCCCATGGCGCGCCGTTCAACCCTGAGCACCATCAGGCCATGGCGCTGCAGGAAAGCACCCATGTCGAGCCCAACTCCGTGCTCAAGGTGTTTCAGAAGGGTTACCTGCTCAGCGGTCGTTTGCTGCGCCCCGCCATGGTGGTGGTCAGCAAGGCACCGGTCGAGGCGCCGCCCTCGATTGATGAGCAGGCTTGAAATTTGGCGATCAGCCCCCATTAAAGAGTCAAGCGTTTTAGTGCTAGCGCCGCTGCCCACGAGCAGTGGCGGGAATATCCAAGTTTCGGGAGAGTGAAGATGGGCAAAATTATCGGTATCGACCTGGGGACTACCAACTCCTGCGTCTCTATTCTGGAAAACGGCAACGTCAAGGTTATCGAGAACGCCGAAGGCGCGCGCACCACGCCGTCGATCATTGCTTACGCCAACGATGGCGAAATCCTCGTCGGCCAGTCGGCCAAGCGTCAGGCGGTGACCAACCCGCACCACACCCTGTACGCGGTGAAGCGTCTGATCGGTCGTCGTTTCGACGAAGAAGTGGTACAGAAAGACATCCAGATGGTCCCTTACAAGATCGTCAAGGCCGACAACGGCGACGCCTGGGTCGAAGTGAATGGCCAGAAGATGGCGCCGCCGCAGATCTCGGCTGAAATTCTGAAGAAGATGAAGAAGACCGCCGAAGACTACCTCGGCGAGCCAGTGACCGAAGCGGTCATCACCGTTCCGGCTTACTTCAACGACAGCCAGCGTCAAGCCACCAAAGACGCCGGCCGTATTGCTGGCCTGGACGTAAAACGTATCATCAACGAACCAACCGCGGCCGCTCTGGCCTACGGTATGGACAAGGCGAAGGGCGATCACACCGTGATCGTTTACGACTTGGGCGGCGGTACCTTCGACGTTTCCGTGATCGAAATCGC
>NZ_JAUYNP010000172.1 GCF_030696055.1 Pseudomonas sp. | reverse complement strand
AACGCTGTCGCCGCGTGGGCAAGGTCAGTGAGTTGCAGGCCGCGCTGCATGAAGAGCCCCTGGCCGGCCGTCTGGGCATCGCCCACACCCGCTGGGCTACCCACGGCGCGCCGAGCGAGCGCAACGCCCACCCGCACTTCTCCGGCAGCGAGCTGGCGGTGGTGCACAACGGCATCATCGAAAACCACGAGGAGCTGCGTGCCCAACTCAAGGGCCTGGGTTATGCGTTCAGCTCGGACACCGACACCGAGGTCATAGTCCACCTGCTCGAGCACAAGCTGCAGCGCTTAGGCGACCTGACCGCCGCGCTCAAGGAGGCGGTCAAGGAACTGCACGGCGCCTACGGCCTGGCGGTGATCAGCGCGCAGCAACCGGATCGTCTGCTGGCCGCTCGCAGTGGCAGCCCGCTGGTGATCGGTCTGGGCCTGGGGGAGAACTTCCTCGCCTCCGACCAGCTGGCCCTGCGTCAGGTCACCGACCGCTTTATGTACCTGGAAGAAGGCGATATCGCCGATATCCGCCGCGACAGCGTGCAGATCTGGGCAGTGGATGGTCAGCCGGTCGAGCGCGACAGCGTGCAGCACCACGAAGGCGCCGAGGCCGCCGACAAGGGCGAGTTCCGCCACTTTATGCTGAAGGAAATCTTTGAACAGCCCAAGGTGGTGCAACGCACCCTGGAAGGTCGCTTGGGCAGCAACCAGGTGCTGGTACAGGCCTTCGGCCCGCAGGCGGCCGAGCTGTTCGCCAAGGTCAAGAACGTGCAGATAGTCGCCTGTGGCACCAGCTACCACGCCGGCATGGTCGCCCGTTACTGGCTCGAAGGCCTGGCCGGGATTCCCTGCCAGATCGAAGTAGCCAGCGAGTTCCGCTACCGCAAGGTGGTGGTGCAGCCGGACAGCCTGTTCGTCAGCATCTCCCAGTCCGGCGAAACCGCCGACACCCTGGCCGCGCTGCGCAATGGTAAGGAACTGGGCTATCTGGCCAGCCTGGCCATCTGCAACGTCGGCATCAGCTCCCTGGTGCGTGAATCCGATCTGTGCCTGCTGACCCAGGCCGGTCCGGAAATCGGCGTGGCCTCGACCAAGGCCTTCACCACCCAGCTGGTCGCCCTGATGCTGCTGTGCTTATCCATAGGCCAAGTGCGCGGCACCCTGGACAAGGCCCTGGAAGCCGAGCTGGTGGACGAGCTGCGTCGCCTGCCGACCCGCCTGGGCGAAGCCCTGGCCATGGACGGCGTGGTGGAGAAGGTCTCCGAGCTGTTCGCCGAGAAGCACCACGCGCTGTTTCTCGGCCGCGGCGCGCAGTATCCGGTGGCCATGGAAGGCGCGCTCAAGCTCAAGGAAATCTCCTATATCCACGCCGAGGCCTACCCGGCCGGCGAGCTTAAGCACGGCCCGTTGGCGTTGGTGGACAGCGATATGCCGGTGGTCACGGTGGCGCCGAACAACGAGCTGCTGGAAAAGCTCAAATCCAACCTGCAGGAAGTGCGTGCCCGCGGCGGCGAACTGCTGGTGTTCGCCGACGAGCAGGCCGGCATGAGCAACGGCGAGGGCACCCATGTGGTGAACATGCCGCATATCCACGACGCCCTGGCGCCGATTCTCTACACCATCCCGTTGCAGCTGCTGTCCTACCATGTCGCCGTGCTCAAGGGCACCGACGTCGACCAGCCGCGTAACCTGGCAAAGAGCGTCACGGTCGAGTAAGAACCTATCGCTGATCTGCTGCGCGTCGGCCATACGGCGTTAAAATCGGGCTCAAAATGCTCATTTACGGCCAGTAAACTGCGCTTTTTCGCCCGATTTTGCCTTGTCTGGCTCTAGCTCGCGAGATCAGAGACAGGTTCTAACCACCAGGGCATTTAGCAAACTGCACAACCGGGAGGCGGCCATGCAGCGTGAAGAGGTGAAGAGCAAGCAAGCCGAAGGCGTGCTCTTCGATACCCATGTGATTGCCAACCCGGCCAATACCCGGGAGTGGATAGTGTTTTTCAAGAAAGGTGCGGGGCGCAGCTTTTTCCTGGTCGACCAGCAGGAGCAGGTGGAATCCTTCGCCGACCTCAACGGGCTGATCGAGGAGTTGCGGCAACTGGGCATCAAGGGCGCAGAGATCCATATCTGAGCCAGTGCCGAACACTCAGCCCCAAGGCGACCTATGCCCATCCGCTATGCTCGACGCCTGACCGGGCGCAAACGCAGCACCCTGGCCAACCGCCAGCTGGGCGTGGCCCTGGCCTTTATCGCCGGGGCGACCAACGCCGGTGGCTTTCTCGCAGTGCAGCAGTACACCTCGCATATGACCGGCATCGTTTCGGCGATGGCCGACCATATCGCCCTGGGCGCCTATGGGTTGGTGTGGAGCGGCTTGGGCGGGGTGTTGTCGTTTCTGCTCGGGGCTATCGGCTCGAGCGTGCTGATCAACTATGCGCGGCGCCGGCGTCTGCACAGCGAATACGCGCTGCCGCTGCTGCTCGAGGCCTTTCTGCTGCTGTGCTTCGGCTTTCTCGGCGCCAGCCTGGCCGCGATCGAGGGTTTCTTCGTGCCGCTGACGGTGATGCTGCTGTGTTTCATCATGGGTCTGCAGAATGCCCTGATCACCAAGCTGTCCCATGCGGAAATCAGAACCACCCATATCACCGGCATAGTCACGGATATCGGCATCGAACTGGGCAAGCTGTTGTATTGGAACCGGCGCACAGGCGGCAAGCTGCTGCCGGTGCTGGCCGATAGGGAGCGCCTGCGCGTGCTGAGCCTGCTGGCGCTGGGCTTTTTCTTCGGTGGCCTGACGGGCGCCTTCGGCTTCAAGCATCTGGGCTATATATCCACGGTGCCGTTGGCGCTGCTGCTGGTTAGCCTGGCCAGCGTACCGGCCCTGGATGATCTGCACGCGCTGTTCAAGCGCACGCAGCGGCCCTGATACTGGGCGCAATCACAGATATTTTTCCCAGGCCCTGTAACGCCAGCGGTTGTCCTCGCTCTAGTTGAATGCCGGCACGCAAATCCGCGAATCGCCCGGTCAACCACGATCATTTGAGGATAACCCCATGACTATCAAATCTACTGCCACTGCCGGTGCCGCTCTGGCCTTCGCCGCCGCTACCCTGTTCGCCGGTCTGACCAGTACTATCGCCGTGGCTGAAGAAGCCAAGGTGCATTGCTACGGCGTGACCTCCTGCAAAGGCCAGAACGACTGCAAGACCGCGCAAAACGCCTGTAAAGGCCAAGGTGCCTGCAAGGGCCAGGGCTTCAAGTCGATGACCCTGGCCGAATGCAACAACGCTAAAGGCACAGTCGGCGAATAAGTGCATCGGGGCGGCCCTGTGCCGGTCGCCCCGTATCGCTAACGAGGAGCCGAGCATGCACAACCCACCCGACAACCTGGGCTTTGGCCTGGGCCTGCGCAGTGCCTATTACCAAGCCATTCTCGAACAACGGCCGGCGATCGACTGGTTCGAGATAGTCTCGGAAAATTACCTGGTGGAGGGCGGCAAGGCCCTCTACTACCTGGACGCCATAGGCGAACATTACCCGCTGGTGATGCATGGCGTGTCGCTGTCGATCGGCGGCCCGCATCAGCTGGACCTTGATTATTTAAACCGCCTTAAGCAACTGGCGGCGCGGGTGCAGCCGGCGTGGATCTCCGATCACCTGTGCTGGAGCCGCGGCAACGCCCACCAGCTGCACGACCTGTTGCCGTTGCCCTACACCGAGGAAAGCCTGCTGCATGTGGCCACGCGGGTGCGTCAGGTGCAGGAGGTGCTCGAACGTCCGCTGGTGCTGGAGAACGTCTCCAGTTACTTGCGCAGCGCCGACGATCAATTCACCGAATGGCAATTTCTCGCCGCCTTGAGCGAATTGAGCGGTTGCGAGCTGCTGCTGGACGTCAACAACGTCTATGTCAGCGCACGCAACCACAGTTTCGATCCCTGGGACTTTATCAGCGGCCTGCCGGCGCAGCGCGTGCGTCAGCTGCACCTGGCCGGCCACAGCGACTACGGCAGTTATCTGATCGACACCCATGATCAGCCGGTCAGCGATCCGGTCTGGCAGCTCTATCAACGTACCCTGCGCCACCTCGGCCCGGTCTCGACCCTGCTGGAACGCGACGACCATTACCCGCCGCTGGACGAGTTGCTCGGTGAACTGGACAAGGCCCGCGCCTGCGCCGCCGTGGCGTTCGACAAGGAGCCGCAATGCGCCTGAATGACTGGCAGCAGGAGGTCGAGGCCTATCTGCTGAACGCGGATGCCACGCCCAATCCGGCCCTGCGCGCCAGCCTGCTCGGCAGCGCCGCGCTGAGCGCCGAGCAGGGCCTGGCGATCTACCACAACGCCTACCGCGCGCGCCTGCTGGAAGCCCTGCGCGGCGATTATACGGCCGTGCACGGCTGGCTCGGCGACGCCGAATTCGACGCCCTCGGCAGCGCCTATATCGCCGCCCATCCTTCGCGGCACTACAGCCTGCGCTGGTTGGGCGCGGAGCTGGCGAGCTTTATCGAGGGCCATCTGGTGCCCGCACAAGCCGTGCCGCTGAGCGAACTGGCGCGCCTGGAGTGGGCCTTTACCCTGGCCTTCGATACCCCCGACGCGCAGCCCCTTAGCCTGGCGCAGATGGCCGAGCTGCCGGCAGAAGACTGGCCGGACCTGCAGCTGCGCTACGTGCCCAGCGTGCACTGGCTGCCCTGTCGCTTTAACAGTCTGGCGATCTGGCGGGCGCTCAAGGAGCAGGACGAATTTCCCGGCAGCCTGGCCCTGGAGCAGGAAGAGCTATGCCTGATCTGGCGCGACGGTCTGGTCAGTCGCTACCGCAGCCTGGCCCGCGGCGAAGCCAAGGCCTTGCAGGGCATGGCCCTGGAGGGATGGAGCTTCGCCGAGCTCTGCGCGCAACTGAGCGAGTACGGCGACCATGCGCCCCTGCAAGCGGTGACCTGGCTGCGCCAGTGGCTCAGCGACGGCCTGCTACAGCGCCATATCCCCTAGCGCGCCGGTAGCGCGGCGTAGGGTGGACATGGCGCAGCCTTGTCCAGCGCTTGCGCCCGAGCTGGCGGACAAGCCTGGCGGCATATACGCCCTACCCCCAGGGAGACGCGCGCGTGCGGATATTTCCCGAAAGCAGGCCTAGGCTTGTAGGGTCGATCCGCTTTACCTGGAGCCCTGCCATGCGCCTATCCCAGTTAAAAAATCTATCCCTGAGCCTCTGCCTATTGCCGGCCCTGGCCTCGGCCCTGGATATCCAGCCCGGCCTCTGGGAAATCAGCTCGACCCCTATGCAGGCCGACGGCCAGGAAGCGCCGGGCATGCAGCAGATGCTCGAACAGATGAAAGACCTGCCGCCCGAGCAGCGCCAGATGATGGAGCAGATGATGGCGCAGCAGGGTGTGCAACTGGGCGACAAGGGCGTGCGCATCTGCATAAGCGCGGAGCAGATCCAGGCCGAGCGGCTTCCCCTGCAAGACCCCGACTCCGGCTGCAGCAACGAGATCACCGAGCGCAGCGCCAGCCTGTGGAAGTTTCGCTTCACCTGTCCGGATGGTCAGGGCGAAGGCGAAACGCACTTTCTCAGCGACAAGGAGTTCACCACCCAGGTCAACGGCACCTACGACGGCAAGAGCAGCA
Organism: Pseudomonas sp.; assembly: GCF_030696055.1. GTDB lineage: Bacteria > Pseudomonadota > Gammaproteobacteria > Pseudomonadales > Pseudomonadaceae > Aquipseudomonas. Next base: position 10,551 of record NZ_JAUYNP010000172.1, on the reverse strand, counting down.
GCATGCAGAGCCATGCGACCTGGATTGCCGCCGATTGCGGCGACCTGCAAGCGCGCTAGACGCAGGCTAGGGGTTCAGGCGGCTGTGCACTGTGGCTTAGCGCTACTGCTCGAGAATGCCGTGGCGTTGTTTTAGCGCCCGCACCAGTTCGGCCTGGCTGCTGAGGAAGGCATCGAACTGCTCGATCACCTCGGGGTGCTTGATGCTCGAGAGGAAGTAGTGGTCATCCTGGTAATCCAGCTTGGGGTCGAACACCAGGGCGTCGCCGTCTGCGCCGTTGCTGCGCAGCTGCTGTTCGACCACTTGCGGGTTGAGGTAGACGCCGTCGACCCGGTCGCTGAGCGCCATGGCCAGCAGGGAATCGATCTGGTTGGCCTGGATCAGGATGATGCGTCCGGCCTGGATATCCGCCAGAAAAGGCCAAGGGGTAAAGCCGCGCTGGGTACCGAGGCGGTGGATGCGCGCCTTGCCCTGGCCGAGAAACTGCGGCTTGACCAGCACGCCGTCGATGGCCGGGGCCGTCGCCAGGCTGAAGTGCACCTCATGGCCCTGTTTCAGATCGGCGTTCCAGCGCGGGTTGTCCGGGTATTTGAAGTCCACCCGGCCGCCGAGAAAATCGTTGAGCAGGCGCCTGACTGGCAGCGGCCGGTAGGTGAATTGGTGGCCCCGGTGGGCGGCAAAGGCATCCAGAAGATCGCGGCCATAGCCCAGGTACTGGCCGTCTTGCACGTTGGAGTAGGGCAGATAGGGCTGCACTTCGACCCCGATGGTAAAGGTCTGTGCGTGCAGCGGCTGGCTGAGGGCAAGCGTCAGGTAGACCAGCAGTGGCAGAACAACTCTCATCAGGCAGCCTCTCGTACCCACGACCGCGCAGGCCATAGGGCAACCATAGCCAATTGCTTGGCGAAGGGGGAGGCCCGAGGGGTAAAGATCTGCCCGTTTGGTCAGCAAATCGCCAGCGAACAGACCGCCGGCATGGCGCGCGCGGACCGGCTGCGTGCGGCTGATAGCTGTACCTACAGGGCGCGGTGGCGGCGGTGGTTGTATGCCCTGCTGTCTGGACGGGACTTAGAATCTGTTTACGATCTGCTGCGCGTCGGCCATCCGGCGTTAAAAACAGCCTCGGAATGCTCATTTACAGCTCGTAAACTGCACTTCCTCGGCTGTTTTTGCCTTGTCTGGCTCTAGCTCGCGAGATCGTAAGCAGATTCTTAGGGCTGCTTGGTTTGCGTTTGCCGCAGTTTGGTCAGCAGCGCTTCGCTCTTGGCCAACTGCTCGGCTTCGCTGAGTTGTGGGTTGTCCAACACGCTGTCGATCTGTTCGATCAGCTCGCTCTGTTGACGGATGCGCTGATCCAGACGCTTGAGCCTGGCGTTATTGCGCCAGCTCCATAACCCCAAACCCGATGCGGCCAACAGCACCAGCGCCATTACGAATAGGGTCAGGTCGGGCATGGCTACTCCATCGGGGCTGGCTGTGGTGCAAGGTGGCAGGGGCGCAAGGGTTTGCGCATGGCGAAGCGCTGCAAAGTAACAGCGCCACGCTCCAGCGTCTGTACCTGTTCCACAGAAAAGCCATGGCGCTCGAAGAACGGCCGCGCCGTCAGGCTGGCCTCGGTAAATAGCGCCGGGACGCCCAGTGCGGTTAATTCGCCCTCGGCCTGCAGATACAAGGCCGTCGCCACCCCCTGGCGGGCATAGCGCGGCGAGCTGTACAGCAGGTCGATATGGCCGTCTGCAGAAAAGCCGATAAAACCGGCTAAATTGCCGCGATCCTCGGCAACTAGAACGGTTAAACCAGCCAGTCGAGTCTGCCAGGCCTGCATATCCGCCTGCACCGGAGCCCAGGCCAGACGCTGCGCCGCGTCATACTGGGCGGCAGCCAAACCCTGCACCGAGGCAGTAAACAGCGCGACTAGCGCCGGCAGATCGCTGGCTTGGTAAGTGCGCAGGGTAAAGGTTGGTGGGCTGGGCATGGCAATACCACTGATAATGCGAGCGGGGCCCCCCTGGGCGATTAAACGCTGCTGTCGCAGAGATCTAACAGCGTTTACGGCCCAGGCTACAACCCGAGCCGGTCGAGAAATAACGGGGTTAAACCTGGTGGTTCCACGTGAAACCCCTATAAACACTGGCCTGCACGAATTTAATGGTCTATGGATGGCACCTGATTTGGGGGAGGCGGTACCAGGCGGGTATGCCGTAAATGGATAGGGGCAACCCAGCATTGAAAGTGCTATCGCCATTTGTGCGGGCTGTATCGGTATGCGCGTAGAAGCCCGTCGCTTGGCAATTGATTTTAATGTTATGTTATAACAAATAAATCAACGCCAACGAAGCCTCGCCATGACCACTTCCCTGCCTGAACCTCTACCCGTCACCCTGTTGTCCGGCTTTCTCGGTGCCGGCAAAAGCACCTTGCTCAACCATATCCTGAAAAACCGCGAGGGCCTCAGGGTCGCGGTGATAGTCAACGATATGAGCGAAATCAATATCGACGGCAGCGAAGTCCAGCGCGATGTCAGCCTGAACCGCGCCGAAGAGAAGCTCGTGGAAATGAGCAACGGCTGTATCTGCTGCACCCTGCGCGAGGATCTGCTGGAGGAAGTCAGTCGCCTGGCCCGCGAGGGTCGCTTCGACTATCTGCTGATCGAGTCCACCGGCATCAGCGAGCCGCTGCCGGTAGCCGAGACCTTCACCTTCCGTGACGAACAGGGCCAGAGCCTGGCCGACCTGGCGCGTCTGGACTGCCTGGTGACTGTGGTCGACGGGGTCAACTTTCTGCGCGACTTGCATGAGGCCGAGAGCCTGGCCAGCCGCGGCGAAACCCTGGGCGAGGACGACGAGCGCTCGATCACCGACCTGCTGATCGAGCAGGTGGAGTTCGCCGACGTGCTCCTGATCAGCAAGACCGACCTGATCGGCGGCCATGAGCGTGAAGAGCTGATCGCCATACTGCGCGGCCTCAATACCCGGGCCGAGATATTGCCCATGACCATGGGCGCGGTGGAGCTTTCGAAGATCCTCAATACCGGATGCTTCGACTTCGAGCGTGCGGCCCAGGCGCCGGGCTGGCTCAAGCAGCTGCGCGGCGAGCATATCCCGGAAAGCCTGGAGTACGGCATCGCTTCCAGCGTCTACCGGGCGCGGCGGCCGCTGCATCCCGAGCGTTTCTTCAGCTTTATCAATCGGGAATGGAGCAATGGCCGCCTGCTGCGCTCCAAGGGTTTCTTCTGGCTGGCCAGCAAGTACCAGGAGGCCGGCAGCTGGTCCCAGGCCGGTGGCCTGATGCGCCATGGTTGTGCCGGGCGCTGGTGGCGCTTCGTGCCGCAAGCCCAGTGGCCGCAGGATAAGGAAGGGCGGCAGGCGATCATGCGAAGCTGGGAGGCGCAGAGCGGCGATTGCCGCCAGGAGCTGGTGTTTATCGGCCAGAATATCGACTTCGCCCGGCTCGCCGCCGAACTGGATGCCTGCCTGCTCGATGACGCGGAAATGGCCCTGGGCGAGGACGCCTGGCTGGCGCTGCCCGACCCGTTCGGCCCCTGGGTCGAGGAGGTTGCGGCCGGATAAGGCTAGTACGCCATCCATACGCCCTTGCTCTGCTTCTCGCAGAAGGGCCTGAGGTAGGTCGCGTCGCTGGCCACGCCGTAATAGTGCACATCCTGCTGATAGGGCGTGCCGCCAACCCTGGCGTTGCGGCAGACGCCGAAGGCGCCGCCGGGGCATTGCTCGACGAACTCGACTTCGACCTTCTGCCCTTGCAGTTGCGGTTGGCAGAAGCCGGTGCGGAACAGGTTGGGTGGGATGCTGCGATTCTGCTGGCAGACTTTGACGTCCAGGCGCTCGGCCTGGCTATGCACCACACAGGCCTCGCCCCAGGCCAGACTGGACAAGGCGCAGAGTGCCAGCACCGCGAAACCACGCATCGAATCACCCCCCAATAATTTGCCGGCGACTCTAGCACGGCGCTTTTATGGCGTCTGCGGGAGCGCTCAGGCTTCTCCTGGCACGCGCAAAGCCGCACCATAGGCCCATGTTGAAGAATATCCCCACCCATCTGATCGCCGGCCCCCTGGGCGCCGGCAAGACCAGCCTGATCCGCCAGTTGCTGGCGCAGCGCCCGGCCCATGAGCGCTGGGCGGTGCTGATCAATGAATTCGGCCTGATCGGTCTGGACGCCGCCCTGCTGGCGACGGAGGACGACGGCATCGCCCTGGGTGAAGTGGCGGGCGGTTGCCTGTGCTGCGTCAACGGCGTGCCCTTTCAGGTCGGCCTGAGCCGCTTGCTGCGCCAGGCCAAGCCGGACCGGCTGCTGATCGAGCCGTCCGGCCTGGGCCATCCGCTGCAATTGCTGGAGCAGCTGGGCGAAGCACCCTGGGCCGGCGTGCTGGCGGTGCAGGAGCCGGTGCTGGTGCTGGATGCCATGGCCCTGGCCGCCGGCGAAGCCCTGCCGGACAGCCAGCAGGCGACCCTGAGTAGTGCCGGCTTGTTGCTGCTGAACAAGGCGGAAGCGTTGGACGACGCGACCAGGGCGCGCATTCAGCAGCAATTGCCGCAGCGCCCGCTGCGGTGGACCAGCCAGGGCGCACTGCCGCTGGCGCAGTTGCCCGGCTTTGCCGCCCAGGCCGAGGTGGGCACGGAGCAGGATGATCTGCCTTCCGGCGTTACGGCCATACCGCGGATCTGGCGCAGCCCGGACGAGCCGATCTGCCAGGTGCAGCAGCAGCCAGAGGGCTGGAGCATTGGCTGGCGTTGGCACCCCAGCCAGAGCTTCGAACTGATGCAGGTGCAGCAGTGGTTGAGTGGCTTGCCCTGGCGCCGCGCCAAGCTGGTGCTGCACACCAATGCCGGCTGGCTCTCGGCCAACGCCCTGCATGGCCAGGCGCTGCACTGGCAGAACAGCGAATGGCGCAAGGACTCGCGGCTGGAGCTGATCTTTGACGAGGCGCAGGATGCGGCCGTCTTGCAGGTGGGTTTTCAGCGTTGTCGCCTGCCCTGAGAACCTGTTCACGATCTGCTGCGCGTCGGCTAAACGGCGTTGAAAACGACCTCGGAATGCTCATTTACAGCTCGTAAACTCCGCTTCCTCGGCCGTTTTCGCCACCGTTTATCTCTAGCTCGCGAGATCGTGAACAGGTTCTGAGCGCAGGGTATTGCTAAACTGCGCCGACTTTTCAGCTGGATAACGACCATGCAATTGCTTCCCTGGTCCCATGACTGTTCCGCCGGTTTTACCCTGCGCGGCTGGCATTCGCCGCCCTCGGGCAAACCGCTGCTGCATTTTCTGCATGGCAACGGCTATTGCGGACGGGTCTATACGCCGCTGCTGCAGCTGCTCGCCGAGGACTTCGACCTGTGGCTGTGCGACGTGCAGGGGCATGGCGACAGCGACCACGGCGGGCGTTTTCATGGCTGGAACCGCAGCGCCGAGCTGGCCCTGGAAGCCTTCGCCGAGGGCCGCAAGGCCTTCGCCGAGGCGCCGGCGTTTGCCCTGGGCCATAGTTTTGGCGGGGTGCTGACCAGCCTGATGCTGGCCCAGCAGCCACAGCTGTTTAGCCGCACGGTGCTGCTCGACCCGGTGCTGTTCACCCCGGCGATGATCGGGGTCATGGCGCTGTCCGATGTGGTCGGCCTGAGCCAGCGCAATACCCTGGCGAGCAAGGCGCGCAAGCGTCGCCGCGAATGGCCGGATCGCGCCGCCGCGCACAGTGCCCTGCATGGCCGGGGGATGTTCCGCGGCTGGACCGAGGAGGCCTTCGCCGCCTATATCCAGCACGCCCTGAAAGACAGCGACAAGGGCGTCGAACTGAAGTGCCGGCCCAGCCGTGAGGCGGAAATCTTCAGCTCCTTTCCCAAGCGCCTGTGGCCCTCGCTGGCCAAGGTGGCGACGCCGACCCAGGTGCTCTACGGCCAGCGCAGCTACCCCTTTGTCGCCAAGTCGGTGGCGCGCTGGTGTGCCGGTAATGGCCATATCAGCGCCCATGTGGTGGCGGGCGGGCACTGCTTTATGCAGGAGCAGCCGGCGGACACGGCGGTGCGGGTGGCCAATTTCCTGCTGCAGCGCGGCTAACAGGCCGTTGAAAAACTACCTGCGTTGCCGATACAGCGTTAAAAACAGGCTCGGAATGCTCATTTACAGCCCGTAAACTCCGCTTCCTCGCCTATTTTTGCCTTGTCTCGGCTGCCTCGCCTACATTTTTCAACGGCCTGCTAAGGCTGGTAGCGGCGCCCGAGTTAACCGTCGAAGCGGTCGTGGCGGCGCTTCCAATCCTGCAGCTCGATCACATTCTTCGCGCGGTGTTCGAGCACCTGGCCTGCCTGCGGCGTCAGCATGGGGTAGGGCGCCAGCTCGATGCGCCCCAGCTGCTGGCCGAACATCACGATGCTGCCGACATGCCGCTGTTCGCCGGTGACCGTGAACTCGAAGCCGTAGACCCGCGCCAGGCGCTTGCGTCCGCGGGCGTCGGGCAGCAGGGTGAGTTTGCGCAGGGCGACATTGCCATCGAGCAATTCGATATCGAGCTTGGCGCAGTGCTGCTGCACCAGGCTCAGGGCGCGTTCGCGCAAGCCATGGGCATGCCACAGCCAGGCGCAGGCCGTGGCGAACAGCATCAGCAGAAACACATCAAACAGGTCGATCATGGCGGCTCCGGCAACAGAAGGCAGAGCTTAACCGATCTGCCGCACAGTTCTTAGCCTTGGGCTTGCCGCTGTTGAGCGCTTGCTTTAGCGTCCGCGCATCTCAACCTGAAAAGGATTTCCCATGCATTGTCCCGCCTGCCGCACTACAACGCTGCAACCGACCAAACTCGACGACGGCCTGTTGGCCCATGGCTGTGGGCAGTGCTCGGGTGCCCTGGTATCCCTGCTGTATTACCGCGATTGGGCCGAGCGTCAGCCGCAGAGCGAGGAGCCGGCGCTGCAGGCTGAGGTCGAGGGGGTGAACGAAAGTCGGCAGGCGCTGACCTGCCCCAAATGCGCCAAGCTGATGAGCAAGTTCCAGATCAGCGGCACCCGTGGCAATCGTCTGGATCTTTGTGGCAGTTGCGATGAGGCCTGGCTGGATGGCGGCGAATGGCAGTTGCTCAAGGCCCTTGAGCTCAGCCACAAGATGCCGAGCATTTTCACCGAAGCCTGGCAGCGCAAGGTGCGCCAGCAGGCTTCCGAGGAGGCACGCCGGCAGCGCTTCGGGCGCTTGGTCGGTGATCAGGCGATTGCTCGCGCCGATGAAATTCGCGACTGGCTCAAGGATCACCCACAGCGGCGTGAGCTGCTGTTCTATATCGGTCACGAATAAGCTAATTCGACCTCTCTAGGAGGCTGTCCGAGAATGCGGATTTTTGTAGGTTGGGCTGAGCTCCGCGAAGCCCAACATGCTGACTTTGTTGGGCTTCGTTCCTCAGCGCCAACCTACAATTTGCAGTCAATTGCTATTCTCGGACAGGCCCCTAGGTCTGGCTTGCGCCGCTTGCATAATCCGGCCGGCAGCATCTTGGCCGACATTGCCGCGCCGGATTTCAACCCTTATCTGGCGCGTTTGCATGACCTGGATGCGAAGCTCAGCCTGTTCAATAGGCTGGGGCTGGAGACCCAGGTGGGCGGGAATCCTTATTGAACAGGGGCCCGTGTGGGACGCCGAGCACCAGCGTCTGTGTTTCAGCGGGCCGCTACCGACCGAGCAGCAGTTGCGTTGTTTACTCTGAGGGCAGTAGCGCTTATTCAGTCGCCGCGTTGAGCGCCTGATAGCGCTGCTGCAGTTCGTTACGAATCTGCCGGCGCTGCTCGGCCTGGCGGTGGCGGCGTTGGCCATCCGCGGTGGTGGGTTGCAAGGGCGGGATGGCCGTCGAGCGGCCCTGCTGGTCCACGGCGACCATGGTGAAGAAGCAGCTGTTGGTGTGGCGCACCGAGCGTTCGCGGATATTTTCCGTGACCACCTTGATGCCGACCTCCATGGACGTGCGTCCGGTGTAGTTGACCGAAGCGAGGAAGGTCACCAGCTCGCCGACATGGATGGGTTCGCGGAACATCACCTGGTCCACCGACAGGGTCACCACATAACAGCCGGCATAACGGCTGGCGCAGGCATAGGCGACTTCATCGAGGTACTTGAGCAGGGTGCCGCCGTGGACATTGCCGGAGAAGTTGGCCATGTCCGGGGTCATCAATACGGTCATCGACAGCTGGGTGTTTCCGTGTTCCATGTTGCGCTCCGCACGGGTTGATCTGGCCGGCAAAGTTGGCCGCCGCGCGGTTAGGGTGACATGGATGCGCCATCTTTGCAGCCGTTGAGCGCGTTTTCGCGGGCGTTAGGCGTTCTAGCGCAAGCCGTAGAGGCGGCGCAGTTTGGCCAGTTGGTCCTGTTGTTCGACCAGGAAGCGGTTGAAGCGCTGGATCAGTTCGGGGTGACTGGGGCTGCTGAGATGGAAACTGGTGTAAACCAGCGGCAGCTGCTGATCCAGTTGCAGGCGGCCCTCGGGCATGCCCATTTCCAGCAGCTGGTAGCGCACCACCTCGGGGTTGGCATAGAGGGCGTCGAGCCGCCCGCGTTCGACCATGCGGATCAGGCTCTGGATATCCTGGGCTTCCACCAGATTGACGCCGCCCTTGGCCAGCAGCGGCTGCCAGGCCTGGGGGGTGAAACCGCGCACCGTGCCGAGTTGGCGGATGCGCGCCAGACCCTGGCCGCGGCGTTCGTTGAGCACCAGGGTGCCATCGACTATCTGGATCGCCGCATCGCTGTAATAGAGCTGTTTGCCGGTTTTGGCCTGGCGCGACCAGGCCGGGTTATCGGGAAACAGCAGGTCCAGGCTCTGCTCCTCGAGCAGGTTGCGGTACAGCCGGTTGATCGGCTGAGCGCGGATTTCCAGCTCCAGCCCGGCATGCTTGGCAAAGGCCTGCAACAGAGCCACGGCGTAGCCCTTCGGTACACCTTCCGCCTCGGCGCGGTAGTAGGGGTAATAGTCGTGGGCCTCGATGCCGACCCGCAAGGACGCCCCCTGAGCCAGGCTGCCGAGCAGTAACAACCCCAGCAACAACCATCGAGCCATGACGCAGTGTTCTCCAGTCTTGGCAGATCGTTGAAAAGTGTAGCGAGCGACGGTTAGGCAAGGCGCAACGAAGTAACAGCTTCGCTGGTCAATCAGCCGAGGAAGCGGAGTGTACGAGTTGTACATGAGCATTACTCGTTTCACTCGCCCTTCGGGGCCGCACTGAAGCGCGTTAGCCGCAAGCGGCTTGCTGAGGCTGATTTCAACGCTGCATAGCCGAGCGCAGTAGCTTTTCAACGGCCTGCTAGTCCGCTTGAGCTTAGATCAAGTGCGACCTAGGCGTGGCTAAGGTACCAGCGCCAGTCCTGCTCGCCTACCTCGCCCATAAACTCGCGGTATTCGCGCTGCTTGATCGCCAGGAACACCTTGAGAAAGTCCTCACCCAGGGCCTCCTTGGCCCAGCTGGAGTTTTCCAGGGCGCGCAGGGCGGTGAGCCAGTCGGTGGGCAGGAACTCGCTGGCCTGTTCATAGCCGTTGCCGACTATGGCCGCACCCGGGTCGAGCTGCTCGCGGATGCCCAGGTGGATGCCGGCGAGGATCGCCGCGGCGGCGAGATAGGGGTTGGCGTCGGCGCCGCAGATGCGGTGCTCGATATGCCGGCTGTTGGCCGGCCCGCCGGGCACGCGCAGCGACACGGTACGGTTGTTCACCCCCCAGCTCTTGGCCAGCGGTGCGTAGCTGTTGGCCTGGAAGCGGCGGAAGGAGTTGGCGTTGGGGCAGAAGATCGCCAGGGCGTCATTCAGCGTGGCCAGCATGCCGCCGATGGAATGTCTTAACAGCGTGCCCTGCCTGCCTTCAAGGTCAGAGAGCTCGCTGGCCATCAGATTACTGCCCTGCTCATCGGCCAAACTGACGTGCAGATGCAGGCCGCTGCCGGCCAGGTCGCCGAACGGCTTGGCCATAAAGCAGGCCTGCAGCCCGTGCTTGTTGGCCACGCCCTTGACCAGGCGCTTGTAGCGCACGCCTTCGTCTATGGCTTGCAGCGCGTCGAAGCGGTGTTCCAGGGTCAGTTCGAGCTGGCCGGGGGCGTACTCGGAGATCGCCGTGCGCACCGGCAGGCCCTGCACCTCGCAGGCGGCGTAGAGGTCGTCGAGGAACGGCTGCAGTTGTTCCAGCTCGTACACGCCATAGACCTGCGGCGCTTGCGGGCGCACGCCGTTCATCTGCAGCGCCGGCTGCGGGCGGCCGTTGGCGTCGCGCTGCTGGTCCAGCAGGTAGAACTCCAGCTCCACCGCCATCACCGGGTGGTAGCCGTCGGCCTTGAGTCGGTCGATGGCGCGCACCAGCACATGCCGCGGGTCGGCCGGGCTGGCCGGCAGGCCCTGGGTCGGGTGCATGCTCACCTGCAACTGGCCGGTGGGCACGCTGCGCCAGGGTTGCAGGCACAGGCTGCCGGGCAGCGGGTAAGTCCAGCAGTCGGCATCGGCAACTTCCCAGACCAGGCCGCTTTCTTCCACGTCCTCGCCCTGGATGGTCAGCGCCAGGATCGAGCTGGGCAGCGGCCG
>NZ_JAUYNP010000169.1 GCF_030696055.1 Pseudomonas sp. | reverse complement strand
AGCCTGCCCATGTATACCCTGGCCCGCGAGCTGCTATTCAAACTGTCCCCGGAAACCTCCCACGAACTGTCCATCGATCTGATCGGTGCGGGCGGTCGCCTGGGCTTGAATGGCTTGCTGAGCAAGAGTCCGGCGGCGTTGCCGGTCAAGGTCATGGGGTTGGATTTCCCCAATCCGGTGGGGTTGGCTGCTGGCCTGGACAAGAACGGCGATGCCATCGACGGCTTCGCCCAGCTCGGCTTCGGTTTTGTCGAAATAGGTACGGTTACTCCGCGGCCACAGCCGGGTAATCCAAAACCCCGTTTGTTCCGCTTGCCGGAGGCCGAGGCGATCATCAATCGCATGGGTTTCAACAACCAGGGTGTCGATCACCTGCTGGCTCGAGTGCAGGCCGCCAAATTCAAGGGCGTGCTGGGCATCAATATCGGCAAGAACTTCGATACCCCGGTCGAGCGTGCGGTGGACGATTACCTGCTGTGCCTGGACAAGGTCTACAGCCATGCCAGCTATGTGACCGTTAACGTCAGCTCGCCGAATACCCCGGGGCTGCGCAGCCTGCAGTTTGGCGATTCGCTCAAGCAGTTGCTGGAAGCCCTGCGCCAGCGTCAGGAAAACCTGGCCGAGCAGCATGGCAAGCGTGTGCCGCTGGCGATCAAGATCGCCCCGGACATGAGCGACGAGGAAACCGTGCAAGTCGCGGCTGCGCTGGTCGAGGCGGGTATGGATGCGGTGATCGCCACTAACACCACCTTGGGCCGCGAGGGCGTACAGGGGCTGGAGTGGGGCGATGAGGCGGGTGGTTTGTCCGGCGCCCCGGTGCGCGACAAGAGCACCCATATAGTCCAGGTGCTGGCCAGCGAGCTGAACGGACGTTTGCCGATTATCGCGGTGGGCGGCATTACCGAAGGCAAGCATGCGGCTGAGAAGATCGCCGCGGGTGCCAGCCTGGTGCAGATTTATTCCGGGTTTATCTACAAGGGACCGGCGTTGATTCGCGAGGCGGTGGATGCGATTGCCGCGCTGCCGCAGAAACCTCAGGCATAAAAAATGGTCGGGAGCCATTTTTAACGTCGCGCAGCGACGGCCCGAAGGGTGGCCGCCATGGATGGCAGGCCATAAAAAAGGGCTCCCTAAGGGAGCCCCTGGGCTCGCGCCCGCCGCTCGGATGGAGCGCGCATGTTGAAGTCGGAGGTTTCCTAAATTAGCCGACAGCGTGAAGTTCGTTGAGTCGATGGATGCCGGCAGTGCCGGTCATGCCGTCCCAGTTATCACCGCGTCCTTCGCGCCAGCCGTTTAACCAAGCTTGGCGTACGGACGGAAGGGTGAATGGACATAATTCGCGGGATTTACCATGGATCCCATATTGATAGCCGCGCAAAAAAGCTCTTTCTAATGGATCACGCTAAAGTCTTCTCAGAGGGTGTAGCCCTCAATGTTGACTGTTATGTCCCTTAGACCTTTTAAGGTCAGGCAGAAAAAGTTCTGCCTACGGAGTCCGCTGCCGGCGTCGCGGGCCTCCTTGCCAGCACCGTTGCAGCGATGGCCTAGGTAGATTTCTAAACGAATGTGCGGGTGCCTGTGAATGATCGTTTAGTCATAAGCACGTAACATTTTTGTGGGGCAGACCATAAGCCATTCTGCTCTGGGCGATGATTAAGCGCCCTGAAGCCTATGCTGCGGGCTTTAGCGGCTGTTGTACTGGTGTTGTGCTATCGCGAATTTATTGCGCTTGCAACTGCTGTTTATTCCGACGAAGGGTCGCACTACGGCTTTTTGTCACTTATTTTGGCTGTGTCGGTTTGCCCGCACGCCGCTTATTGCCTTAGGCACTGGATATTCCCATGTCGGATCGTTACGAACTCTTTCTCACCTGTCCCAAGGGCCTGGAAGGCCTGCTGCTTGAAGAGGCGGGCAACCTGGGGCTTGAGGAGGCGCGCGAGCACACCTCGGCCATTCGTGGCCTGGCCGATATGGAAACTGCCTACCGCCTGTGCCTGTGGTCGCGACTGGCCAACCGGGTGTTGCTGGTCCTCAAGCGGTTTGCCGTGCAGGACGCCGAAAGCCTCTATGAGGGGGTGCTGGAGGTCGACTGGTTCGAGCATCTGGAGCCCACCGGCAGCCTGGCGGTGGAGTTCAGTGGTAATGGCTCGGGTATCGACAACACCCACTTCGGCGCCTTGAAGGTCAAGGACGCCATTGTCGACAAGCTGCGCCAGAAGGATGGCACGCGGCCCTCGGTCGACAAGCTCAACCCGGATATGCGCGTGCACCTGCGCCTGGACCGTGGCGAGGCGATTCTCTCCCTCGATCTGTCCGGCCACAGCCTGCACCAGCGCGGTTATCGCCTGCAGCAAGGTGCCGCGCCGCTCAAGGAAAACCTCGCCGCTGCGGTGCTGATCCGCGCCGGCTGGCCGCGGATTGCCGCCGAGGGCGGCGCCCTGGCTGACCCCATGTGCGGTGTCGGCACTTTCCTGGTGGAAGCGGCGATGATCGCCGCCGATATCGCGCCGAATCTGACGCGCGAGCAGTGGGGCTTCAGCAAATGGCTGGGCCATGTGCCGGCCCTGTGGAAGAAATTGCAGAGCGAAGCCGAACAGCGAGCCGCCGAGGGCATGGCCAAGCCGCCGCTGTGGATTCGCGGTTACGAGGCCGACCCACGCCTGATTCAACCGGCGCGCAACAATATCGAACGGGCCGGCTTGAGCCATTGGATCAAGGTGTACCAGGGCGAAGTCGCGACCTTCGAGCCGCGTCCGGATCAGAATCAGAAAGGTCTGGTGATCTGCAACCCACCTTACGGTGAACGCCTGGGCGATGAAGCCAGCCTGCTGTATCTCTACCAGAACCTCGGCGAGCGTCTGCGGCAGGCCTGTCTGGGCTGGGAGGCAGCGGTGTTTACCGGCGCGCCGGATCTGGGCAAGCGCATGGGCATCCGCAGCCACAAGCAGTACGCCTTCTGGAACGGTGCGTTGCCGTGCAAGCTGCTGCTGATCAAGGTGCAACCCGAGCAGTTTGTTACCGGTGAGCGACGCACCCCCGAGCAGCGTGAACGCGAGCGCGAGCAGGCTGAAGCTGACAAGGCGCCGCTGGAGCCGCAAGAGCGGCAGTACAACAAGAACGGCAATCCGATCAAGCCGGTGCCGGCCCCGGTTGTCGAGCAGGCGCGCCTCAGCGAAGGCGGGCAGATGTTCGCCAACCGCCTGCAGAAGAACCTCAAGCAGTTGGGCAAGTGGGCGCGCCGTGAAGGTGTGCAGTGCTACCGCCTGTATGACGCCGACATGCCGGAATATTCCATGGCGGTGGATTTATATGGTGATTGGGTGCATGTGCAGGAATATGCCGCACCCAAGTCAATTGATCCTGAGAAAGCCAAAGCCCGTATGTTTGACGCCATAGCAGCGCTTCCGCAAACGCTGGGCGTCGATAAGAGCAAAGTGGTGATCAAGCGCCGCGAACGCCAGAGCGGCACCAAGCAGTACCAGCGCCAGGCCACCCAGGGCCAGTTTATGGAAGTCAGCGAGGGCGGCGTAAAGCTGCTGGTCAACCTGACCGATTACCTGGATACCGGTCTATTCCTCGACCATCGTCCGCTGCGTATGCGCATTCAGAAAGAGGCCGCTGGCAAGCGCTTCCTCAACTTGTTCTGCTACACCGCCACCGCGACTGTGCATGCGGCCAAGGGCGGCGCGCGCACCACCACCAGCGTTGACCTGTCGAAGACCTACCTGGACTGGGCGCGGCGCAACCTGTCGCTCAATGGCTACTCGGACAAGAACAAGCTGGAACAGGGCGACGTGATGACCTGGCTGGCCGAGGATCGCGGCGAATACGAGCTGATCTTTATTGACCCGCCGACCTTCTCCAACTCCAAACGCATGGAAGGCGTGTTCGATGTGCAGCGTGACCATGTGCAGCTGCTCGACCTGGCCATGGCGCGCCTGGCCCCGGGCGGCGTGCTGTATTTCTCCAACAACTTCCGCAAGTTTCTGCTCGATGAGAGCCTGGCGGCGCGTTATCAGGTCGAGGAAATCAGCGAAGCCAGCCTCGATCCGGACTTCGCCCGCAACCAGAAGATCCATCGCGCCTGGCGTATTAGCCTGCGCGGCTGAGGCCTTTAGCAAGGCTATGCCCCAGCCCTGTGTTGCAGAGGCTTTGGCGCAAGTGCTTGCCCCGGATTTTGCTTGCGACAGCCCTATGTTCGGGCGATCCGGCGCACGCGGGTAGGTTGGCGCTGAGCGCAGCGAAGCCCAACGGGCGGCGGCATGCCTCGTTGGGGTTCGTCGCTGTGTTCCTCAACCCAACCTACGGCTTATCGCCTAACACGCAACGGGGACATGGCCTTGTCCGCCATCGGCTCCGGCTCCGGCTCCGGCTCAGGTTTTGTTGCGAATAAGGGCGCGCAAGGCGAAGCGATTGGGATGGCAGGCCTGGGCCACATCCCGGGCGACCGGCAGTGGCTCGTCGTTCAGCCAGGCGGCGATCAACTCACCCGATAGCGGCGCGGTGATCAGGCCGCGCGAGCCATGCCCGCTGTTGATATACAGGCCATCTAGCCAGGGGCAGGGTGCGTCCGGCACCTGGCGGGCATCTTTGCCCAACACCGCATAAGCCTCGGCAAAGGCAGTGGCATCGGCCAGCGGGCCGACTATGGGCAGGTAATCCGGGCTGGTACAGCGAAAGGCGGCGCGGCCTTGCAGCTGTTCGGGAGCGAGTGTTGTGGCGTTTAGCGCGCAGGCAAGCTCAGGCGAGATTTCTTCCAGTAACTGCAGATTGCCCGCGTGATCGGCGCTATTGGGCGTCAAGTCATCGCTATTGAAGTCAAAGCTCGCGCCCAGTGTGTGCTCATCCAGACGCGCGGGGGCGATATAACCTTCGGCGCATAGCACCGTGCTTAACGCGCGGCTGGCGGCCGTGGCCGGCAGGCGGCTGATCTGCCCGCGGATGCGCTTAAGGGGAAGCTGCGCCGCTGCGGGGAAGCGCTTGATCTCGGCAGCACTGGCCAATACCACCACGGCCGCGCTGGCCAGCAACTGCTCGCCATTCCAGGCTTGCCAGCTGTCACCTTCGCGGCGCAGCTCCAGCGCTTCCTGATGCAGTTGCAGCTGGATAGCCGGCTGTTGGCTCAGTAGCGCGCAGAGCGCCGGCGGATGCACCCAGCCTGCTTGTGGATAGAACAGGCCACCAGCCGGCAGGGTTATCCCGGCCTGTTCCTCGGCGGCGGTTTTATCCAGGGCGCACAGCAAGTCGGCGGGGAAGACGGCGGCCAGTTGGGCCTGGCGCTGCGCCTCCTTGGCGTCGAAGGCCAGTTGCAGCACGCCGCAGTTGTCCCAGTCAGTTCCTCTGTGCAGTTGTTCCAGTAGTCGGCGGGTATGGCCGAAACCGCTGACGATCAGGCGCGACAAGGTGGTGCCGTGGGCCGACAGTTTGAGGTAAAGAACCCCTTGCGGATTGCCTGAGGCTTCCTGGGCGATGGCGGCATGCCGTTCCAGCAGGGTCACCCGCCAGCCGCGCTGGACCAGGCTGGACGCAGTGGCGCAACCGGCCAGGCCTGCGCCAATCACCAGCGCATGGCGTGCGCCGGCAGGCTGAGGCGGGCGGGCAAACCAGGGTTTATCGGCAGTCTCAGGTGTGCCGATAAAACCGCCTTTAAGCACTTCCCATTTTTTTCCCAGACCCGGCACGCGCTTCATCTTGAAGCCGGCCTCGTTCAGGCGACGGCGCACATAACCGGTGCTGGTAAAGGTGCCCAGGGTCGTACTGGCTTTGGATAACCTGGCCAGCTCGGCAAATAGCTCCGGCGTCCACATGTCCGGGTTCTTGGCCGGGGCGAAACCGTCGAGAAACCAGGCGTCGACCTTGGCGTCCAGCTGGCCGAACAGCTCCAGGGCGTCGCCGATCAGCAGGGTCAGGATGATCCGTCCGCCGGCGAATACCAGGCGCTGAAAGCCCGGGTGCAGCGCCACGTATTGCGCCAGTAATGGCTCGGCCTGGGGCGCCAGTTGTGGCCATAAGGCCAGGGCGCGCTGCAGGTCGGCACGGCTCAGCGGATATTTTTCCACGCTGACAAAGTGCAGGCGCGTACCGGGAGCGGCCTGTTGCTCGAACAACTGCCAGGCGCAGAGGAAATTCAGGCCGGTGCCGAAGCCGGTTTCGCCAATCACCAGTTGTTCGCCGGCACTCAGGGCGGCGAAACGCTCCGGCAGCTGGTTATTGGCGAGAAACACATAGCGGGTTTCTTCCAGGCCGTTCTCGTTGGAGAAGTACACGTCGGCGAACTGGCTGGAGAGGGGTTGGCCCTGCTTATCCCAGTCGAGGCTTGCTTGTTGATGGGTATCAGATGTATCGGACATGCTGGGTACCAAATAGCGCAGGCGCGCATTCTAGCCCAATGTATGGCTGCCTCGGACAAAGCCAGTGTCGATCCGCTAGGCTCAGCAGATCATGTCAGGGAGTTGGCTATGTTCGAGTCTGCCGAGATTGGTCACGCCATCGATAAGGAGACCTTTGACGCCGAGGTGCCGGCGCTGCGCGAAGCCCTGCTGGAAGCGCAATACGAGTTGCAGCAGCAGGGTCGTTTTGCCGTGATCATCCTGATCAATGGCGTCGAAGGGGCGGGCAAGGGCGAGACGGTCAAGCTGCTCAACGAGTGGATGGATGCGCGGCTGATTCAGGTCAGCACCTTCGATCAGCAGACCGATGAAGAGTTGGCCCGGCCGCCGGCCTGGCGCTACTGGCGCCAATTGCCGCCCAAGGGGCGCATCGGGATTTTTTTTGGCAACTGGTACAGTCAGATGCTCCAGGGGCGGGTGCATGGGCGGATCAAGAATGCCGTGCTGGATCAGGCTATCGACGGCACCCTGGGCCTGGAGCGCATGCTCTGTGACGAAGGCACGCTGATCTTCAAGTTCTGGTTTCACCTGTCCAAGCAGCGCATGAAGGCGCGGCTCAAGGCCTTGCAGGACGACCCGCTGCACAGCTGGCGGATCAGCCCGCTGGACTGGCAGCAATCGAAAACCTATGACAAGTACGTCAAGTTTGGCGAACGGGTGTTACGCCGCAGCAGCCGCGACTATGCGCCCTGGTATGTGGTGGAGGGCGTGGACGAGTATTACCGCAGCCTGACGGTCGGGCGCATCCTGCTCGATGGCTTGCAGGCGGCGCTCGAGGCTCAGGCCCGGCCCATTCCCCAACCCCATGCGGCGCCGCTGACCTCGAGCCTGGACAACCGCGGCCTGCTCGACAGCCTGGATATGAGTCAAACCTTGGACAAAGGCGCTTATGACGAGCAACTGGTCATCGAGCAGGCGCGGCTGTCCGGGCTGATGCGCGACAAGCGCATGCGCAAGCATTCGTTGGTGGCGGTATTCGAAGGCGATGATGCGGCCGGCAAGGGCGGGGCGATTCGCCGGGTGATAGGCGCGCTCGATCCACGCCAGTACCGCATAGTGCCGGTGGCCGCGCCCACCGAGGAGGAGCGCGCGCAACCCTATCTGTGGCGTTTCTGGCGGCATATCCCGGCGCGCGGCAAGTTCACGCTGTTCGACCGTTCCTGGTATGGACGGGTGCTGGTCGAGCGGGTCGAGGGCTTTTGCAGTCCGGCCGACTGGTTGCGCGCCTACAGCGAGATCAATGATTTCGAGGAGCAGCTGAGCGAGGCCGGCGTGGTGTTGGTGAAGTTCTGGCTGTCGATCGATCAGGAGGCCCAGTTGGCACGCTTTAAGGCCCGCGAGCAGATTCCCTTCAAGCGTTTCAAGATCACCGAAGAAGACTGGCGCAACCGCGAGAAATGGCCGCTGTATGGCGATGCGGTGGGCGATATGGTCGACCGCACCAGCAGCGAGATCGCGCCCTGGACCCTGGTGGAAGCCAACGACAAACGCTTCGCCCGGATCAAGGTGCTACGCACCCTCAACCAGGCCTTGGAAGCGGCGTTCGCCAGGGATTGAAAGAGCCGGGCGTAGGCTGGGTTAGGCGCGTATTGCGCTACCCAGGGGCTGCCGAAATGCGCTGCGCGCCGTAACCCAGCGTTGCTGGAGCGAGATCGCGGTGCTGGGCTGGCTGGCGTGGTCGATACGATGGTTGCGCATACGTCTGCTGAATGATTGTCGCCGGCCTGGATTGTTCGGTCTTATTCTCAGCCTAATTCAACGCCAACAACAATGAGGTGCGGCATGCGTGAAGTGGTGATAGTGGACAGTGTACGGACTGGTCTGGCCAAGTCCTTCCGTGGCAAGTTCAACCAGACCCGTCCAGACGACATGGCGGCCCATTGCGTCAATGCACTGTTGGCGCGCACTGGGATAGACCCGGCCTTGGTGGATGATTGCATAGTCGGCGCCGGCTCCAACGAAGGCGCGCAGGGCATGAACATCGGCCGTAATGTGGCGGTGTTGTCCGGCCTGGGCACCCAGGTGGCGGGTATGACTCTCAACCGTTTCTGCTCATCGGGCCTGCAGGCCATCGCCATCGCGGCCAACCAGGTGGCCTCGGGCTGCAGCGATATCATAGTCGCCGGTGGTGTCGAGTCGATCACCATGACGATGAAGAGCATGAACACCGACAAGCTGTTCAACCCCATACTGCAGAAGGATGTGCCGGGTATCTACTACCCCATGGGCCAGACTGCCGAGACCGTGGCGCGGCGCTACAACGTCAGCCGCGAAGCCCAGGATGCCTATGCCCTGCAAAGCCAGCAGCGCACCGCACGGGCCCAGGCCGAAGGCCTGTTCGATGACGAAATAGTGCCGATGGCGGTCAAGTATCTGGTCGAAGACAAGGCCACGGGTGAGAAGAAACTGGTCGAGGGCGTGGTCGATCGGGATGACTGCAACCGTGCCGACACCACCATCGAAAGCCTCAGCGCGCTTAAGCCGGTCTTCGCCGACGATGGCTCGGTCACCGCCGGCAACGCCTCGCAGCTGTCCGATGGCGCCTCCATGACCCTGGTCATGAGCCTGGAAAAAGCCATCGAGCTGGGCCTCAAGCCGAAAGCCTTCTTCCGCGGCTTTGTGGTCGCCGGTTGCGAGCCGGATGAGATGGGCATTGGCCCGGTGTTCTCGGTGCCGAAGCTGCTCAAGGCCAGAGGGCTGAGCGTTGCCGATATCGACCTGTGGGAACTCAACGAAGCCTTCGCCTCGCAGTGCCTGTATGCCCGCGACCGCCTGGAAATCGACAACGCCAAGTACAACGTCAACGGCGGCGCCATCTCCATCGGCCACCCGTTCGGCATGACCGGCTCGCGCCAGGTCGGTCATCTGGTGCGTGAGTTGCAGCGGCGCAACCTGCGCTACGGTGTGGTCACCATGTGCGTGGGCGGCGGGATGGGCGCGACAGGTTTGTTCGAGGCGGTGCGCTAAGGGCACCTGCAGTCGGCAGAGTCGTCATTCGTAAAAAAGAAACCCCGGCGCAGCTTGCCTGCGCCGGGGTTTTTTATGCTGTCAGCGGGCTAGCGGCCGGCCAGGGCGTAGAGCGCACTGGCTACTTGCATGCGGTTGATATAGGCATCTATCCCGTGTATCGCATCGACGCGGGTGAAATAGGGGCCTTCCAGCGTGCCTTCTCGGGTGGAGAAGAAGTATTGGCCGTTGACCGCGCTGACTCGCTCGCAGCGGTAATGCGTGCCCGGGTTTGGATCTACATTGCGCTGACCGAACATGCTCAACCCTCCCACAATAGAAGCCAATTGTTTGAGTCTAATAGCCTCTCGAATGAGTGTTGAGATTGGCGACAAATGGTCGAGTTAGTCGATTCTTATCAATGCTTTAGCCGGATTTTAGTGATTTTGACGTCAACTTTGTGCCGATGTCATTGCGGTCATAGATACAGTTCTGCGGCTTAGCCGTACTGAACTGTGGCTGTAGCGCTGGCCGACGGTGGCCTAGAATGCTGTTTTGCGCCGCCAGCCTGCTCGATCTGGGGCCTGGCCGCGACGCATCACCGAGGTTGTTATGCATATCTCTTCCGGGCGCTGGCTTTATGGCATGTTCCTCGCGCTGGTCACCGCGGTGCTCTGGGGCGTGCTGCCGATCAAGCTGAAAGAAGTGCTGCAGGTGATGGACCCCGTCACTGTGACCTGGTATCGCCTGCTGGTGGCGGGCTCGATTCTGCTGGCCTATCTGGCCGCCAGCAGACGTTTGCCGCCTTTTCGTCGGCTCGGTAAAAAGGGGGCTTGGTTGCTGGCGTTGGCGATTGCCGGGTTGTGCGGCAACTATGTGCTGTATCTGATCGGCCTGAAGCTGCTGAGCCCGGGCACCACCCAGCTGGTGATCCAGGTCGCGCCCATCCTGTTGCTGATCAGCAGTCTGTTTGTCTTTCGCGAGCGTTTCAGCATCGGCCAGGGCGTCGGGCTGGCGATTCTGCTGATAGGTTTCGGCTTGTTCTTCAATCAGCGCCTGGCGGAGTTGCTGACCTCCCTGACGGACTACACCGCCGGGGTGCTGATCGTGTTGCTGGCGGCTTTTGTCTGGACCTTCTACGGCCTGGCGCAGAAGCAGCTGCTCAGCCTGTGGAATTCGTTGCAGGTGATGATGGTGATCTACCTGGCGTGTGCCTTGTTGCTGACGCCCTGGGCGCAGCCGCTGCAGGCCTTGCAGCTCAGTCCGCTGCAAGGCTGGCTGTTGTTCGCCTGTTGCCTGAACACCTTGGTGGCCTATGGCGCTTTCGCCGAGGCTTTGGCGCACTGGGAGGCGTCGCGGGTCAGCGCGGCCCTGGCCATCACGCCGCTGGTCACCTTCGGCTCGGTGGCGCTGGCCGCCAGCTGGTGGCCGGAGCATGTGCAACCCGAGCAGATCAACTGGATTGCCTACGGCGGCGCGGTGCTGGTCGTCTTGGGTTCGGCGCTGACTGCCCTGGGCCCCTCGCTGCTGGCTAGTCTGCGCAGCCGGCGGGCGCGCTTGGCGGCCCAGCTGTAGGGATTTCAGTCAGGCGCGTTTAGCGCGTGGCGATCCAGATCAGCAACCCGGCCTGAAACACACAGAATACGAGCAGGCAGGTAATGGTGAAACGCAGGTTGCCGTCTTCGCGTTTAAGCCGATCGATGCGCTCGCTGAATTTGCGGATTTTTACGTCCTGCTCGCGCAGGTTCTGATCGGCTTGTTGCAGCATGCTGGCGGCGTCGAGCAACTCGACTATCTGCACCTTTTCAGTGGGCCAGTCGCTGTGCAGTGCACTGACTCCGGGGGCGCTGTAGCGTGCCTTGAGTTGCAGCGGGTCGAGGTAGTCGACGACAAAGCCCTGGGCTTGCAGGCAGTGGTCGCGGCGGGCGCGACTCTCTTCGCTCAAGGCGTCCTTGGCCGCAAGGGCGGCGCCTTCGATCTGGTAGTGGGCATGCTGTTGTCGCGCCCAGGCGATGCCCTGGGCCAGCAGGAAGCGCCCCAGGCCGCGGTTTTCCGGCTCCAGATGCAGGCCTTGTTCCGGGCCGAAACGCACTTCCTGGCTGCGGTGATCGGCCCAGACTTCCAGCACATTCTGCTCTTTGCGCAGGTGTTGATTCGGCAGTTGCAGGGTCAGGCGCAACAGGCTCAGGTCTTTGCCCTGGCGCTCCACCCGGCCCAGCTGGATAAAACGCAACGGCCGCGAGCCGGTATGGCGGTCGGTTGGCAGAGGCGCCAGGCGCAGCAGGTGAAACTGCTCCGGACCCAGCTCGGCCCAGGGATGCGCTTGCGCAGCCGGCGGTTGGTTTGGCGCAGCAGCTTGTGCAGGGGCTTGCGGCGCTGGGCTGTCGGTCATAAGCGGCGGTCCTGGGGTGCGCTGGCGGTCCTAAATGCCGCCTGTTAATGCGCTTATCGGCTGACCCGCACTTATCTGGAGGCTGGTACGTGGCCGCTGCGCTGGATAAAGCCGGCGATCTGTGCGCTTAAGCCTCCCGCCAACGGTAGCCGAGGGTTGTCGTAGCTGGCCAGTTGCGCCGGCATAGCCAACGGCACTATGCGCAGCACATGGTTCATGGCGGGGATTAGCAGCAGCTCGGCGTCAGGTTTGGCGGCCTTGAGCGCCTCGGCATCGGCGACGCCGACCTGGATATCGTGACTGCCCTGAACGATCAGCGCCGGTATGGCTAAGCGGGCAAAAGCCGCGCTGGGGTCTTGCCTGAACAACGAGATCAGATAGGGCTGCACGCTGGGCCTGAACAAGAACAAGAGCTGATCGGGCACCTGCTCGGTCTGTTGCCCGGCCAGCAAGCGGTCGAGCAGCAGATGGCTCTGCGCCAACAGCTTGGGCGGCAGGCGATAGGACAGCTGCTCGCGCAGCACTCGATCTATTGGCCGCGAACTGCCTGCCAGCGACACCAGGGCATCGGCCCCGGCTTGGGCGGCGGCCAGGCTGGCGATCAGCGCGCCCTCGCTGTGGCCGATCAGGATCAGGCGATTGAACGCCGGGTCGGCCTTGAGCAAGCGGCTCCAGGCCACTGCATCGGCCACATAGCCTTCGACGCTCAGGTCGCGCTCGTCCGGGGTGGTCGCGCGGCTGGCGGCAACTCCGCGCTTGTCGTAGCGCAGGCTGGCGATGCCCTGTTTGGCCAGGCTCTGCGCCAGTTTCTTCAGGCTGTCGTTATGCCCGCCAGCGGGATTGTTGCCATCGCGGTCGGTCGGCCCGGAGCCGGCGATCAGCAGCGCGACTGCCACGGGTTCGCTGCTACGCGGTTGCACCAAGGTGCCATGGAGTCGGCCCTGGCTGGTGTCCAGGCTGACCGCGCGCTGCGCGATAGTGTAAGGCGCGGCCTGGGCCAGCCCGGCAAGCAGGGGAAGGGTCAACAGAAGGGCTCGCAACATGGCTGGTTACTGCGCTGGGGGAATGGGTTGGACGTTAGCCCGCCGCTAAGGTTCGAGGGTGAACTCAATGGATGCGGGGGGTATACTCGCCGCCTTAATTAACTAGGCCTGGCGCGTGTGAGCGGCAGGCTCGTGGTCGATTCTCGCGGAGCCTTTTGCACATGTCCGGCAATACCTACGGCAAGCTGTTCACTGTCACCACCGCTGGCGAAAGCCACGGCCCGGCGCTGGTCGCCATCGTGGACGGCTGCCCGCCGGGGCTGGAACTGAGCCTGGAAGACCTGCAGCGCGACCTCGACCGGCGCAAGCCCGGCACCAGCCGGCACACTACCCAGCGTCAGGAAGACGATGTGGTGGAAATCCTCGCCGGGGTCTTCGAAGGCAAGACCACCGGTTGCGCCATCGGCCTGCTGATCCGTAATACCGATCAGAAGTCCAAGGATTACTCGGCGATCAAGGATTCCTTCCGCCCAGCCCACGCCGACTACAGCTACCACCACAAGTACGGCATCCGCGACTACCGTGGCGGCGGCCGCAGCTCCGCCCGTGAGACCGCCATGCGCGTGGCCGCCGGCGCCATCGCCAAGAAGTACCTGGCGACCCAGGGCATCGTCATTCGCGGCTATATGAGTCAGTTGGGCCCCATCGAAATCCCGTTCAAGAGCTGGGAGTCCGTCGAGCAGAACGCCTTCTTCAGCCCCGACCCGGACAAGGTGCCCGAGCTGGAAGCCTATATGGACCAGCTGCGCCGCGATCAAGATTCGGTCGGGGCGAAGATCACAGTAGTCGCCGAAGGGGTGATGCCGGGGCTGGGCGAGCCGATCTTCGACCGCCTGGACGCCGAACTGGCCCATGCGCTGATGAGCATCAACGCGGTCAAGGGCGTGGAAATCGGCGCCGGCTTCGCCAGCATTGCCCAGCGCGGCACCGAGCACCGCGACGAGATGACGCCGGAAGGTTTCCTGTCGAATAACGCCGGCGGCATCCTCGGCGGGATTTCATCCGGTCAACCGATAGTCGCGCACCTGGCGCTCAAGCCCACCTCCAGCATCACCACGCCGGGGCGCTCCATCGACATCCACGGCAACCCGGTGGAGATCATCACCAAGGGCCGCCACGACCCTTGCGTCGGCATCCGCGCCACCCCGATCGCCGAGGCGATGATGGCCATAGTGCTGATGGATCACCTGCTGCGCCACCGCGCGCAGAATGCCGATGTGCGGGTCGCTACCCCGGTGCTGGGCCAGCTGTGAAAGCCGTAGGTTGGGCTGAGGAGCTTGCGACGAAGCCCAGCGCGCGCTGGATCTTGAATCCAGGTTGTCGAGCCGAACGCCGTTGGGCTTCGCTGCGCTCAACCCAACCTACGCCTGGGTAAGCCATGCCTTCCGTGTTGCCCTATTGGCGTCTATCCGGCTTCTACTTCTTTTACTTTTCGCTGCTGGGCGCCACCGCGCCCTTTCTGGCGCTGTACTTCGATCATCTGGGCTTTTCCGCCGCGCGTATCGGTGAGCTGGTCGCCATTCCCATGCTGATGCGCTGCGTCGCGCCGAATATCTGGGGCTGGCTGGGCGATTACAGCGGGCGGCGGTTGGCCATAGTACGGTTCGGCGCGTTCTGTACCTTGCTGTGTTTCGCCGGCATCTTTATCAGCCAGAGCTATGCCTGGTTGGCGCTGATCATGGCGCTGCACGCCTTCTTCTGGCACGCGGTGCTGCCGCAGTTTGAGGTAATCACCTTTGCCCATCTGCAGGAACAGGCCGCGCGCTATAGCCAGATTCGCCTGTGGGGCAGCATCGGCTTTATCGTGGCGGTGGTGGGTTTGGGCAAGCTGTTCGAGCTGCTCAGCCTGGATGCCTATCCCTGGGCCTTGATTGTGCTGATGGGCGGCATAGTGCTGAGCAGCTGGTGGGTGCCCAACGCCCAACCGCAGATGCGCCCGAATACCTTGGGCGAGGGCGGCTTTATCCAGCAATTGCGCCGGCCGGGGATTCTCGCCTTCTACCTCAGCGTCGGCTTGATGCAGCTGAGCAACGGCCCTTACTACACCTTTCTGACCCTGCACCTGGAGGGCCTGGGCTACTCGCGCGGGTTGATCGGCCAACTCTGGGCCCTGGGTGTGCTGGCCGAAATCGTGCTGTTTATGGTCATGGCCAAGCTGCTCGCACGTTTTTCGCTGCGCAGCGTGTTGCTGGCCAGTTTTCTGATCACCGCCGTACGCTGGTTACTGCTGGGCAGTTTGGCCGATCATCTGCCGGTGTTGCTGTTCGCCCAGTTGCTGCATGCGGCAACCTTCGGCAGTTTTCACGCGGCGGCCATTCACTTCGTTCAGCGCAGTTTTGCCGACCGCCAGCAAGGCCAGGGCCAGGCCCTGTATGCCACCTTGGCCGGGGTGGGCGGCGCCTTGGGCGCGCTGTATTCCGGGTACAGTTGGAACACGCTTGGGCCGGCCTGGACCTTTGCCATCGCCAGCCTGATCGCCTTGGCGGCTGCCGCCATCACCGCCACCCATATGCAGGATGAACGGCCTTAAATGCGGCCCTGCGCCAGACCCAAGCCTGCCAATGCACGTCTTGCACCTATTTTTGAGAATACGAGACCCCGACCATGAGCAGCCTGACCGTCTACCACCAGTCCTCGCCTGATGTGCCGAACAAGATGCTGACCCACGCCGAGGACATCGCCAGCACCCTGGCCGCGGTCGGCGTGCAGTTTGCCCAGTTGCAGGTCGCACAACCGGTGCTTGCCGGCGCCAGCCAGGATGATGTGCTGACCGCCTGCCGGGTGCAGCTCGACCAGCTGATCGGCGAGTACGGCTATGCCAGCGTGGATGTGCTCAGCCTGTGCGATGAACGGGGGCTAAACAGCGAGCTGCGCGTCAGCCTGTGCAAGGAGCAACGCTGTGCGGTGGCGCAGCTGCGTTATTGCGTGGCGGGGCGCGGCCTGCTCAGCCTGCATATAGACGATTATGTCTATGCCCTGCTGTGCGAGAAGAACGACCTGGTCGTGCTGCCCGCCGGCACCCGGCACTGGTTCGATAGTGGCGAACGCCCACGTGTTGCCCTGATTCGTTTATTCGACAGCCCGCAGTTACC
>NZ_JAUYNP010000164.1 GCF_030696055.1 Pseudomonas sp. | reverse complement strand
ATTTCTCCGGTCAGTTCAACAAGGGCGACAAGATCTCCGGCACCATCAAGTCGATCACCGATTTCGGTATCTTCATTGGTCTGGATGGCGGCATCGACGGCCTGGTTCACCTGTCCGACATCTCCTGGAACGAAGTAGGCGAAGAAGCTGTACGCCGCTTCAAAAAGGGCGACGAGCTGGAAACCGTTATCCTCTCCGTTGATCCGGAGCGTGAGCGCATTTCCCTCGGCATCAAGCAGCTGGAAGAAGACCCGTTCTCCGACTACGTTGCTGTTAACGATAAAGGCACCATCGTGCGCGGCATCGTTAAAGAAGTTGACGCCAAGGGCGCAATCATCACCCTGGCCGATGGCATCGAAGCCACTCTGAAAGCCTCCGAAATCAGCCGTGACCGCGTTGAAGACGCGCGCAACGTGCTGAAAGAAGGCGAAGAAGTAGAAGCCAAGATCAGCAGCGTTGACCGTAAGAGCCGCGTAATTAGCTTGTCGGTCAAGTCGAAAGACGTTGAAGACGAAAAAGAAGCCATCAAAGAAATGCGCAAGCAGGAAGTTGAAACTGCTGGTCCGACCACCATCGGTGATCTGATCCGTGCGCAAATGGAAAACCAGAACTAAGTTCAGGTAATCCAGAAAAAGGGCGACTTCGGTCGCCCTTTTTTGTGTCCGTGATTTGTGTTGTTTGGAGTTAAGGGGGCTGTGATGGGGCTTCTCGCCGCTAAGGCCGGCCTGTCGCGGGTTACTGAATATTCCAGGGTGCGCGGTCTGCACTGCTGTGGGGTGGTGGGATTCGCTGGCAATATGTGATGTCTCGTGGGGCAGGGCCCCGCTGACTGCGGGAGCGTTTCTGACCTTTGCCTGAGTATTGCTTTTTCCTAACGCCTTGTTTTATAGGCTGTTCAAAACTGACCTGGCATGCTAAAACCGTTCTATCTAGTGATCTAGCCGCTTGAAAACGAAGGGAAAACCATGACCAAGTCGGAGTTGATCGAACGCATCGTTACCCATCAGGGCCAGCTCTCGTCCAAGGATGTCGAGCTGGCCATCAAGACCATGCTGGAGCAGATGTCCCAGGCATTGTCGACCGGTGATCGCATCGAAATCCGTGGCTTCGGCAGCTTCTCGTTGCACTACCGTGCACCGCGTGTGGGGCGTAATCCGAAGACTGGTGATTCAGTGCGGCTTGATGGCAAATTCGTGCCGCATTTTAAGCCTGGTAAGGAACTGCGCGACCGGGTAAATGAAGATGAGTGAGCGTGAGGCAGCGGGCCAGTCTTGAAATTCGGCTCCAGCTCAGTTGGTTCTCTGCCGAGATATTAGCGTGCGCGGTTGCTTGATCGTTTGTTTGTCCAGCTATTGCCGTTTCTCCTCTTCTATTCCCGCGCGTATGCAGTTAGGCTCGTTCTTGCGTAATGATCAGCCTCCGGATTAAGTGCTGCACTGAAGTCAGCAACCATATCTCGGACACCCCTTTGTCATTGTCCGCGTCCTGTGTAAGTGAGGGGGAAGAAGGCAGAGTTGTTTGTGGGTATCAGGGCGGCGGGATTACCACGAGAGTTCCATTAGTCAGCGTGCGCTCACTAAATCTTTGTCAAGACTTGTCATGTGCCCCTTAGCTGGCACAATGCAGCGAAATCTACGCTAGCGGCAAGGGTTCTTGCCCTGTACTCAGTTGCTCCAGGGCAAGCGGCAGCGCAACGGCTGGTCTCCACCGATGCTGCTTTCCCGTTGGCGATCCACCGTACTTTTTGAAGATGGACCTTTGTCGTGAATGCGATCTCCCCGGCGGTACAACAGACCTCGAACGATGAAATCGACCTGGTCGAGCTATTTCACTCGCTTTGGGAACAAAAGCTGCTGATTACGCTGGTGACCTTGCTGGTCGGCATGGCCGCTGCGGCTTATGCTTTCTTGGCTACTCCGGAGTATCAGGTGCAAAGTGTGTTGCATCCTGCGCCAATCAAGGATCTCGATACCCTGAATCGCACCGGTGTTTATGAGCTTTCACCTGACGTTGCCATGCAGCGCGTCGGGGCTGCCTTGGAATCGTATGACAGCCGCCTGGGCTACTTTCGTGCCAACCAAGGGCTGTTCGAGTCCCTGCGCCAGCCGAACCGAAGCCTCGAGCAAACCTTTGAAAGCTTCAATCAGAATGCCTTCAAGATGCTGCAGCCCGACCCGAAAAAGACCGATAACCTGAGCGCCTATGTAGGCATCCAGTTGACCTACCCCAAGGATGTCAATGGTGTCGCGCTTGTCAATGGCTTGGTCGAATATGCCGTTCAGATCGAGCGTGAGCGGGTCGCTTCCGATCTGGAAGCGGTGATCAAGAACCGCCTAAACCAACTCGAATTGCAGATAGCGGCGGGTCGTGCCAGCTACGAGGCGAGCAAGGAAGTCCAGATTGCCAAGCTGCTAGAAGCAGATAGCCTCAAGCGGGTGGAACTGCAAGACGAGCTGAAAGCATTGCGTCAGCAACTGAAGACTCGCCGTGACGACCGCATTACTCAACTGGATGAGGCGATCCGTATCGCCAAGGCTTTGGGCATCAGTAAGCCGACCACGCCTTCGGCTTTGGGTGAAGGGGAGCGTGCGGCACAAGGCAGTGTGATCCGCACCGAGATCAACAACCAGCAGATACCGCTTTACTTTATGGGTAGCGAAGCGCTGGACGCTGAACGTAACGCTTTGCAGCAGCGTCGTTCCGATGACTTCACTGAACCGCGCATCGCGCAGATCGCCAAGGAACTGCAACTGCTGCGCCACAACCGACAGGTTGAAGTACTCAATAAGCGCGAGAATGAAGATTTATTCCTCACGAACCTGGCCGTCTGGCGTGAGGAAGCCACACGCTTGCGTAACCTGAAGGTGGATGTTTCCAGCCTCAAGCTGGTTTCTATCGATCAGACCGCCGTGGAGCCATCACAGCCGATCAAGCCTAAAAAGGCGCTGATCCTGGCATTGGGCCTGGTGCTTGGCGGCATGCTGGGTTTGTTTATTGCCTTGTTACGTAATCTCATACGGCGGAAACCTAACGCTCAACTGGCCTGAATAAGGGGTAAGGGGTGGTCTGCAGTATTGGTCACGGCTTAGCAGGCCGCATCGGCGTGATCCCTCAATGGAGGATCACGCAGCGGTAGTCTGGTAACTAGTGCTATGCAGTTGCGACACAGTTTCTTAGTGGAAGAAAGTATTTCGACTGTTTTATCTCGGGCTGCAAGTTGAGCGCGCCAAGCGCGGGTGCATGCTCCATTGTTTCGCTGAGGTAAAATGAAGCCAGCAGTCCTTCTAAGATCAGGAAGTCTCGCAGCAGTAAATCCGGCGGCCACCCTTTTTGGGCTTGGGCAACTGCTCTTCAGTAGGCTGTTATGGCGACTGCCTACGTATGTGCAGTATCCGACCAAAACGGCGCTGCGGGCCATCGTCATCGTTGGCAACGGGGGGCTCCAAGGGCTAATCACCAACTACCTCAAGTCCATGCCGCGGATAAACGGCATAATGCGCGCTTCGTTGCTTGTCTGAGCAAAGGTATGCCAGGAAGCAGCATTCGGCCCGAGGGCCAAAAGGCGGATATCTCAGGCATAAGTGTCTGCTTGTCGGCCACCAGCACGGCACTATTTTGGTAAAAACAGATCAGAAGGGCTTAGTGAGCTTTGTTACTCGGATACGGGAATGACCGTCAGAGTTGCGTGCTGTGAAGCAGTAGCTGAATCGCACGGGCCGATATATTGCAGCGGGTGCTACACGAGCAAGCGGCAAGATGTGAAGGTCATAAATAGTAGGCTCATAAGCAAGATGGGCTGCAGCTTCCGCCAATCCCATGATCAAATAACCGCTACTTAGCTGTTTTGGTAATCGAATGACTTTAAAAACCCTGTGTGTGTTCGGCACGCGTCCAGAGGCTATCAAAATGGCTCCTCTCGCACTGGCTCTCGCCGCCGATGAGCGTTTCGATGCGAAAGTATGCGTTACCGGTCAGCATCGGCAGATGCTCGATCAGGTGCTCGATCTGTTCGAACTCAAGCCAGATTACGACCTGGATATCATGCGACCCGGGCAGGACTTAACCGACGTCACTACCGCCATCCTGCAGGGTATGAAAAAAGTGTTCAGTCAGTACCGGCCTGATGTCGTACTGGTTCACGGTGATACTGCGACTACGTTTGCTGCCACGTTAGCCGCTTACTACCAGCAGATCCCGGTGGCGCACGTTGAAGCAGGCCTGCGTACCGGCAATTTGTATTCCCCCTGGCCGGAAGAGGCCAACCGCAAGCTTACGGGTGCTCTGGCCGCGATACACTTTGCTCCGACCGAAACCTCAAAACAGAATCTGCTCAGGGAAGGCGTGACCCCAGGCAACGTTTACGTGACTGGTAATACCATAATTGATGCGCTGCTGGAGGTGGTGGCCAAGCTGGATAGCAATACGCCGCTGCAACAACAGTTCCGTGAGCAGTTCAGCTTCCTGCCGGAAGAGCGGCGGGTGATCCTCGTCACCGGTCATCGTCGCGAGAGCTTCGGTGGTGGTTTTGAGCGCATCTGCCAGGCGCTGGTGGAAACTGCCAAGGCCTTCCCTGATGTGGAAATCGTCTACCCCGTACACCTGAATCCCAACGTGCGCGAGCCGGTCAACCGCCTACTGGCAGGTGTTGACAACATCCACCTGATCGAACCACTGGACTACTTGCCTTTTGTGTACCTGATGAATCGAGCTTATCTGATCCTTACCGATTCTGGTGGGGTTCAGGAGGAGGCTCCCTCTCTCGGCAAACCAGTGCTGGTGATGCGCGATACTACCGAGCGCCCGGAAGCTGTAGAGGCTGGTACCGTCAAATTGGTTGGCACCGAAGTCACGGCTATAACCAGCAATCTGCATAGGTTGCTGACAGACAAGAAAGCCTATGAATGTATGAGCTTCGCCCACAACCCTTATGGGGATGGCAAAGCCTGTCAGCGAATAATTGAAGCATTAGTCACTAAAGGGTGATGCTGTGCCTGCATCCCTCTCATTAAGGGATAAGGATAGGGCGTTATCCCGCAACCCGGTGATATTTAAAGGGAAGATTCATGTCGTTTGAAACTATTTCCGTTATCGGTCTCGGTTATATCGGCTTGCCGACCGCGGCTGTATTCGCCTCTCGAAAAAAGAAAGTGGTTGGCGTCGACGTTAATCAAAAAGCTGTCGACATCATTAATCGCGGCGAGATTCATATCGTTGAGCCCGATCTGGATATGGTGGTCCATGCAGCCGTAACAGAGGGCTACCTCCGCGCCACGAGTCAGCCGGAGGCAGCGGATGCTTTCCTGATTGCAGTACCGACCCCATTTAAGGATGACCACGAGCCTGATCTTAGCTATATCGAATCCGCTAGCAAGGCGATTGCCCCGGTACTGAAAAAAGGCGATTTGGTTATTCTCGAATCCACCTCGCCGGTAGGCGCTACCGAGCAGATGGCTGTTTGGCTGGCTGAGGCGCGCCCTGACCTGAGCTTCCCACAAGCCCGCGGAGAAATGTCTGATATCCGCGTTGCCCACTGCCCTGAGCGAGTCCTACCTGGGCATGTGTTGCGTGAACTGGTACAGAACGACCGAGTAATTGGCGGCATGACGCCTAAATGTTCGGAAGCGGCCGTGAGGCTTTACAAGACCTTCGTGGAAGGCGAGTGCATCATCACCAGCGCCCGTACCGCGGAGATGTGCAAGCTGACGGAAAATAGCTTCCGCGACGTGAACATAGCTTTTGCGAATGAGCTGTCCATCATTTGCGACAAACTAGACATCAATGTATGGGAGCTGATCCGCCTAGCCAACCGGCACCCGCGGGTGAATATTCTCCAGCCTGGCCCTGGCGTAGGCGGTCACTGCATAGCTGTTGATCCCTGGTTTATTGTCAGCAAAACCCCGGAACAGGCCAGGTTGATTCGTACTGCTCGTGAAGTGAATGATGGCAAGCGAGAGTGGGTTATTAATAAAGTGAAACTGGCAGTGGCAGATTTTTTACAGGCTAACCCGGAGAAAACAACGAAAAACGTGACCATCGCTTGCTTCGGTTTGGCTTTCAAACCTGATATTGATGATTTGCGGGAAAGCCCTGCATTTGAAATAACAAAGAAAATTGCTGGGTTTCACTCTGGGCCAGTATTGGCCATCGAGCCTAATATTTCGGATTTGCCAAGTGATTGTCTTAATTTGACTTTGGTCGATCTTGAGGTGGGGATAAGGTCTTCCGATTTGAAAGTGATACTGGTTAAACATAAAGAGTTCCATTTGCTGGATGAGCCGCATGGTGTTTATGTTGATACGCAAGGGCTGTGGTCGGGATTGTAAAGTTGATAAGCAGAATATTTAAGATGATCGCTGCTTTGCATGAAAAGTGCAGGCGAGCTTGGTCTAGGCTAATTATGTATACGTACCGGTCACGGTTTAGTGGCTGTGGAAAGAAGGTAATATTCGACCCTGTCAGCTCAGTATTGTCATATGAAAGTATAGAGGTTGGTGATTTTGTTTTTATAGCTGGCGG